>JBIOJM010000018.1:0-55235 GCA_044450785.1 Isosphaerales bacterium
ACCTGATCGTCAACGGCGGATTTGAAACGGGGGATTTCAGTGGTTGGACTGCGACTCCAGCTAGTCAGGGTAGCGGCTTTTATGTCGCTTCCGAGGCTGGCATCCCGTCAAGGCCCAACCAAGGACCAACCCCTTTCTACATTCCCCACTCCGGCACGTACGTGGCCGTAATGGGGGCGTTTGACGTAGGCTTTTTCGACAGCATTTCGCAAACGGTGGCAACGACTCCTGGCCAGCCGTATGTCATTGATTTCTGGCTATTCAATGGCACCGTGGTTTCGGCGACTCCATCAAGCGAATTCAAGGCATCATGGGGCGGAAATGTTCTCCTTGACCAGGCAAACCCGCCCGTACTCTTGTACCCGTCGCCGTCGTACCCGGCCTACACCGAGTACACTTTCGTCGAGACGCCGACGACGGCATCCACGACACTCCAATTCTCCGCCTACGAGACGACTGGGTACTTCTTGCTTGACGACGTGAGCGTGTCAGCAGTCCCCGAACCCTCCACCCTGACCCTGCTCGGCATCGGTGCTTTCTGTTTCTGGGGCTTCGCCTGGCGACGGCGGAAGCAGGCGGCGTGAAAGCCCGCCCATCAACTGGGTGTCCAGAAGCCGTCCTTCGAGACTCCGCGCTGAACACCGCCGCCGGGACCCCCTCACCCGGCCTTCGGCCGACCTCTCCCCAAGGGGGCGAGGTGGTAAAGATGAAAGGCCCACGGCGGTCTGACCTTACGACGCGAAGGAGAAGACCGGTCGCCCTCGCCCCTCTTGTGGGGAGAGGGATGGGGTGAGGGGGCGAACCGCCTGGTGATCGCGGTTTCGCTCCGCCAAACCAGGTGGTGATCAGCGAGAAGTCTCGGAGAATCGGATGCTTCGGACAGCGAACGTGGTGAAACTCGCTTTGCTCCACAATCTCGGCCGTCTCCCCGAGCCAGAACGCACCCGCGCGAATCACCACGAAGCCGAGGATGATCAGCCTCGGCGGGTGCCCAACGGCCATGCGTTCGAACAGGTCAACTGCCTGGCGTTCCGACTCCTGAACCGTTCGAGCGGAGAGATCGCCGACGAGGACCTGGGGCGGGTCGCGCACGCACGTTCGGATGACGACGCGACCCTCGTCGGCGTGCAATTGCTGGCTCCGCCGCACCGCGAGACAACCCCCGTGCTGATCGGAAAGCTGGAAGGTACCTGATGCACCTTCAATCGAAACCGGGCTTCGTTGTCTCGCTCTAACCGATTGATCATGTCCTCGTGGCTTTCCTGCTCTTTTCTCACCCACGGCTGAACCAACTCGAAGATGCCCAAAATGACTCCCAGGCCGATAAACCGGAGGGCCAGTTCCCGAATTCCAATCCAGCGCGTCACTTCCTTGAGACTGTGCACCTGGCCGTCGAGGGGGTCACAACACGGATTCTTCTCGGCGTGTGTGCGCGCGGACCTCAGGAACTCATCTCTTTGGGGGCCGTGCACCATCGACACGAAGTACGGACCTTGCTGGCCGGCTTCAAGCTGGTGCCAGCGTCGCGCGTCACATATGGTGTGATCGAAGACGTAGCCAGCAATATTTCCCACGCTCGGCTCTCCTTCGTTTCCGCCCTGGTGTTCGCGCAAGCACGCGTCGATCGTCTCGTCCGGGACATTTCTCGCTGGCGGTCCTCGTGCCGGTTGACATCGAGCCTCTCCGGACCGCGTCGCCGCGTTCCCCTGCTCGTGCGACGAACACGCTGGATGTCCAGATCGTCTTGCCGTCGTGTGCACGTCGGGACCGATCACGATCCCGCGTTCCCCCCGGCGAGACGGTGTCTTTCTCGCCTCACCGATGAAGTTACGCAACGCACTCAACTCTGTGTCACGTTGCGACAACGCTTGGTTGATTTCACGGTTGCGAGGGACTTTTTGGTGTTTTTCCGAAACATTCCCTGGACAGGCGGGGAATCATGATAGACGGGGACGCGATGAGTGGAACCCTCGAGGCTTGTGGATCATCGCTCTCGATGGGCTCCGGCGGAGCTGGGAGAAGTCCGGCGGTTGACCGATCACGAGCCGCCGTTTTCCGAACCGACGCGGCGCCAGTGATCGATGGGTCGCGCGGCCTCGCTCACGAAGGGAAGGTCGATGCGCTCTCCGCGCGCGGCCGAGGCGTAGAGGGCGTGAACGGCCTCCACGACCGACCGTCCATCCTGGCCGTTCTCTCGCGGGCGCTCGCCGCGCCGCACGCACGAGACGAAGTGGTCCATCTCCTGAGGGAAACCGTAGTTCCAGATCTCTTCGTAGATGGGAAAGGACCAGCCCGCGGTCGACCCGGCTTTCTCGACGGCATAGCCATAGCCGCCGCGGGAAAAAGCACGCAGGGCATTCCCGTGCAGCAGGTCGGCATAAGCCTGCCCCTCGCTGCCGAAGACTTCGGCCCGGTCATCCATGCCCCCCGGCTTGGTCCAGCTCTCCTCGGCCAGGCCGATGGCCCCTCCCTCGAACGTCAGCAGCAACACGGCCTCGTCGTCGCCATCGGTCTTGTCACGGTGCACGTACGTGCCCATCTGGGCGTACACACTGGAAATGCGCGCCTTGCCCGCCGGCGACGCTCCACCCAATAGCCAGCGGAAAAACTCGATCGCATGGCAGCCCATGTCGAAGGTCACCCCGCCCCCGCTTCGCCGCGTGTCGAAAAACCAGCTCGCGTGGGGGCCGTCGTGCTTTTCCGATTGCTTCACGACATGGATTCTCCCCAACGCGCCTTCGTCAATCAATTGCTTGAGTCGGAGATACTTGGGGGCGAAACACAACTCCTCCGCATAGCCCAGCATGACGCCGGCCCGCTCGCAGGCTGCAATCATCCCGTCGCATTCCGCGAGGCTCAAGGCCATCGGCTTCTCCACCACGACGTGCTTACCCGCTTCGGCCGCCCGAGAAACGACCACGCAGTGGAGGTCATTGGGGATCCCAACCACGACCAGGTCGACGTCCTCCAGGTCGAGCAGTGACCGATAATCGATGAAGTGCTTGGCGATCCCTCTCTCCCCGGCGAATCGTTCGGCATGGCCCGCCGTCGGCGAAGCCACGGCGACCACGCGGGCTCCGTTCACGTGGCGCAAAGCCTCATGATGGATCGACGAGACAAAGCCTGAACCAATGAGACCGACACGCACTGTGTCCATCGCTCCACCTCTGTCCCGGATGAAAAACGAACCGCGTCCCCGTTTGTTCGCAACAACTCGTTGCGTCCCCGTTTCCGCTTCGGTTCACCGTGGAGAGCCCCGCGACCAGGCAAATACCACCACGCATACACTCAATCATTGCGGCGTTGATTCCGTATGTCAATCGCCGGATCGGAAGGATTCGAACAGAGATACGAATCCACGAACACCGGAGCTTCCCGGGGACGGGTAGACCACCTCAGCTTCTTGTTCGGGAGGGATTCACCAAACGGTCTCCCGGAGGATAAGATGAACGTGGGCGTTGCGGCGCTCACCGCTGGGGCCGCGACGATCCGCCCGCAATGGGGTTGCGAACGATTCGCCGCCTTTGTTTGTCGGGAACTAACCGCCGACCTGAATCGTCGAAGAGGTGTGATGTCCCGCTGCCTTGACGACCATAGCCTTGTGAAAGCGTGTCGCGCGGGTCAAACCGAGGCGTTCGGCGCCTTGGTCCAGCGCTACCAGGATAGGCTGTACCCAACCATACTCCGGCTCGTGGGCTCGGCCGAGGATGCCAAGGATATCTTGCAGGACACGTTTCTGCGCGCATTCGAGAAACTCGATCAGTTCCAAGGAGATAGCTCATTTTATACCTGGGTCTATCGAATCGCGGTCAATCTTGCCTTGAGCGGCCATCGGCGGCACCGTGTCCGGTCCATGCTTCGCTACCGTGGTGAACGCCCAGTCAGCCGAGGTGAGGATCCAGCCGACGAATCAGCCGACTCCGATCCCAGCTCTTCGCTGGAGCGGGCCGAGCGCGAGCAGATCGTCGAGGCGGCCCTCAACCAGTTGTGCCCCGATCACCGCGCCGTCGTCGTGTTGAAAGATTTCGACGGCCGCCGTTACGAGGAGATCAGTGCGATCCTTGACGTCCCCGTGGGCACGGTTCGGAGCCGTCTGCACCGCGCCCGCTGCGAGCTTCGTGATCGGCTTCGGAGTCTCGTCGATCTCGAACAGCCCGCACGCCAGGCGTCCTCATCAGCCCGCTGAGGTCGCCCGTCGATTTTAGTGTCTCATGGGTCGCATGACGCGGCGCCCATAAGGTCTCCTTCACGGTCGACGAGAGCGTCGGCCTTACCATGGCCAGCAAGAGTGTCGGCCCAACCGTTTCATAAGTACACAGACATGATGAGTGACGACGACTCGTTTTTGAGTGCATACATGGACGGCCAGCTCGATCCCGGCCAACATGAGTGGGTCGAGTCGGCCTTGGTGTCGAATCCTCAGCTCGCGGAGCAGTTACGAGGACTGACCGTCCTGCGCGACCTCGTGGCGGGTCTGGCCCGTGACACGTCCGTCGACGTGGCGCCCCGGGTCATGGAGCGAATCCGGGCCCGGCAGCCGGTACCAAGGCGATTCCCGGCGTTCCAGCCATGGCCGCCAGGTCGAGTGCCGAGCTTCGCAACCATTGGTATCCTCACGACCGCCGCTGGCATCATCCTTGCAATCTCGCTCGCCGTCTCACATGCTCCGCGATTGAATCGTCCTGATGGCACGACCGGTCGTGGCCTCACGAAAACGATTGACAACGCGAAATCAACTGCGACCCGAACCGACGCTGGCGCGACCGAAGGCGCTCAGGAAACTCGCCGTTCCTCATCCGATATCAGTCTATCCAGCGACGGCGCTGCCAGCACGCTCGCGTCGGGAGGTGAAGCGCACATCAGTTCCGTTTTTGAGTCGACGGGCTCGGCCACCTCCCGCGACCTGGAGCGCTACCGTCAATTCCTCGACAACCCCAATCTCCGACGGTCCTTCCTGGTGAGAAGCGGGCACGATGGCAGGGGAGAGCAGCTTGTGGCGACCGTCATTGAGCGCACGACCCGATTCGGTTTCTTCAAGAGCACGGTCTCGCAGGGAATCGTGATCGATCCGCGCCACCCCGAGGAAGTCACGGTCTTTGTGCTGCTCGTGAACCCGAAGGAGGTCGATCGTCTCCGCGATCAGCTCAAAGTCGCTTTTTCGGATCTCATCGAGGAAACTCCGGTCGATCCGGCGATCGTCACCCAGTTGACTGATATCGGCCAGGTTGAGGCTTTCCATCCCGCGCCGCTGGCCGATGTTTTGATCCCCCGTGAGGCCCTGGCGCTGCGGACGGGGGAGGCGGGCGCCACGGAGAATACGGGGCCGCCGGCCTCTCCCGAAAAGCAAAGCGGGCACAATCGTCCGACTATCGAACAAGAGCAAAGCGCGAAACGTCTGGCAGCCGCTCGGCCCGGCTCGAGCTCGGATACCCATTCCGACGCGGCGCGCACCTCGGGCGCGGCCTCGATCGCTCGCCCCTCCGAGGGGCCGCACGACACGATCGTGGTTCTCGTCTGGGTATGCAAGCCTCGGAGTTGAACCGCCAAGACGCCGGAATCCGCATACGTTGGAACCGCCAAGACGCCAAATGATCCAGGTAGACCGGCTCTCGAAGCGATTCGGGTCGCACACCGTCGTGGATGGCATCCGCTTCGACGTGGGCCGGGGCGAGATCGTCGGTCTGCTCGGCCCAAACGGGGCCGGCAAGACGACGACAATGCGGATGCTGACGACCTACTTGAGCCCCACGAGCGGCCGCGCCAGGCTGGCTGGCCACGACGTGCTCGACGAGCCGCTCCAGGTGCGGCGCAAGGTCGGCTATCTTCCGGAAAACGTTCCCCTCTACACCGAGATGAGGGTGAGCGAGTATTTGAGATATCGGGCCCGGCTCAAGGACGTCCCCCGGGCGGAGCGCCGCCGAGCGATCGGCGCGGTGGTGAGCCGGTGCCGGCTCGGTGAGGTCGAGAATCGGTTGATCGGCCAGCTCTCGCGCGGATTCCGCCAGCGGGTCGGCCTGGCCGAGGCGATGGTCCACGACCCCGAGATCCTGATCCTGGACGAGCCGACGGCCGGGCTGGACCCGCTGCAGATCCGTCAAGTACGGGAGCTGATTCGCGAGCTCGCCCTCCGACACACGATTCTGCTGTCCACTCACATCCTGTCGGAGGTTGAAGCGGTCTGCGGTCGCGTGATCATCATCGCGCGGGGCCGGATTGCGCTCGACGACCAGCTCACGAACCTTCGGCGGCAAGGCGCGATCACCCTCGAAGCCCGGGGCCCATCCGACCCGATCAGGGCCGCGCTCCAGACGATCCCGGGGGTCGAACGCGTGGTCCTGGCGCGGCGAGACGGCGATCATGCCTGTTTCGAAGTCCAGACTCGAGATTCTCAGGACCTGCGGGAAGCAATGAGCCACAAACTCATGACCAACGGCTGGCCCCTGCGGCAGCTCGATCTGCGACGGAGCTCGCTCGAAGAGCGGTTCACGCAGGTCGTGACCCAGGACACCCTCGCCGATGCGCAACTCGAGGCAGTCTGATCATGCGGCACGTTCCCGCTCTCCTCCAACGCGAGCTGGCTGCCTACTTCCTGGGGCCGATGGCCTATCTCGTCCTGCTGGCAGTCCAGTGCATCGCGATCCTCAACTTCTGGATGCTCATCGACAGCCTGAGCGAGCCGCAACACGAGTTATCGAGCCTTCGAGATCCGATGAGCACCTACATCTCGGGGAGCCTCGTGTTTTGGTTCGCGGTCATCGTGTTCGTCCCCATGCTCACCATGAGACTGTTTGCCGAGGAGCGCCGCTCCGGCACAATCGAGGCGCTCTTGACCGTACCGGTGACCGAGACCGAGGTCGTGCTGGCCAAGTGGCTCGCCGGTGTGCTCATGTACGGGGCGTTACTCGTTCCGTTCGCCATGTACTTGCCTTTCCTCTACTACCAGGCGAAGTTCGAATTCGATGTCGGACCGATCCTCACGCTGGGTCTGGGTTTGACGACGATGGGCATGATGTTCGTCGCCATTGGCTTGCTCTTGAGCGCGCTGACGCGCAACCAGATCATCGCCGCGATCTGGACGTTCGTGGTCTTGGTCCTCTTGGTGGTCGTCTTCCCGGTGGCTTACGTGTTCGCGGCGAGCCAGCACGCCGGCTGGGCGGACGGCATCCGGTTCATTTCCATCTTTTACCAGATCCAGAGCTTGGGCATGGGCCAGCTCGACCTTCGATACATCGCGGTTCAACTTTCCGTCTGTCTCTTCGTGCTCGGCTTGACCGTGAAGGCGATCCAGATGCGGACGAATCTTTGATTGACGAAGGCCAGGGGGGACGCCGGTTTCGATGAAACACGAACTCCTCACGTATCTGGATCGGACTGAGCTCTGGATCGCGGCGGCGGGGCTGGCCGTGTTCCTGGCGGGTATCTGGGTGTTGCGCGGCGCGCCCCCGGGTCAAGCGGCCGCGGGGGAGGAAGACGCCGACGCGCCGCGTGCGGGCTACCGCGACCGAATCGTGGTCGCGGTCGTCGTCGGCTTGATCTTGATTCTGGGCGCCGCCTTCGTCGCCCTTTCCCGTGGAGTCCTCTGGTCGCTGCCAATCTTCGCCCTGGGGTTCGGCCTGGTCCTCTTCCTGATCGCGCAGAACCGCCGCTACCGGCACGCGAGCCCCAGTCTGCGCCGGACGATCGATTTTTCGACGGCGTTCGTCAATTCTTCGCTGCTGGCGGGGATCTTGATCGTCTTCAACGTCATCGCGTTTCGCTACGGCGGCCAGCCAATCGACGTGACTCGCGAGCGCACCTACTCACTCTCGTCGCTCACCCTCAACCAGTTGAAGAGCCTCGAACGGCCCGTGGCCTTCACGATGATCTTCGGCCAGGGTCAGCGAGCGAGCCGCCAGCGCGCTCGGGTCGTGCAATTGCTCGAGGCTTACAAGGCCGCCAATCCCCAGATGATCCAGCTCGTGAGCCTCGACCCGTTCAACGACCTGCCGCGGCTCGACGAACTGGCGAAGCACGTGCCCGAGCTTGAGTTGTTGCACGGGGGAGGCGTGGTCATCGAATACGGTGAGGGCGAGAGCGCCCTGTACGTCGTGGTGCGCAACCAGGACCTCTTTCAACCGATCCTGCTCGACCCCGCGCATGGCGGCCGGAACCACTTCGCGTCGGCCTTTACCGGCGAGGATGAGTTCACCTCGGCGGTGATGCGATTGAGAGAGGGCAAGAAGTCGCGGATTGCGTTCACGACCGGGCACGGCGAGCCGCTCTCGTCCGACCTGAACCCGCGGGGACGGGGCATCGGCGAGTGGAAGGCCCGGTTCAACAAGGTGGGCTGCGAGGTGATCGACCTCAACCTGATCCAGGACGACATTCCCAGGGACCTCAGCCTCTTGATCGTGGTGGGCCCGAAGAGCCCGTTCAAACCCGACGAGCTCACCAAGCTCAGGTCGCTCGCGGTAGAAGGTAGGCCGGTGCTGCTCATGGTGGGCAACACGGAGCCCACCGGGCTCGACTTATTCCTCAAGTCCTTCAACCTCGAGATCGGCCGCGGGCTGGTGATCGACCCCCAGTCCAACTTCAACCGGAATGCGTCCCTGGTCTTCGCGCCGCTGCAGGCGGGGGTGAAGCATCCGATCGTCGATCCCCTGGGCGTGAACCGGGCCGTTCTCCTGACCGGCGCGGCGCCGATCATGGTGTTTGGGATGCACTCTCGCGACAGTGCGCACAACCAGCCGGTTGACGCCAACCTGGTCCCGGTGCCGATCCTGCGAACGAGCAGTTTTTCCTGGGCTGAGACTGAGCCTCAGACATCCCCGGTGCGGCTCGACCGCGACAAAGACGAGCCGGGCCCGCTGACCGTCGGCGTGGCGGTCGCCGACCGCGCGGCGTCGCGCAGCCAGGGAGAGGGCTCGGCCCTGGGCAAGCCGCGGCTGGTCCTGTTCTCCTGCCCGGCAATGGCCGAGAACGTGTTCCAGGAGTACGAGCGAACCAACCTCGACCTGCTCATGAATGCCGCGAGCTGGCTCCGCGGCCGGCCCGACACCCAGGGGATCGCCCCGCACACCCACGTCGCCTTGACCCTCTCGGTCGACCCGTCCCTCCGGTCGCGGCTGATCCTGGTCCCGTCGTTCGTGGCCGTCATGCTGTTCGTTGCCATGGGGATCATTGTCTTCATCGCCCGACGCGAATAATGAATACCTATCGCAAGACATATGTGTTGATTGGCATTTTCTTCGTGGGCCTCCTGGCCTTGCTGGGGCTGGAGTACACCGGCGTCCGGACCGACAGGGAAAGGCGGCTCTCGGAGAGCCGCATCTTGCCCGAGCTGGTCGACACGCCGGAGGCGAGCATCCGCAAGCTGGTGATCGAGCGGGGCAAGGAGCGGCTGGTCTTCGAGCGTCGCGGCTCCTCGATCGGCCGCTGGCAAATGATCGAGCCGGTGGGCGCGGCAGCCGAGCCGTCGCGGCTGGAAACCCTGGTGCGGAACCTCAAACAGCTCCGTCAATCGCCCGATTCGGGTCGCATCACCGGCCCCGCGGCCTCGTTCGGCCTCGATCCTCCCGCGGCAACGGTGCGACTCTGGGACGACCGCACGGGGGGCCCCGCCCAGACCGATCCTCCGATTGCCACGCTGGCATTCGGTAAGGTGGCACGCGGCGTGCGATTCGTTCGCCCCGAGGGGACCGGCGCGATTGAGGTCGCCGACGCCAAGCTGCTGAACGCCGTCGACCTCCCTGCGAGCGATTGGCGTGAGCCGGTCGTGATGGGCGTGCCGACCTTCCAGGTCGCCGCCGTGACGATCAAGCGACCCGGACACCTCATCCGGGCCGAGCGCGGCCGCCGCGGTCGTTGGAGGCTGTCGGCCCCAGTGCCCGTGCCGGCCGACAGCAACAAGATTGAAAGTCTGATTGCCGCCCTCTCCTCCCTTCGGGTCGTGGACGGCCCGAAAGGGTACGTCGCTGATAACGTCCAGGACTTCACTCCGTTCGGCCTCTCCCCGCCGGTTGCGACGGTGGAGCTGACGACGATCCGCGGGTCCGAGCAACCGCTCGTCCTGCACGTCGGCAAGCCGGTTCCGGGCCGAGCCGACCGCGTCTACGTCCGCCAGGGCGACCAGGACGACGTCGTCATCGTCGACGCCAAAGCCGTCGCCGAGGTCCCCCAGACCGCCGTCGCCCTCCGAAGCCAAAAGGTCGCCGACATCGATCCGGGCGCGGTGACCGCGATCCAGTTCCAGACAAAAGATCGCGCGTTTGCACTCAAGAAAGGTTCGACCGACTGGGAGCTCACTGCCCCCCGGCAGGAGAAAGCCGATGCCATGCTGGTCCAGTCGTTCCTGCGCCGGATCGAGTCGCTAGAGACCAGCGAGTTCCTCGAGCCGACCAAGGTTCGTCGTCCGGAGCTGGCTCCGCCGGCGATGACGATCAAGATCTGGCAGTCGTCGCCCGCCGAGACCGGGTCGAGCTCCGAAGCAGCCAAACCCGTGCTCGACCTCCGGATCGGCAGACACGACGCGGTGGCGAAAACGCTCCTGGCCCAGTTGGAGACCGACGACGTCGTCCTCGCGCTGCCGGACAACCTGCTCGAAGTGCTGCCCAGGAATGATCTCGCGTTTCGCGATCACACGATCTTGACGCTCAACCCGGCCGATATTCGCAAATTGATCGTCATCCGGGCCGGGAGGACCGACGAACTGGTGCCGAGCGAGGCCGGCGAGCCCAACCGCTGGCGGATGAAGAAGCCAATCGCCGCGCCCGCCGACACGCGATCGGTCACTCAAGCGATCTCCGTTCTGGCGAACCTCCGGGCCGACGACTTCATCACCGATGCGCGGGAGCCTGCAAAGCGATTCGGCCTTGACCAGCCCCTTCTGGAGATCGCGTGGGAGTCGGATCGACCCTATCACCTCAAGGTCGGCGCACAGGTTCCACGCACCGCGGCGTATTACGCCACCGTCGAGAATCAACCGTACGTCTTCACGCTGAGGGCCGAGACCCTCAAGCCCTTTGAAGCCGAGTTTCACGATCACGTGGTGATGTCATTCCCGCTCGCCAAGGCCGAGCGGATCCTCTTGCACTGGGGCTGGCCCAAACGCACCGTCGCGATCCGGCACCGGACCCCGAGCGCCAAGGGACAGCCGGAATGGGTTGATGAGCCCGGTACGGACGCCAGGGGGATCGACCTGTCGAGCGCGAGTGCACTCGCCCAGGCCCTCTCGCACCTGGAAACGATCCGCTTTGCTCAGTATGGCGGAGACATCCCGCCGCTGACGGGATTGACCCGGCCACGACTCGTCGTCGAGGTCAGTCTGGGTACCGATCTACCGCGTCGCGTGCTCAGAATCGGCGATCCGATCGAGAACGGGCTGGTCTTCGCGGCCGAAGGGTCGGGCCGCTCCGGGCCGGTGTTCCTCCTCCCCGGCATGTCCTGGAACGCCCTCATTCAATCCGGCGAGCGGTTCGAACCGCTCCCCGACAAAGTCTTCGCGCCCCTTTGATTTTGGATTTTGGATTTTCGATAAGGAACAACATCGGTGAACGGCTAAGTCCCAACTCCGAGAAATCGGGAGGCGGCTTCGGTACCCGGCCGCGCGAGATGAGGGCATGGAGCGTGCGCATGGCCTCGTCGCCAGAGTCATCACGGTCCCGGCGGGCCGATGTCGAAGATTTGGGCGCCGGGCCCGAACGGGGACGTGACGGCCAGCCATCGGCCATCGGGCGAGACGGCGAGGCGGTCGGATGAGCTGGCGCTGATTCGCTCGAAAGCGTCCTGCTCGGCACCGGTGGCCGCGTCCCAGATCCTGATCTTCTGCATCCCGACCGCCACGACCCGGCGGCCGTCGGGGGTGAACGCGACGTCGCTGCACATCTTGACCTGATCGTTCGGACCGCCGACCCCGAGCGCGTTGCGATCGAATGTCAGCACGGCGCGCCGTGCGAACGGCTCGGCAGCCAGGTCGTACAGCCGCACCTGGCCTTGCTCCACCAAACCCGTTGCGTCAAGGGTCACGCCGGCCGCAGCCAGCGTACGGCCATCCGGCGCAATAGCGATCGAGTACACGCCGAACCGCTCGGTCTCCGGCTCCAGCGTGGCACGCAGGCGTTTTGCCACGACATCCCACAACGTGAGGGCGCGACCGGCGCCGGCCATCACGAGGATCTGGCCGTCTGGCGAGAAGACCAGCGCATGGCCCGATCCCGCCTCTTCGATCCGGCGGATCTCGCGCCCGCTCACCACGTCCCAGAACCGAACGGCCCGATCCGCGCCGCTGCTGGCGAGGACCTTGCCGTCGGGCGAGAAGTCCAGGGCTGAGATCGGGCCGACATGGCCACCGATCCTCCGCGCCTCGCGGCGCGTTGCGACGTCCCAGAGGACGATCTCCCCCGATGCCCGGGGATCGTCCAGCACGTAGACCCGGCCGGCCAGGAACTTGCTGTCCGGCGAGAACGCCACCGACACGACGCCCCGATCGGCGAGCGGCAAGGTCGCGATTTTCGCGCCGGTGGTCGTGTCCCAGAGCATCACCTCGCCAGGGTCAACGTTGTAGGAATGCGCCGTGGCCAGCAGCTTGCCATCGGGTGAGAAGGCGACGTCCCGCGCCTCGCGGGCCGTGCCGCGTAACGGCAGATAACGGATCCGGCGGAAGACGAATTCGTCACCGCCTGCCGCCCGGTTTTGTCGCACCCGATGATGATCGGGGAACCTACCCTTTTCGGCATCCGGGGACGGGGGCACGTCGAAAGTTCCCAGAAACTGCTCGCGATCGTCCAGCTTGATCTCGATCGGGCGTTCGACCGACTTTACGTCGCTTCCGTACGCATGGATGGTGACTCGCCCGGGCGGCAGGAGGAACTCGATCTCGCCTTTCGTCGAGCTGGCGAACAGCGGGCGCGGGGTGCCGTTGATACTGGCACCCAGCACGACGTAGGCCGCCCGCCACCAGCCGGGACCGGTCAGCTCGGCGTGATATTTCGTCTCCACGGCGGGCAAACCCGTGCTCTCGATCCGGAAGAGGACGCGGCAAGCCGGATGCATGGTGATGGTGATCGGCCTGTCGAGCTCCTCTCGCGTCACTTTGCGCAAGCCCACCAGTGGACGACCCTCGCGCTGCCGGATCGCATAGATTCCCGCCCCGTCCAGGTGGCCCGGGATCTCGAGCTTTAGGGCGACCAGGCCCCGCGCATTCGATTTCGCCGCTTGGAGCGGCTCCGGGACCATGAAGGCAGGCTCACGGTCGGCGTCACGCTGAAAATAGGTGCTCGCGACCGCACCCTCTACCGGACGGCCCTGGGCATCGACCAGGTGGATCGCCCTTCGCGTCGGGTCGACGGCGCGCCTTCGCGTCTCCAAAAGGCGATCGACCATCTCTGGAGAACCGGCGACCTTGAACAAATCCGCGAAAAACGCGGCGGCTTGCCGGACTTCCGCGTCCTTGTCGGAGAACAGCGGGCCCGTCACCGCGGTTTGCAACCTCGACTTCTCGTTCGGGGGGACGGCCGGGTCCAGTGTGCGTTCCCCCAGGACCTCGATGGCTCGCTTGCGCACGGTCGGGTCGCGATCCTTCAGTGCGGCGAGCCATGCGTCGATCGTCTTGCCCTGGATCTTCGCGGGGCGGTCCGCGGTCTTGACCTGCGCAACGGCATTTTCTTGCTCCCCATCCTGCATGCCCCGAAGCGACGGAGTGAAACCGTAGCAAAGGAGGATTGTACTTAAGGCGGTTTTCTGAAACCTTACTCGCATTGACGGAACCTCGACCGGCCTCGCCGCCGGAACGAAATTGGTGTCAGTTTTGTTTTCGGAGCGGAGTTCCCCGGGCCGTCGCCACCTGCCCGTTCAGACCGGCCAACTCGCCGGGTTCGATCACTCGGTATCCTCCCACATCCGCGATGATACAGCCGGTTTCCCGCTGCATCCGCAGGGCGAACTCTTCCGCGACCCGGTTGGTGTGGCCACCTTTCCAGAGGCAGGACACGGCAGCGTTGTGGAATTCGACCTTGCAGCCGCCGAGCGTGATGTTGCCTTCGGCGTCCTTCTGGCCCAGTTCGGCCAGCAGCCGGTGGACGACTTCCATCTCCAGTGCCTTCCTGGGGACCGTTTGTCGGCGCTCCACGGCGGCGGGATCGAGATGACCGATGGTCAGGCGATGCAACATGGTCAAACACTCCCATCTCTCTGTGCCCTGAGCAGCCGCCGGGCCTCTTCCTTGATCGCCAACTTGGTGTCGGGTGAGTGTTCCACCGCGGCTTCGTGACTTCCCCTCATGCCCTCCTCGTATTCGTGTGCAATGATGGCGTCCTGACGAACAGAGGCCCGGCTCTTGTCATGCAACGATGATACGTTCGGCGGCATGGTTTCGGCAAGGAGACCCGGCTTGAACAGGCCAGCGTCCAGGTTGATTCGGCCGCTAGGTGGATGCACGCCACCCCCTTCAATAAGCCGGGGTAGGCCCAGCATCTCATCGCCTGGGTCAACCTCCACTCGAAGTTTCGCCCAGGAAGCGGCGCCGGCCCTCCAGGCCATCCTGGCAAGGACCGTCCGGACCACCTTGCGGATGCTTCATCCTTCCCCTTCTCATCCTTCAGCCGTCAGCCGTCAGCCTTTCCAGGTGGAACCCGCATCACCTCGCCGGTAGGATAATCATGAATACCGTCACACAGGATTTGGGGAGTGTACGCCTTGCTTCAGATCGTCTACTATCCTCACCCGGCACTCCGCTATTCGTCCCGACCCGTGACCGAGATCGATGACGGCTTGCGAGCGACGATCAACGCGATGTTCGACTTGATGTATTCCGCGAAGGGCGTCGGCCTGGCAGCCAACCAGGTTGACCTCCCTTTTCGGTTCTTTGTCTTGAACCTCACGGCCGATCCGGCCCAGAAGGACAAGGAGCTGGTCTTCATCAATCCGGAGATCGTCAAACGGCACTCCTCCGTCGAGGATGAGGAAGGCTGTCTGAGCCTGCCGGGTGTTTATGCGCCGGTCCGGCGGGCCAAGCGGATCCGCATCCGGGCCTATGACCTCGCCGGGAACTTGATCGAGCACGACGCCGACGATCTGTTCAGCCGCGTGGTGCAGCACGAGGCGGATCACCTCGAGGGGAAGCTGTTCATCGATCATCTCGAGCCCCTCGCCCGGCACGCGCTCGGCGACAAGCTGCGGAGCTTCGAGGCGAAGTATCGCAAGGCTCAGCAAGTCGGTGAGATTCCCCCGGATCAGGATGTCGTTAGTCGCCTCGAACAGATCGCGCGGCCGGTCTCCGACGGCGGCCCGCGAGATGCGGCCGGCTGAGCAAGTCGATCCACGTATCGTCGCGTTCGAGTCACCTTCTCCATGGTTCCTTCGATCCGAATGATCGTGCTGGGCACCGGCGATTTTGCCCTGCCCACCTTCGAGCACCTGGTCGAGAGCGGGTATCGAGTCGTTGCGCTCGTGACCCAGCCCGACCGGCCCCAAGGTCGCAAGCAAGAGCTCGTCCCGAGCAAGATCAAACAAAGGGCGGCGGTCCGCGGGATTGCCATCGCGCAGCCCGAGGACGTGAACGAGCCCGAGAGCCTCAGCCGCCTGCGGGATTTCAAGCCGGATCTGCTGGTGACGGCGGCTTACGGCCAGATCCTCTCCGCAGAGCTGCTGTCCATCCCCCGGCTGGGCGGAATCAACTTGCACGGGTCGATCCTGCCGTCCTATCGAGGAGCGGCCCCGGTCGCCCGCGCGATCCAGAACGGCGAGACCGAAACCGGCGTCACCGTGATCCGGATGACCCCTCGGATCGACGCAGGCGGCATCCTGGCCACCGCCGTCACAACCATCGGCCCCGACGAAACGGCCGGAGAGCTGGAGGAACGCCTGGCACGTGCGGGAGCACCGCTGGTCGCACAAGCCGTGGCGGCGCTCGCCGCTGGGCCCGTCGCCGAGCTGCCCCAAGACAAAACGAAGGTCACTCGTGCTCCGAAGCTTCGCAAGGAAGACGGTCTGATCGACTGGTCGCGGCCGGCCCTGGCCATCCACAACCTGGTGCGCGCCATGCAACCCTGGCCGGTGGCATACACCACCTGGCTGCCTCGGTCCCCCGCGGCCGGCGATCCCCTTCGGGTGATCGTCCACAGGACCGAGATCACCGGCGGCCAGGGCGCGCCGGGCGAAGTGATCGAGGCCGCGGCCGACCGGCTGGTCGTCGCCGGGGGCGAGGGAGCCATCGCGTTGCGGACGATCCAGCTCCCGGGCAAGAAAATCCTCACCGCCGCCGAGTTCCTCCGCGGCTACCGAGTCCAGCCGGGCGATCGTCTGGGCGCGTGAGATTCGAATTCTTGCGAAGGGCGGGCCTCCGCGCCCGTCGCTTCGATAGGTATTCCCCTCAAATTCCGCAACTTCCGCGCGCGCCAATCCCTGGCCGGTCGATTAGCCTGCTAGGCCGGTGACGACAATAGGACGAGGAGGAACTCACCGAGGGAGCGGAGGCGAGGATGGACCATGCGGTTTCCGAGGATTGCGCTGGCGGTTGGTCTGGCGGTCGTTCTTGGGCTTACGCAGTCCGAGCAGACACGGGCCGGAGGAACGAATGACGCCCGGAATACAGGCCTCGCCCTCTACCGGGAGGGACGCTTCCAGGAGGCTATCCCCTACTTCGACCAGGTGCTGGCGCGGCATCGACGCGATCTCGAGCTTTTGATCAAGCGGGGCAATTGCTATCTTCGTCTGGGTCAGAACGAGCTGGCCCTCCGAGCCTACACGGATTCGATCGCGTTGTTCCCGGCCGACCCGAACGGGTTCGTGGGACGAGGCGATACGCTGACTACGTTGAGGCTGCCCGACCAGGCGATCGCTGATTATTCCGAGGCGATCCGGCTGGACCCGTCCCATTCGCGGGCCTATGGCGGCCGAGGCGGCATCCTCTCGGATCTGGGCCGCGACGAACTGGCGCTGGCCGACCTCAATCGCGCCATCACGCTCGACCCGAAATATGCGAAGGCCTATAGCTGCCGAGGTACTCTCCACGCGCGGCAGGGCCGGAACGAGCGGGCGCTGGCTGACTTCGATGCGGTCATCCGTCTCCTCCCCGAAAACGCGGGGGCACACAAGGACAGGGGCGGAATCCTCGTCCGCCTCGGCCATTTCGATCGCGCGATCGACGACCTGAACGAAGCGATCCGGCTCGATCCGAAGCGGGCGACGGCCTATCAAAACCGGGGAGCCGCCTACAACGGCCTGGGCCAGTACGAGCGCGCGATCGACGACCTGAGCAAGGCGATCGAGATCGACCCCGACAATGCAGGCGCTTACACGAACCGCGGGCTCGCCTTGTTCGGCACGGGGCGCTACGACCAGGCCGTCGTCGACCTGAGCGATGCGATCCAACTCGCCCCGCGAAACGCGATCCCTTATTTCAACCGCGCCGAGGTCTTCAGCCGGCTGGGATGGCGGGACCGAGCACTTCAAGATTACGACGCGGCGATCCGGATCGACCCGCGGATCGCGGCGGCCTACGCCGCCAGCGGCCGCCTCCGGGACGAGAAAGGAGAGCCGGACCAGGCGATTCGTGATTACGACATGGCCCTGCAGCTCGATCCCAAGGAAGTCAGCCTGTACTGCGACCGGGGCAATGTGCGCCGGCAGCGCAGCGACTGGGCTGGGGCACTTGCGGATTATGATCGAGCGATCGTGCTCGACCCGAAGCGGGCCGACACCTACGTGGCCCGGGGCTGGTCGCGTCTCTGCGCGGGGGTCGAAGGGGCCGACTACGACGCCCGCGCCTACCTATCGCTCAAGGGATGGCACGATGGACTTGCTCCCTACATGGCCGTCCTGGCCGTCGTTGGCGCGCGCGAGGCCGGACGCCCCGCCGATGCGGCGCGGGCCCTCGACGAAGCCCTCGCCAATCTCTCGCCTCGCGCGTGGCCGGTCCCCGTCTTACGCTACCTTCAGCGAGAGATCACCGAGACCGCCGTGCTCCAGGCCGCCGTCAGTGACAGGCAGCAAGCCGAGGTCCATACCTTTCTCGGCCTTGACCGGCTGCACGCAGGCGACCGCGCGGGGGCCTTGCTTCACCTTCGCTGGGCCAGGGACCACGGCCAGCCGGGTTCGATCGCAGCCGACGTCGCGGAGGCCAGGCTCAAAAGGATGAAGGATGAATCATCCTGACGCGGCAAAGCCGCACCAGGTCGTAGGGTGGGTCGAAACGATGCACCGCATCGTGAGGCCCACCGATCGCCAAGGCTTTCCCGGTGGGCCTCGCCGCGACGTGTCGCGGCTCGACCCACCCTACTGCTTCCGCGGGAATTACTCTTTCCCAAAGATGCGCGCACGGCGCAGAGATCTCACGGAGGTAGAATCTATTCGCCGCGCCGCCGTGATCGCGACGCGGCCGACTGCCCGACGATCATTGCAGCAGGTGCTGGGAGACGTAATTGCCGATGGCATCCCCTACGGCGATGCCGTTGGTCGCGTCGAACTGCCAGTGGATGCCGAGGTAGATCCGGCTCTGGGCGTTCTCCTGGGCGGCCTGGCTGAAGCTGGTGTAGTTGCGGGTGACGCCTGGGAGCTCGTCGGAGGTGAGGGTGAAGGAGAGGTTGTCGGTGCCATAGAAGTCGGTCAGGGTCTGGAACATCGCGCCGCCGAAGGTGGCGTGGCCGGAGATGTAGGCGGGGAAGGCCGGGCTGAAGTTGGCCCGGATTCCGTCGCCCGGAGCGCCCAGCGGCATCCAGCTCGGGTCGCCGGCGGTATTCGGGTTGCCGTCGCTATTGCCCTGCTGGATCGCCGTGACGGGGCGCCAGAAGGCGTACGTGTACTTGGCATCCCAGGCGGAGATGCCGGCGTCGGCCATGGAGATGTCGACCAGGGCGAAGAGCCGCGCATCCTGGTCGAGCGAGTTGTGCTGCTGGAGTGCGAGCGTCTCGGTGACCTGGTTGTAATGGACCACCGGCGGCCCGAAGACGCTGGCATCGTAGGCCCAGAAGTCGGCGATCTGGGTCTGGTCGGCCGTTCGGGTCGTGCTGTTGACGGCGCCGAGCGACATGACCTGATTGTAGGCCGCCGTGTATTCCGGGCTGTTGAGGGCCGGAGGGGGGGGCGGCTGGAAGTCGCTGGCGCTGGGGACACCGAACGGCTTGACCTGGCCCCAGGCCGGCCCCCAGGCGATGGTGTAGTCCGGCGGCGTGGGCTGCCACTGGCCCGGGGCGGTGCCGACCTTGTACACGGGGTCGGCGTTCGAGCCGTCGTTGACCCGCCAGGCGAGCATCGCGGCGGCGACCTGCTGGCCGAGCGCCATGCCGTCGGACCTGGCCGGGCCGTTGGGAACGGTTGCCAGCGACTCGGCGAGCGTGGCGTCGAAATGGGCCTTCTGGTCGGGGAAGAGGGCGACCAGGACGTCGTACGCCGCGGTGCTGGCCGAGGCCACGGCCGAGGTCGTCGCCGGGACCGTCGCGTTCGTAAGGTAGACGGCGTGGGCGTGGTCGATGTCGTTGACGGCGTCGTAGACGGACCCCATGACCATCGCCATGGCGCGCGAGGCGGGCCCAACGCTTAACTGGTCCGCCCGGATCGCGTCGATGAGCGCCCGGTCCCAGGCGATGACCACGTCGCCGCGGACGATCGTCATGCCGGCGGTGGCGGTCTGGCCGAAGCGGTCCGTTGCCTCGACCTCGATGGGGATCGTGCCGGTCGTCGGGATGTTGATTGAAAGCTGATAGTTTCCCTGCGCGTCGGCCTTCGTCGTCGGGACGATCGGGTTCGCCTCGACGGAAACGGGAGAGACGAGCCGGACCGTCGCCCCGGGCACAGTCTGGCCGGTCAAGACCACGGTGGGCGTGATGACGACACCGTTGCCGTCCGGGTCGGAGACCGGCGACAGCGCGACCGTCGCCGATAACGGTCGAACTCGCGTCGAGACGCCAAGGTTAAGCCGGGCGAGTTGCCAGTCGCGGGCGTTGATCACGCCGTCGCGGTTGACGTCGGCATCGAGCGAGTAGCCCGGTTGTCCTTGCCGGACGCCAAGGAGCGACCGGATCTGGTGCAGGTCCTGCGCGTTGACCTTCTGGTCGCCGTTGGCATCGCCGGCGAGATAGACGTCGATGGTCATCGGCCCCATCGCGGCCTTGCCGGCGATCATCTGAAGATCGACCGACCCGCTCCCCACACTGGCCAGCATCAGCTTGGTCGCGCCCGCGGCAGGGTTCGCCCGCCGCAGCAGGACATGGCCGCCCTGGAGCATCAGCATCTTCCCCGACGTACCGCCGCTTTCCGCCACGGTAAACCCCAGCAGGACCCGTCCCCTGGGTAAATGGAACTCCCCCCGCGCGACCTTCAGCGTGATCGTTTCGTGTCCCTTGGCCGGCACCGGGCCGCCCTCGAGTTGGGCGAAGACGCTCGACAGTAATTGACGCGTCTCCAGCACCTCGACCGCGGGCCGCCCCGCTCGCTTGATCGGCTTCGACATCGCGGACACCCTCGATTTAGCCATAAAACCTACGAGTGGCACGAAGCTGAGACTTTGTTGGAAGAGGCTCGACGAGATGATTGATCCCAGAAACGAGTATAACACGAAGAGTGCTGGTTGTTGTGAATCGCCGCCTCTTATCCATCAAACCATCGATCCCAAAGGGGGTGGGCCCCGCCGCGGTCTGCGTTCGCTCCGGGGCCTCCCTGGGCTCGGCGCTCTCCGACTCTGGCGACTTTCCAGAGATCGCCTGTTTCTGGTCATTCGCCATCAGAGGGATCGCACTCATGCGTGCGTTCGCCTCCAATTGAAACTCCGCGAACCCGTCCCCGAAGCACATCCATCCGTGTTCGCGATCTTCACCAACGCCCAGAGTAACGCGATAAACCTGCCGCCACTCAGGTACGAATCGGAGGGGACAGGTCGTCCTCGGACTCACCGGAAATACTTTCAGGACCCGACAGCCGAAGTACCCGCTCCGGAACGACCAATCACTGACGAGGCCGCGCACATACTCTTCGACCAGCTTGTGGTCGCCAAACCCATCCATGCCGAGCGGGACAGAACTGATCTCGGCCCGCCAGATTCCCCATTTCCAAAGCTCGGGGTCAGTCAATCTCCACGTGGTCTGTGGATAACGATCCGCGAGCGGGTCGTCCGCCTGCGCATCCGGCGATGACAGGGCCCCCGCTGCAAGAAGAGCGAATAACGAAAAGATCGGGATCGAGCCAAGGATCGCCAGAGGTTGAATTCCGCTGACAATTGCAGCGATCAGCCAGCCCGCGGCCAGGACGCCCACGAACGGTAACCGGCGGGGCAGTCACATGGCGATGCCGTCCGCGATCACGGCGATGAACCAGCCGGGCACCACGACAATGAGCCCGAGCACGAGGAGCACGGAGCGGAACCAATGTCGCGGACGAGGCAGCCGCATGGGCGTGGCCTCCAGGTCGAACTGCCGACCGCCCGATCCATGCGAAGTGTCGCAGCCGGCTGACGAGGCAGGTACATTCTATCAAGAAAGGGCATGAATACGACAGATCCTTTCCGAATCATCCTTCATCCTTCATCCTTTCGCTTTGGCTGCTCGGGCGTACGTCGCTGCCTTCGGGTTCGACTCGTTCCACCTGGGGCGATCGGGATCGTTGGCCAGCATGAGCAGACCGAGAGCGAGCATGCGATCGACTCGAGCCATGTTGACATAGTCGACTTTCTCCCAGTGATCGCCGAGTCCGTGATAGTCGGGATACAGATAGGCCACGCAGATCGTATGCGCCGGTATGCCTTGCCGCGCGAAGGTGACGTTATCGCTGGCCATGAAGAAGCGGTCGCTGAATCGGTCGTTCTTGGAGACCCGAATACTCAGGCGCTGGCCGGCGCGCTCGAAGGTCGTCGCCAGGCTGGAGTAATCAAACCCCGTGATCGAGGCGGCCGAGCGTTGCGGACCGTCGCTGGCGTCGGTGCGGCCGAGTTGTTCGAGATTGACGTCCGCGACGGTCTCATGGAGCGGAACAACCGGGTGACTCGCGTAGTACCGCGAGCCGAGCATGCCGCGCTCCTCGCCAAAAAACGTCATGAAGATCAGGCTTCTCTTCGGTCGCGCCGGAACCGTCGCAAGCGCGGAGGCCAGCTCGATCACCGACACCGTCCCGCTCCCGTCGTCGTTGGCCCCGTTGAACGTCTTGTCCTTCGCTTCAGAATCCGACAGGCCGAGATGATCGTAGTGTGCGGTCACCAACACATAGGTATCGCGCAGCTTCGGGTCCGACCCGCGCAGGAGACCGATCACGTTCCGGACCTTGGCCGTCGTCCTGACCGGGGCGGCCATGTGCAACGACACAGTCACCGCGGTCTCACCCTTGGGGATCGAATCGAGCCGCTTGATCAGGATGGGATCGTGCACGATCAGCTCCGGCGTTCGATCGACCGGGACCGCCGTGGGTGTTTTGCCTTCGGCACTGAAGGGAAGCGTCCGCCGGCTCAGCGCGAGCCCTGAACCCTTCGTCGACCGCCGATCCAGGCTGACCAGGAGCGCGGCCCCCCGTCCGGAGAACCTTGCTCGAAGCCGATTTCGTGAGGATCGCGCCTGGCTGGACTCCTGCTGGCTCGCGCCGCGCACGTCGGGATCTTCGAGAAGAATCACCTTGTCCTTCACCAGGTCAGAGCCGGGTCGCTCCAGCGCGGCAGCCGCGTCCGCACCAAGCTTGACGAGGCGAACTCGCCGCAGGTCGAGCGCGTGCGATCCGTACCTGAGGCTGATCCGGTCGATCGGGACCCTCACGTCAAGATCGCCCAGATGGAACGCGACCTCGAAATCATCTGGGTTCGGCTCGTCGATCGGCCAGTCGGCGGTCTGGAAGTAGCCGTCGTCACCGATCGTGTCGAGACCGGCGCGGCGGAACTGCGCCGCGATGTACTCGGCGGCCAGGTCGAGACCGCGAGAAGGCGTCCCCCGCCCCTCGAGCAGGTCCGACGCCAGGAACGAGAGGTGACCGCGCAGCGAATCCGCGCTGATTCTGTCCAGGGCCGACCGGACCTCCGGAGTGATCTGGGCAGCCTCTTCGGGCCCGGCCGCGGCATGCAACCCGAGCAGAACGACAGCGAAGGCGGCGACCAGACAGCCGAGTTGCGCTCGACGAAGGTTGATCCGGCTCATGCTTCTTTCTCGATGGGTCAATAAGGCGGGGTTCCGATCAACGACCAACCCTCACGGGGTCGCGCGCTTGCGGGCCGGAGGAACGGCAAGTGCTTTGCCGGTTCGAGAGGCCTTGGGGAGGGGACCGACCCGGGCAATGATCGATTTCATGGCATCCTGGGCGGCCACACGTACCCCGAAGTCCGAATCGGCTGGGAGGGATTGCATGGCCTGGAGGGTCTCCTTGCCCCCGATTTCCTTGAGGATGGTGCAGGCCCTTCTGCGGACCTGGGAATCGGGGTCCTTGAGGCGCTCGATCAAGGCCGGCTCGGCGATCGACCCCATTGCCTTCAAGGCATCCTCGGCCTCGAATCCGTCCTCCTTGAGCCGCATGGCAATCGGTTCGCTTGCCCGGGCATCCTTGTATTTTCCCAGCGTCTTGATCGCTTCCTTCCGCACGAAGAAACGATTGTCGCTCGTTCGCTCGATGAGTGCCGGCACGGCGGTGGGCGACCGCCAGACGGCCAGGGTCTGGACCACGTCGTTCACAAGGAAGCCATCATCGTGATCCAGGAGCGGCACGAGCGCTAAAGCGACCTCCTCCAGCCGATCGTTGGGCGTCGCTCGCCCCAACCGCTGGATGGCTTGCTTCTTCTTGCCGATGTCGGAAGACTTCAACTCGATCAACGACCTGGTGACCGGGTCGGCATCCGGGGGGACCTCGGGCTCCGGAGTCCGGTGACCCGGACTCGAGGCCGCCACCTTGGGCTCGGCCGGCAGCCGGGGTACCGAGGCGATGTATTCCGGCGAGACCAAAACGTCGATCCGGGTGCCCTTCACGGTGGCCTTGCCGAAGTCGATTTGCTTGGCCAGAGCGCGCACATCGTCGACCGGCGCCAGGACGAGCGCCGACTGGTTGTCGATGGAGAGCGACATCCAGCTCGTCGCGCTCGGTGCCAGCTCCTTCGTTCGCTTCGAGAGCGCCTCCGACACGTCGCGCGTGGTTACCCCTTTGGCGGGGTCGGAATTCGATGGAAGTCCCGAGAATACCACGGTGACCGCCTTATCGCCGTGTTCCGCGAGCATATGCTGATAACGGAGATTGGAACTCTGTGGACCAGGACCGAACTGACCGGGAGGAGCCCACGGCCCTCCGCCCGGCCCCGGCCCCGGCCCGATCGGAAGCGCGGGCCCGTCGACCAGCTCCGGCGGGGTCTCTTCGCCGGGCTTGATGGTCCAAAAATCGATGGCTTTGTCGAGCGAGGTGGAAGCCTCCACGAGCTTACCACGCAAACCGGGAATCTCGTTGACTCGTGTGAGCTCTTTCTTCAGCGCCACCAGAGACGAGAGAAGCTGGCGCCCTACTGAGTGCTTGAGCGCCAGCCACTCGGGTTGGCGGAGCTTCACGTGCTGCGAGCGACTTCGAACGAACTTGAGCATCCTCGCCGCCAACACCACGGAACCTCCGGCTTGTTGCATCGACTCAAGGTCCCGGATCCTCGCGAGCTCGTTCGTGAGTCCATCCAGGGCCTTGACATCCTGTTTGAAGATGGCCTCGGCCTCCCGGACCAGCGCGCGGTTGGCACCCGCCGCGCCGTTCGAACCCGTGGATCGATTGTTCAGTCGCGTCTGGTTCAGAGCGGGCAACAACAACGCCAGACCCACCACCAGTACCACAGGGATGCCTAGCCCCGTGATACCCAGGGCGAACGGGCCATTCGACTCCTCCCAGTGCGTGAATGCGTAATAGAGGAAATAAAACGGCACGAAAATGCACATGACGCCTTGAATTGAGTTTTCTTTGAACGCCAGACTGACGATCCAGAGGTAACCCCACAGACTCAGCCCGAGGCAACCTGACAAGAAGATGTATTGATACATCACACCGAGTTTGCGGGCATCCTCGAACGAGTAATCGTTGGCACCGACCCAGATGAGCATGCCGACGAAAACGAGGAAACTCATGCCCAAGAACCAGCCGATGATGGGCCCCACATTCACATCCGAGGGCCGGCTGGCACGTCGATACGACTCTGGCTTGCGATAGGCCACTCGGGACGGAGGTGGAAGGCCATCGTCAAGGTCGGGCGGCGCAGGGGCGTTACCCCGTTTCAGCGACGAGGGCCCCTCTTCGAGGACCGACTCCCAGTACGCCGGCACGGCCGAAGGCGCGGGCGCGGCTGATCGCGGGGGCGTCGATTCCGACGGCCCCCCTCTCGGAACCGGGATTGCGAAAACTTCGCCGCAATCCTTGCACTTCGATTTCTTCCCCGCCAGCAGACTGTCGACCTCGTACCTCCTTCGGCACCGCGGGCAGTTCAGGACGATCGTGCCCGCGGCGCCAGTGGATGGCGATGTGGCCGGCGGAGCGGCCGGGGCGGAGCGATTGTTCCGGGGTTGACGGGCCCCGCTGTCCACGATCGACTCCCATTGTGACGCCGCGGCAGGAGCCGATCCCGGCCCCCCCTGTTTGCGAGATGACCCCGTTTCGACTGGTGTCCCGCGCGGCGCGGGGATCGGGAAGACCTCGCCGCACTGCTTGCACCGCGACTTCTTCCCCGCCAGGGATCCGTCGACCTCGTACTGCTTCCCACATCCCGGGCAGTTGAGCGCGATCACCATCGATGCATCTCCGGTCTTGGCTCCGAAGCAGGAAAAAACAGGGGCCGTTGTCGATCCTCAGCGGTCTAAAGGGTGATTTTACCTGCCATGGTTCAAATGGGAAGAGACTCTTCGTCGATGAGGGCAATCCCAAAGCCTCTATCGTGCCATGGCCACCGGCAGATGGAAATGGACCCGGGGCCGAGTGATTGTAGGACGGATTGGCAATCCGTCCTACGGTGAATTTGCATCCGCCGGTCGCCTATCGTCGGTGGAACCATGTTGTCAGGTCAACCCGGATTCTCGACAACCTTTCACCCGCGTTCCACGCGAGGTCTTTCATTCTGGCGCGAAAATGGAAAAAGTGAGATTGGAATGCTCCTCACCGAGCAGATACAGGAATGACGGGCAGACGAACGTCCTGAGGGCCGCTGATCGTGAGCCGATACGCTGGGGCCGTACTCAAGCAGTTGGACCGTCTTTTTAACCAGGGGACCGTCACCGGCTTGACCGAGGGCAAACTCCTGGAGCGATTCGTCGAGGGGCGGGACGAGGCCGCGTTCGCCGCCTTGGTCTCGCTGCACGGCCCGATGGTCCTGGGTGTTTGCCGGCGCATCCTCCGCGACGAGAACGACGTTGAAGACGCGTTCCAGGCGACGTTTCTCGTGCTGGTCCGCCGCGCCGGCGCGATCCGCCGCGGCGACCTGGTCAGCCGCTGGCTGCACGGAGTCGCTCATCGGGTGGCCGTGAGAGCGAGAGCCCAGGCCGCGCGGCGGCATCTCCACGAGCGGACCGGCTTGGAGATCGACGAGATCGATGCCGGCCCGTCTGCCGGCGAAGAATCGCGGCACGAGCTGCGATGGACTCTGGACGAAGAGCTCGCGCGGCTCCCCGCGTCGTTACGGTCGCCGGTGGTTCTCTGTTACCTCGAGGGTCTGACTCATGATGAAGCCGCCCGGTGCCTTCGCTGTCCGGTGGGCACCGTCCGGAGCCGGCTGGCAAGGGCTCGTGACCTCTTGCGAAAGCGATTAGCCCGCCAGGGTTTGATGACCGACGGGTCGGCCCTCTCCGCCGTGCTGAGCCGGGAACACGTCCCTCTCGATCTGATCGATTCGACGATCCGAGCGTCGTTGGAATTCGCAACCAAACAAGCGGCGGCAGCCGGCGCAGCCTCAAGTACCGCCGCTGCCCTCGCCAGAGGAGTTCTCCACGCCATGATGATGTCCAAGATCAAGATATTGGGCGCCGCCGCGGTGGCGGGCATGCTCGCCTTGGGCGGGGCTCAGACATTGGCCCGCCAGTTCGGCGGCACGGGGGGTAAGGGGCCGCCCCAGACGGCCCTGCCAGCAAAAGTTGACCGCGCGGATGCGCTGCTCCGCTCGGTGGATCGGATCGATGCTGTCGTGGCGGACCTGAACAAACGGAATGCCGACTTGCAAACTGAACTTCAGTCCCTTCGAAATCAGATCGCAGCTCTTCGGTCCAGCCCGCCGGAGGGCCTCGACAAGGGGGCGTCGGGCATGCCGACGCCCGGCTTCAACAGCGGGTCGATGCTGTTCAATGCGACTCCGGTCGGCCGAGGGCCGTTGAACGCCGCGGCCGACGACAAGGGCACCCTGGCGGGTGCACTTGACTCGGGACCGCGTCATTTCCAGCAAGGCCCGTACATCATCGTAACCTCGCCAAAAGGTGATCGAGTCGCGGTTTTCGACAAGCGTATAGTCGGGTCGAAATTGCTCGAACTGAGTGTGCCCCAGGGATCACGCCATGCTGTAACACCCATCTTGGGCAACAGAATTCTCGCTCTAACCATACGAGGGCCCAAGATCTCTCGGATCGCAGTTTACACAGTATTCGGTCGTGTGAACCCAACGCTTGAAGCATGGTATCCGCAAGAATTGCGCGAGCCTGTGGACCAAGTCTCCGTGATCTTTCGAAGCATGACCGCGGCCTACGCTTTGGGTCGCTATGTTTATGCCTTCAGCGCGAAAGTGAATCGCTGGGACGTGCTGGAACTCCCCCCGGGAAGCCAACCGAGTTTGGGCCAGGATCCCCAATCGTTCACAGTCACAAACGGCAACCACTTGTACGAGTTCGACGAGTCTTGGGGGAAGTGGGTTGACATCGACTTCAACGACATTCTCTCGAGGACCATACCAGCCAAAAATGTCCGGAAGCCGGGGCTCCAATAATCCCTTATGGGCCGCGCATCGACGACTTGTTGTCAATGTTTGGTGAGTCGAGTGATTCATTTCAACAGCATCTCGTCGGAAGTGCCCCAACAAGGTGGCTTCTTCGCGACACGGCCCAGGCAGCGATCGAAAGTCGCAATGGCGGCACCCAACAGCACGACCGCACTTAAGCCATAGACGAGGCTCCAGATCATCGCCCACCACGTGAGGTCGAGGTTTGCCGAGTGACTGCCTCCGAGCTCCAGAATCATCACGCTCAGCCCGAAGAATGGGCTGCTCCAATCGAGATTTGGAGGGGAGATAGGGAACCGTCTGTTCGCGAGGACCAGCCCGGCGACCGAGACCAGGGCGACCAATCCGACCGTGAGGCCGAAGGCCCGGCTGCGCCGAGAAAACCAGGTGCCACAGGCCAGGCCCAGACTGATGGCCGCCGCACTGATCGAGAGCATGTAGACGATTATCGCAAGGAGCCCGAGCCAATCGACGAAGTCCGGCGCCCTACGTCCCGCGACGACTAGCACCGGCAGGAAAACGAGCGGCGGCACCATCCAGCATGTGCCCAGCCACTTCGCGAAGACGATCCACGGCGTGGAAACCGGGGTGGTCATCAACAAGCCGGCGCTCTCCATGTGACGCTCTTCCGCCAGCGAAGAAGCCGCCGTAAGAGCAAGCAGGAGGAGACCCCCGGTGAACTGGAGTCCGTTGATCGCGATCGTCAGCTCGTCCGTCGCCCGCCAGAGAATCGCGCCGAGGCTGAGAACCATCCCAAGAGAGAAGTAGACCGTCGCGACGATCCGCGCCCGGCGCGAAGGGCGCGCCAGCCGGGTGAAGACGTCCTCGACGCGGCCGAGACAGCGGTCGAAGCTCGCGAGAGTGATCGTGAGAAGTCCAGCCGCCCCGAGGGCACAGACAATCAGCCAGAAGATCGCCCAGTCGATGTTGCGCACGTCGAGGGATTTCGATCGCGCGAGCTCATAGCTCATCCCACCCGCCCAGAAGAACGGGCTACCCATCGCGATGCCTTCACCTCGTCCTGGGCCGAAAAGCACCAACATCAAGTAGCTCCACCCGACAGCAACAAGCACGTAGAGGCTGACGGTCATTCCCACGGACCGGCCCAGCCGGGAAAACCAGGTCGCCATGGCGAGGCCGAGGCTGGTAATCGCGGCGCCGGCACAGAGAACGTAGGCTGTCATCAAGACGACCGCCGCCACTGTCGCGGGCTTTACGTTCGAAACACCGCCCCAGATCACGAGCCCGGGCAAGATCGCCAACAGAGGCACGCGGCGATACGTGCCCAGCCACTTGCCGAGCACGATCTGCCTGCTGGACAACGGTGTGGTCATCAAGACGTCGAGACTCCCTCGTACGCGCTCCTCGGCGAGCGACGTCGCCGCTGTCACGCTCAGAATGAGTAGACCAACCGAGACCTGGAGTCCGTTGACCCACGCCGCCATGGGGCGCGAAGGCGAGACGATCGTCGCGACGCTGAAGACCGATGCGAGTGTGATGTAGACGGCCGTGACCATGCTCGCCCAGCGTGAGGGTCGGCTCCGGTGCCACTCGCGCCAGAGCACCGGGGCTCGTTCCAGCGACGGACCCGTCCAGCGAAGGAGCGATTGGATGAGCCGCCCGATCTTGCCGACGGGCAGCCGCGACGAGGGAGACCTTGCCCGCCGCACGGGTTCTCGCGTGCACACCGAACGCAGGCGCAGGATCCCCAAGGCTGTGAGCAGAGCTGAGATCGTCGAGGTCACGCCCAAAAACAAGAGATAATCGCTCCAAGAATCGCTGCCGGGCCACCAGTAGGGAGCAAAGGCAAGGAGGAACGGGTCGGCTGTTCTCGGCGGGAGAGGCACCGACCAACCGAGCGCCAGCCCGAGCTGAGTGAGCATCGGCCGGCCCAGCAGCCAGAGCCCCCACACGGCATACGTGCCCAGCAGCGCCTCGTGGGTCTTGCCCGCCCAAAGAGAGAAGACGAGGGCCAGCGAACAACCGAGCACGGCGACGCCGAGCGTCACGACGAACGCGCCCAAGAGCGCAACCGGGTCGACCCCGCCCAGCAGAGTGAGAAGCTCCATCATCGGCAAAGTGCAGGCGACCAAGCCCAGTACCGGAACGAGCCGGGCCGCGAGCTTGCCGAGCACGATCTCGGCGTCCGACAGATCGGTCACCAGGATATGCGTCAGCGTTCCTCGGGCGTGGTCGAGGCAGATCGCCCCGGCCGTGGCCGCCGGCGCCGCCAGGAGCACAAGCGTCAACTGCGTGCCGATCACACCCAGGAAAAAGAATTCGCCGAGGCGGGCCATGAAGCGGAGATCATTCTCGCCCCCTCGCGGGCTCGTGGTCTTCCAGATGACCAGCAGGGCCACCAGCAAGAGCAGGACGAACGAGGACCGCAGGGCGTATCCCTGCCGGCGCCTCGAGGACGTGATCCATTCGTAGGCGAAGACCGGGCCCAGACCCAGCCGCCAGCCGGCACTTCCCAGGGCGATGCCCGGGGCTGAACTGTCTTGGCCCCTTCGGGGCATCTTGACCTCTTCTTACATCCTTAACGTCAAAGGAACAAAACCGATGAACGACCACGGCACGCTCAACCCGCATCGAGTCCGAGATTTTTCGGTGTCGCGCCCTGATCGCGCGCCGGCGCCGCGGCGGCGACGACGATCTCGTCAAACAGCTCGCGGGTTCGACGGGTGATGCGATCCGCGTCCGCGAGGAAGGCCTGGACCGCGCGGGCCGGGTCGGCCGATTCATCGCTCAACCGGCGTGCCAGCCGTTCGAGCTCGGTGGCGCTCTCCGGCAGCTCCGAGACACTGCGATTGTGGATCAAGCGCAGCCTGCCCTCCACCATGCGCAGGAATTCGTAGGCGTCGCGCAGCTCGGTGTGGATGAGAGGGCTCACGATCGCGTGCCGGCGCAAGGCCGTCAGGGCGTCCCAGAAATTGGACCGCAGCAGGTCCGGGTGGACAGCGGCATGCGCGAGCACGAGGTACTGAACGATGAACTCGAGGTCGGCCAGACCCCCCGACCCACGCTTCAAGTCATGCCGCGATCGCGCCGCGTCGAGCTTGCGGCGCATGGCGAGGACCTCGGCGGCAAGCTGCACGGGATCGCACGGACTCGACAGCAGCGCGTGGACGGCCTCGGTGACCTGCCGGCCGAATCCGCCGGTGGCGAAGATCACACGGGCCCTCGTCAGGCTCATCTTCTCCCAGGTCTGGGTCGACTGCTGGTAATACGCGCTGAAGGCGTGGAGCGTCTGGACCAACGGGCCGGAAGCACCATGCGGCCGCAGCCGGGCGTCGACCGCGTAGAGAGGGCCGGTCGCCGGCCCTCGCCCCAGCGCGCTCAGCAGGCGCTGGGCGACTTCGGTGACGAACTGCTCGTTCGAGATCGACACGGCGCCGCCGGCCGTGAGGCCCTCCGCCTCGTGCAGGAAGATGAGGTCGAGGTCGCTATGGTAATTCAGCTCCCGACCACCGAATTTTCCGAGCGCGAGGATCGCCCACCGGTCGCGCCGGCCGCTCCCGGGGCACCGCGGCGTGCCAAACCGAGCCGCACGCCGCCGCCACTGGTCACACGCCACTTGAGACACGATCGCCTCGGCGACGTCGGCCAGCTCCCTCGTCACCTCGCTGACCGGCTCGCGCGCCAGAATGTCGCGCGTACCGATCCGGATCCACTCCTTGTTGCGGAAACTCCGGAGGATCGGCGACAGGTCCTCGGCACCCTTGCAAAGCTCGGCCAGCTCGGCCTTGATCGCGGCCCCCGGCAACGGCCGATCCACCACCAACGAATCGACCAGATCGTCGATCATGCCCGGGTTGTTGATCAGGATTTCGGAAAGGAACTGGCTGGTCGCGCACAGCTCGACGTAGAGCCGAAGGCTGGGCGGATTGAAGTTGAACAGCTCCCAGAGGATCGCCTTGGCACCCAGCGAAGCCGATACCTTCTCCAGGTTGGTCAGCGTCATGTCCGGGTCAGGCGTGCGGCTGACGGACTCGAGGAGCCTGGGCGCGATCGCGGCCATGAAATGGCGGCACCTGGCCTGCGACAGGAAGGGGGAATCCTCGCGCGCCAGGGCCAGCAGGTTGTGATACGCAGTCCGGCGATCGCGGAATGGGTAGGTCGCGAGCACCGCCCCGATGAACTCGGGACTCGGCTCGGGGTCGAGCACCAGGTCGACGATCGGATCGACCGCCGCGCCGTCGTCTCCCTTAAACGCATCATGAAGCAAGTGATTGAGGATGCGACGGTTCAACTCCGTCTTGCTCCGGTAGTCGGTCATGAACCGGACGGCGGGTCCGTGCCGATCCTCCCAGGCGGAGGCTGGAGCGTAGCCCATCCGCAGGGCGAGGGTTCGCAAGGCTTCCGGGTCGCGCGGCATCTGGTGCGTCTGGCGGTCGAACAGGATCTGGAGCCGGTGTTCGACCCGGCGCAGAAACCGGTAAGTGTCGTCCATGATGTGGCGCTCTTCCGTGCTCAGACATCCGAGTTGCTCTAACCGGGCGATGGCCTGGAGCGTTGTGCCGTGCCGGACGTCGGGATAGTCGCCGCCGTGGAGAAGCTGGAGAAACTGGACGACGAACTCGACGTCGCGGATCCCGCCGCGCCCGGTCTTGACCTCGACCTCCGCGGTTCCTAGGGTGACCGTCCGCTGTTCGATTCGCCGTTTGAGGACCTTGATCTCGGCAATCTCGGCGGCCCCCAGGTAACGGCGATAGACGAACGGTTTGATCGCCTCACAAAAAGTCACGCCCAGACTGAGGTCGCCTGCGATGGGGCGGCATTTGATGAGCGCCTGCCGCTCCCATGTTCGGCCTCGCGTCACGTAGTAGCCGAGAGTGGCGTCCAGCGGGCGCGCCAGGGCACCCTGCTCTCCATCCGGGCGCAGCCGCATGTCCACTCGATAGGCGATGCCCAGCACGGTGTGGTCAGCCAGCAAGCGAACGACGTCGCTCCCCACGCGCGCGAACAGCTCGGCATTCGAGACTGTCCTGGGACCGTTGGTCTGGCCATCCTCGTCATACAGGAAGATCAGGTCGATGTCGGAGCTGTAATTGAGCTCCTGACCGCCGAGCTTCCCCAATCCCAGCACCACGAACCGGGCGGCCCTGCCTTCACTCGTCGTCGGGAGCCCGAATCGAGCGACGGCCCGAGACCGCGCCAGCCGCACGGCCACCTCGACGCAGGCGTCGGCCAGGTCCGAGAGGTCCTGCGTGATCAGCTCCAACGGAAAGCCGCGTATGATGTCGTTGTAGCCGATCCGTAAACTCTCCCGCCGGCGAAACCTCCGCAGCGCGAGCCCCTGCTCCAGGTCGGTCGGCAGCCCCACCACGGTGTTCCAGAGGTCCTCGATGAGCGCGGCTCGGTCCGGGCGCTCGGGCCCACCCCGCAGCCAGTCAAGGAACTCGGGATCGCGGATCAAGACCTCGCTGAAATACTGGCTGGTGCTGAAGACCTGGAGCAGGATCTCGGTCGTCCGGGGGTTGTCCGCGAGCTGGCGGAGCGTCGAGGCGATCCCGGGTAGAGCGGCCACGAACCGCTCCAGATTGGCAAGCGCCATGCCCGGATCCGCACACCGCGGCAGGACGGTGTCGAGCTGCGCGGCGATCCGGGCGACGAGCTCCAGGCAGTCCGGACCGGCGCGCCGGGTCAAGTCGGCGAGGTCGCGCCCCCCGCGCTCGGGGTCGCGAATGCCCAACCCAGCCAGCCAGGGATGGATGATCTCCGGGATGTCGTGATAGGCCAGAAACCAGGCGGGGGTCATCCGCGGACTCTCAGTCCGCCCAAGGCGGTGCCGTGAGCTGATCTGTTTCGGCCCCTTCCGGGCGTCGCATCGTCTTCTTTCACTTGACGGAGAGCAGCCGCTGTTCCTTGGGGAAGGTCTCGATCACCAGGTCCTTGAACCGGACCTCCTGCGGCACCTTGTTCGCGTGGAGCTGGAGCCCGATCGGGCCGGCCTTGATCCGGTTCGGCTCGGGATCGCGCCAGTCGATGACCGGCACGCCGTTGACGGCGACCTGGACGCGGTTGCCGAGGGCCAAGATCTCCAGGTCGTTCCAGTCGTGCTGCTTGCCGACCCGCTTGGCCGGCGCCGGGTCGACCGGTAGCGAGGACCGGCCGTACAGGTCGTACATGCCCCACCCCGAGGGAAACATCACGAGGTGCCCGGCGTAGGTGGCCGGGTCTCCCTGCTCGGTGGCGACTCGGCCCCAGAAGGCGATGCCCGAGTGCATCTCGGACTCGGCCAGCTTGACCTTCGCGGTCAGGCGAAAATCCGTGTAGTTCTTCTCGGTCAGCAGGTACGTGCTCACCGGCACCGGGCCGGTGTTCTTTCCCACGATCTCGCCGTTGTCAACCGACCAGTGCTTGAAGTGGCCGGCCCAGCCGTTCAAGCTCGTGCCATCGAACAGCCGGATCGTCTCGTTCGGGCCGGATCGGGGCGAGACGACCGGCGCCTTGGAATTTGCCTGGGCCATTGCGCCGGGAGTCACGCCCGCCATCCCCAGGGCGAGTGCCAGCGTCGTCAGGAGGGCGCAAGGAAAAATCGAGCAGCGCATGAGCAAGACCTCGGTTGTTTGTCCGCGGGTGCACAACGACCACTACAATGCCTTAGTGTCCCAGAGGTTTGCTGAACATGCAAATAAAAAAGCAAAGGCTCGGAACGCATGCAGGAGAGAGACCGGGACGCAACTGGTATTGAACGCGATGTCGCGCTCTGGAATTTTGCTTCGACGAGAGAAACCGGGACGCAGCTAGTATTGCGCGACGTCGCTGTGGTATTTCGGCTCAGGGCAAGGTTGAGCAAGCCGAAAGGACCGAACGACGATCGCGGATTTGTGCGGTTCGCAACTCCGATTGTCGTTGCCGAGGTCGATACTCCCAAGAAGAAGTAACCGCGCCGGAGGACAATGGCCGGCCGGTGGCACCCGAGAGACAGACACTCGCGCCAACAACAACTAGCTGCGTCCCCGTTTCTGTCATGATCCCACGGCTCGCGACGGGGCCCTGTCGGCGCTGATGTGCTGTAGATGGCGGAAGATCGACTCGACGTCGCCCGGGGAGAGGCCCAGTGCCAGCGCGATCGTCCGCTCGTCCGCGCCTGAGTCATGCAAGCGGGCGACGCGGTCCGCGAATGGCCCGAGGCGTCGAGCGAGCGACGGGTGGTCGACATGCCGGCGGTGCGACTGCCACGGGTCGCCAAAGTCCGCGAAGCCGGGGTCGAACCAGTATTCACGACCCCCCTGCCGTAGGAGCTCGAGGAACCATTCTTCAAAGCTCCGCGCGATGATACACGGGCTGCTGCTGTAGGCGTCGTCGCCCGAGGTGAAGATCGGATAGCCGCCACCGGGGTAGCGGTAGGCCAGGTCGATGCAGATCGTCTGGACATTGGGATTGCCCAGCTCGAACCAGCTCTCCGGCTGGACGATCATCTCGGGCACACGGGCAAATGGGACCATCGGGCCGATCGCGCTCAAGGGATGGATCAGCGGCCCAGATCCGAATAGACCGTTCGAAAGCGAGAGCCAGGCGCGAAGGCCGGCGGGTAATCGATAACCGTGCCGCTCCTCCCAGCCGGCGATCACCTCCGGAAGGGCGCCGGCCCGGCAGGATTCGAGGTCACCTCGAAAACTCGATGCCAGCACGGCCGGATCGGGAGAGAACCGCTCGTCGATCCCTCCCCAGGCAATCCAGCATTTCACCAGCTCTCCGAGCGGGCCGGCCATCTGACCTCCGGATTTTCGATTTTGGATTGAAATGCGCCGCGGCTCCGTCACGCCGGGGTCGGCGTAAGGAGAGAGTAGAACGTAAACCGCGGGAGAGCGGGCAACGGCTTCCTGCGCTCTCCTCACTCCTTTCTCCGCTCTCCTGCTCTCTTTTTGGCCGCGTGCGGCAAAAAATCGGCTGCCACCCGACCGAACAGAGTCACCGCACTCGCGTCTTCGACCACGATCGGGACAAGCTGGCCGATCAGGCGTTCATCCCCTTCCAACACCATGATCCGGTCGCAGGCGGTGCGTCCCGTCAACTGATCGGCGCCCTCCCAACCGTCGCGCCGGGCTGTCCTTCGACTCGGCCCTTCGACCAGGACCTCGAACGTCCTGCCGACCAGCCGCCGGTTCTCCTCCAGGCTGATCGACGTCTGCAAGCCGAGCAGCTCGTTGTTCCGCCGCTTCTTGACGGCTTCGGGGACGTCGTCAGCGTACAGCGCCCCGGCCTTGGTTCCCTCCCGCGGGCTGTACTTGAAGATGAAGCTGTTCTTGAACCGGGACCGCTCCACCAGCCCGAGCGTCCGCTCGAACGAGTCCTCGTCTTCGCCGCAGAATCCCACAATGAAATCGCTCGATACCGCGACGTCCGGAATCGTCGCTCTCACCCTTGCCAGCATCTCTTCATAGAAATTGATCGTGTACATTCGTTTCATGCGCTTGAGAATCTCGTCGCAACCACTCTGGGCGGGCACATGGATGTACCGGCCGACTTTCGGGAGGTCGCGGACAGCCTGAAGCAGGTCGTCGGTCATATCGTTGGGGAAATTGGTGATGAATTTGATTCGTTCGATCCCTGAGACGTCATGGATTCGTTCCAGCAGGTCGGACAGCCGGCAGGCACGGCCGTCGGGCTCCCGGAGATGGTAGCTGTTGACCGTCTGGCCGAGAAGAGTGATTTCCTTGACCCCCTGGCCGGCGAGCAGCCGGGCTTCCGCCAGGATCGCACCCGGCGGACGGCTTTGCTCCGGGCCGCGGACCGACGGGACGATGCAGTAAGTACAGAACTTGTCGCACCCCATCATGATGCGGATGAAAGCTTGAAACGGATTGGGCCGCAGCGCCGGCTCGCGGTCCGCGTCATAATTCTCGAAGCTCGCCGTGATCACCTCGAGCGAGCCGGAGTTTCGGGCACGGCTCACGGCGAGTTGAGGAGTCTTTTCCTCGCGTGCCTTGGACAGGAGCTCACCGACCCTTCCAAGCTGGCCTGGACCGACGACGACGTCCACATGAGGAGCGCGCCGAAATATCGAGTCCTGGTCCTTCTGGGCCATGCAGCCCAGGACGCCGACCGACACCTCCGGCTTCCTCTCCTTCAATCGCTTGATCCGACCGAGCGCGCTGTAGATCTTATCCTCCGCATGCTGCCGCACCGAGCACGTGTTGTAGAGGATCGCGTCGGCCTGGTTGATGTCGTCGGTCAACTCGTAACCTTCATTCCGAAGCTTGGCCACGACCAGCTCGCTGTCGAGCAGGTTCATCTGACAGCCCACCGTCTCGATGTAGAGCTTTTTGCGAGCTGGCCCGGCCGGTTGATCGCCCATCAGTTACGCTCCGCGATGAACCCTTTGAAGTTGCGCTTTTGCGTCTTCGCCCCGCAGGGCCGAAATCCAAGAAGCGCAACTTCAAAACTTGCGCCTCGGGTTGCTGTGAGCACTGCCGTTCCCGGCCTAAAAAACCGCGCATGAACGTCTTGCAGTTTCTCCGTTCCCCATCGGGATTCTCGCCTGCTGTCGGGCCGTTGAAATCAAAGACTGGATCGGCTCATGCCGGCTTCCTGCCGCGTCGCGCCCTCGCACCGTGGGATTTTACCAAAGCACGGATCTGTCGACCGATACTGATCGACCGTATAGCATTCTCCACTTTAACGGCGGCATGCGTTTTGTTCAAAGGAGAAAGGATGGGGAAACCCTGCCGCTAGCGCTCTGTCGTGATTGGGCCAAGATCCTGAGAAACACGTCGATTGCAAGTTACTCCTTCTGGTCGAAAGCGATATTTCATGCTACAAGCTGAACCACGACCTGGGCAGGCTCCCTGTACTTCTTTGATCTGTCATCACATGAAGATACTCGCCGTTTCTCCCAGTTGCCTGATGTATTCCAAGATCTTCTTGCGGCTGGAGCCGCTGGGCATCGAGCTGATCGCGGCGGCTGCACGCCGGGCGGGGCACGACGTACGACTCCTGGACCTGCAGGTCGAGCCGGCGGCGAACTACCAGCGGCAGATCCGCGAATGGCGGCCGGACGCGATCGCGCTGTCGTGCAACTACCTGGCGAACGTGCCGGAAGTGATCGAGCTGGCGAAGACCGCCGCCGCACTTAGACCGGAGACGTTCGTGTTCGCGGGCGGCCACAGTGCGTCGTTCATCGCCCGGGACCTGCTCGACCACAGCGCGGGAGCACTCGACTGCGTCTTGAAGGGGGAAGGAGAGTCGTCGGTGGGGCGTCTGCTCGAGGCGGCCGCCGGGCGCGACGCTCGGGGGTTGATCGCGGTACCCGGGGTCGTCGCACGGGAAGGCAACGGACCGCCGCCCACGTTCGTCAAGGACCTCGACGACCTGGTGGCCGCGCGCGATCTGCTGCGGCATCGCCGCAAGTACTTCATCGGCGTCCTCGATCCGTGCGCGTCGATCGAGTTCAGCCGGGGCTGCCCGTGGGATTGCTCGTTCTGCAGCGCCTGGACGTTCTATGGCCGGAGCTACCGGATCAAGAGCCCCGACGCGGCTGTCGCCGAGCTCGCGCAGATTCGTGAACCCGGCGTCTTCATCGTCGACGACGTCGCGTTCATCCAGCCCGAACATGGGATGGCCATCGGCGAGGCCGTGGCGCGCCGGGGGATCAAGAAGCAGTTCTATCTGGAAACCCGCGGCGACGTCCTGCTGCGCAACAAGGAGGTCTTCCGGCTCTGGAAGAAGCTCGGTCTCCAGTACATATTCCTCGGTGTCGAGGCGATCGACGAAGAGGGCTTGCATCGCTACCGGAAGCGAGTGAGTGCGTCCAAGAACCTCGAGGCGCTCGAGTTCGCCCGGACGCTGGGCGTGATGGTCGCGATCAACATCATCGCCGACCCGTCCTGGGATCGGCGGCAGTTCGAGGTGATCCGCGACTGGTGCCTCGACATCCCTGAGATCGTCAACATTTCCGTCAACACGCCGTATCCAGGGACCGAGACCTGGCTGACCGAATCGCGCCGGCTCACCACGCGCGACTACCGTCTCTTCGACATTCAGCACGCGGTCCTGCCCACGCGGCTGCCGCTGGCGGAATTCTACCAGGAGCTGGTGAAGACCCAGGCGGTCTTGAACCGCAAGTACCTGGGCTGGCCGGCAGTCAGGTCACTGTCTCGGATCCTGGCCGGCAACCTGGCACGGGGACAGACCAATACCCTCACAATGCTCTGGAAGTTCAACAGCGTCTACAACCCGAAGCTGCAACTGGCCGACCACCAGCGACCCGCCGTCTACGAGCTGGCGCCTCCTCCCGAGCCGAAAGAGCTGATCAACCCCAGGTCGATCTATATCCATCCGCACTCCAGCCACCGGGCCCCTGTCCTCGACGAAGCGACCGAATCATTCGTGAGCCAGACGAGGTTGAAGGCCGACTCCACGGCCTGATCGACGGCGGGTACCGAAACCATCGACACGGCGGAGGCAGACGCCGACCCGCGGGAACCCGCCAACGCGACCGTGGCCCGACAGCAGAGGACTCGACGAGGCCGAGGCCTCTCTCAAGGAAGGTCGCGCCCGGCTGTTCAGTTACGGTATGTTCGGCATGTCGGACCTCGATCCCGAGACCGGCTTGGGCGTCATGCCGATCGCCGGCTGCGTCGTCACCGAGCAGGTCCTCGGACGCACCGAGGGGAATACCGACCGCGTCCGAGCCTGGGTCAAGGAACACGGCCCAACCCCCAACGCCCTCGACCGTTGGACGGGCGAGCTCTCCAACTTGCCCGCCTTTTTCGCCACGAGGGTGAAGGCGGGGGCAACAATCCCCTTGCGAATCGGCGGCCCGACCCTGACTTCTCCCGACGGCCGGTTCACCCTCCGCCAGGTCGCCGCCCGGGTCAAGAAGGGAACCCCACCGGACGTCCGGACGGTCACCACCGTCGGCCTCGAGGTGAGCGAGCGGGGCGCCGTCCGCGAGGTGCTGACCGACGACTGGGGCGATGGCCTGACCGACCTCACCTGGGGACCGCCCGGGGCACCCTTCGCCGTGGTCAAGACCTGGGGACACGACGGACCCGACTTCCAGGTCCTCCACTTGCGTCCGGTCGACTGGCTGATCACCGGCGAGCTGAGCTGGCAGCGCTACCTCAGAGAGCACCCGGAAGGCCCGTTCAACAAGCCCGACCCAGATTGACCCCGGCCGCCTGAGGAGACGGAATTCTCTTCTTGCCACACACTGCCCACCCAACAGTCCCACCGGGAAGTGATTTCGTGCCGGTTCCTCAGTCCTTCCCACCCAGTCCCTCGATTTCCTGGGTGCCAGACTCAACGTCTGGCTCGACCCTTCGCAGGAAGTTTTTGTTTGACCCCGAGGATGGAATCGACTATCCAAGTTTGAATGGCGAATCCCGTCGACGGGCACATCGGATCACCGCGCGGAGTGATCGGATCGAGGAGACGGAGGAGGCCGCGTTGGGTGCGGATCAAGCCGAAAGGCGCAGGCCGCACACGTTTTCCGCAGTGAATGGCCGGACCGGCACGCCGCGGCGCCGGGCCGGAGAATCGTCGATGCACGACTATGACAAAAGCACCAAGTGGTTGATTCAGCATCACGGCGACGCGATTCTCCGCCTGGCCGGCGTCCGCGACTTTGCCGCCTGGACGCCGCTGCAGGCCGAGCCGGTCCTGGCCCGGCGCCTGCCCGACGATTTCATCGAGGTCCGGCACGTGGGCGAGACCGAGCCCGACCACTACGTCGTCGAGGTCGCCAGCTTCCCCGACGCCCGCGTCACGATCAGGTCGTCGACGACACGGCCCTGGTCCGCCTCGACCGCCGCGTTCTCCCCGAGGTGGTCGTCCTCTTCCTCCACTCCAAGGGAAATGTCGAAGCCGCCGGTTTGGCCGACCTGCGCAGCCGCCGGGGTTGTACCAGCTTGCCGCTCTCCTCTTGCGGGGCATCTGGAACACCCTTTCGGCACCGTGTTGCTCACTTCCGAGCTCAACCGGGCGCGATGCCCTTCGCCTTCGCCAGGATGGTGAAAACCGTATCGCTCGTGTCCAGCAGGACTCCCGCTGCGCTGCTGACCCCGTTCGGGGGCGAGGCGATGACCTTGATCTGGCCTCCCATGGCGAATGGCTGTTTGCCCTTGATGGTCAAGGTGACGATGTTGGTCGACTGGTTATAAGCCGCTGTGAAGTTGACCGGTTGCAGCACGGTCATCCTCTTCTTCTTGACGCGCTGGGTGACCGCCCTATCCACCTGGTAATTGGCGGCGAGACCCGCGGTCGACGGATCCATTGCGGCACTGTAATCGAGCGCGAATCCGACGAATACCGGCTTGCCCACCGGCTTCCCTTTCTTGTTGGTCTTCTGTGCCGTGACCACCTGCTCGAGCCGGATCGTCGGTGCCGGCGCGGTCACGGCGATGGGGGACGTCGGCGCTGAGGACAGGCTGCCGCTTCTGAAGTTGACCGAGACGATCTCGGCCCTGTTGTCGGCCAGGTTCGTGAACGTGGCCACGCCGCCCGACACGAAGACGGCAGTCGTCCCCCGGAGCGGGCCGGTGCCGATCTCGAGCGTCGCCGTCACCACCTTGCTGTTGTCCCTCGTCTCCAGGTTGCCGAACGGATCCTCTTCATAAACCACCGGCTGGGTGCCGAACGCTTGCCCCGCCGCCGCCGTCGCTGGCGGCTGCGTGTGGACCACCAACTGGCTGGCTGCCGCTGGACTGACGACGATGCTCGTGGAGGTCGCGTTGGTCAGGCTGCCGCTGCTGAAGTCGAGCGAGATGGACTCGGCCCTAATGTCGGCCACGTTCGTGAACGTGGCCACACCGCCCGACACGGCGACGGAGGTCGTCCCCTGGAGCGGGCCGGCGCCGATCTCGGGCGACACCGTCACGGCCGTGGTGTTGTCACCCGTTTCCAGGTTGCCGAACGGGTCCTCTTCATCAATCACGGGCTGGGCGCCAAACGCCTGCCCGGCCTTGGCCGTCGCTGACGGCTGCGTGCGGATCACCAACTGGCTGGCCGCTGCCGCGGTCACGGTGATCGCGCTCGTGGTCGCGTTGTCGACGCCGCTGCTGGTGACAACGAGCGTGTAACCGGAGGCGGCCTGGGTCAGCGTGAGGTCGGAGAAGGTGGCCACGCCACCGGACGCTGTCGCCGACAGCGTGCCGCCGAGCGTCGCTCCACCGGGGTTATTCGTCAGCGCCGCCGTCACGGTGCCGATGAAGGAGGAGTCGAGATTGCCTGAGCTGTCTTCGGCCTCGATCGTCAGGTCGAAGGGGGCGCCCGCGGTGACGCTGCTCGGCGGCTGCTGAGTCACCACGAAATGCGTGCTGGCCGTATTTAGGGTGTCGACGCCGATTGCGTTGGTTCCGGAATCGGCGAACCAGACGTTCCCATCGGGGCCTGTCGTGATTCCACCGGGACTGGTGCCCGCGTAGGGAATGGGGTACTCAGTGATGGCGTCGGTCGTCGGGTTGATCACACCGATCTGTCCGACCGCGGCCTCGGTGAACCAGAGGTTGCCGTCGGCGCCCGCCGCAATGCCCTCTGGGTAGGAATCGGCGGTGGGGATCGTGAACTCGGTTATGGCGTGGGTCGTCGGATTGATCATCCCGATCTGGCTGGTATCGTGTTCGGTGAACCAGAGGTTGCCGTCGGGACCCGCCGTGATCTCGTAAGGAAAGATGCCCGTGGGGAGGGGGAACTCGGTGATGGCGTGGGTCGCCGGATTGATCATGCCGATCTTGTTGGCGAATTCCTCGGTAAACCAGAGGTTGCCGTCGGGGCCCGCCGTGATTCCCAATGGGCCGCCGGGGGTACCGGCGGTGGAGGTGGGGAACTGGGTGATGGCGTGGGTCGTCGGGTTGATCATCCCGATATACCCGTTGCCGAACTCGGTGAACCAGAGGTTGCCGTCGGGGCCTGCCACGATCTCGTATGGACCGGCATTGGCGGTGGGAACGGGGAATTCGGTGATCGAGAGCAGGCAACGATCCTCCAGCCCTTCGAGCTGGAACCGCGCCCGGGTCCGATCGGTGTGGCGATGGCCTGGACGCGTGCGGCGGCGATCCCGGGAAGCGCGAATCAGGGCCAGCAGCGTGAACGGCGAAAACATGGTCGTGGTCTCCATCAAAAGCTCGCAGATATCCAATCGAGATCACAGACGTCCGTCCCGGCCCGAGTCCTGGGCGCCCGGGGCATTCCGTCCGGTGAGATTTACGCCTCATTGCGCAGAAGCTTCGGCTCGCCCGGGCGAGCCGAAGCTCCTTCGTCAAGGTGATCCGGGACCCGCAGGGCCGGCTCAGAAGGTTGTGTCCAGGCTGCCGTCGGTGTTGTAGCGGACCAGGACGAAGTACTGTATGCCCCCGGAATCCTGGTCTGAGCCGGCCACGACAACCTTGCCGTCCCCGGGTTGGAACGCAATCGCCGAGCCCTTGGACCAGAGGCCGGTGGACGTGATGGCAATACCGCCCGTCCCGAACGCTGGATCGAGGACGCCGGCCGACGTGAGCGCGATGACGCCGATTTGATAGTTAACTACGCCCGCCGTCGTACAACCCGCGGCCATGATGTCGCCGTAGTTGGGCAGATTCGGGTTCGACTGGACGGCGATGGCATATGCATGGTCACTGCCACCGAGATCCACATCCGCCACGCCGTCGGTGCCGAATGTGGTATCAACGCTGCCGTCGGTATTGAATTGGGAGACCTCGAACTTACTGCCCAGGTCGATGATCTTACCTCCGACAATTTCCTCGTTGGCGACGGTCCCCACCAGGTCAATCTTGCCGTTGGTCTCGAGCGCGACGCCGGTGGCACGTGGCGTGTTCGTGAGGAGTTCTTTCCCCGTACCACCGCCGAAGCTCGTGTCGAGACTCCCGTCCGTGTTATACCGGGCCAGGCCGGCGTACTGGTCGCTGGAGTGGTCCTCCGCCAGGCCGGCCACGACGATCTTGCCGTCGGACTGGATCACGACCCCCGTGGCCACATCCGACCTTGTCTGGAAGTCGGTAGTCACCTCGCCCGTTCCGCCGCCGAAAGAGGTGTCGAGCGAGCCGTCCAGGTTATAGCGCACCACGGCGAAGTCCGTCTGAGTGGCAGACCCGTTGGCGACCGATCCCACCACGACGATCTTGGCCACCCCGCTGACCGTCTCGAAAGCGAGGGCGTAAGCAAAGGCTTGCTTCGTCGACGAGCCGATCGGCGTGGCCTCCTTGCCGGTTTTGTTGAAGGTCGTGTCGAGGCTTCCGTCCGTGTTGTACCGGACCACGGCGAATTCGCAGTAGGTGACCGATTTCACGGTCCATGTATTGAACGGTCTGACCCACCTCGACGATCTTGCCGTCGGCCGGTTGCACGGCGACGCCCTCACCGGTGTTGCCTGGAGCTCCGTTAAACGAGGTCAGGACATACCCGGTCCCGGCAAGAGGAGAACCGGTGTTCGCGCCCGACGAGCGTGGGCTAGCGGCCGCGGCGGCGACAGGATTGGCTCTTGAAGGATTAGCCACCACGGCGTGAGACCTGGCCTCGAGCCTGTTCGAGTGTCGAGCCCCGTGTGTGGTCTGGTGCGCGGCGGGAGTGTGCATTTCCCGGTGGGCGGACGCAAGGTCGCCGGCCAGTACGCCGGCAATGCCGAAACTGGGGAACCCGCTTGGCTGCCAACGGGGCTCGAGTGCCTCGACCTGGAATCGGCGTTTTTGGCGGAGCCTCCTGGCCAAGGACGGGATCCGATCGGACGTGTTGCGCAGCATGTGATGCCTTTTCGTGGCCCGATCCGTTTCGGGCAATGGCCGTGGTTGTCAATGGTCCGGCCTCACCGATGAGACCGTCGCTAAGGGAATAGAGTCCGAAGGCGCCGGCATCATGCGCGCCGGTCGGACATCTCTTTCACAACCCCTCACAAGGGGCGTCAACGCGACGGCAGGGACGCGACGAGCCCGGTCCTCAGGGCGGACGAGGCCACGAGACGGGCGCCTCGATCCGGGCTGGGAATCTTGATCGGCATGGTCCGCCGTGCGGGTCACTCGTCCCGAACAAGGACCCACACCGCCGACGCGGGATCGCGAGGGGACCCAGACTCAGGGCGTTTTTCCCAGCAGGGCCGTTGCTTCATCGCGGAGCCGAAGCCTCTCGTCCGAAGTCCCTTTGGCCCGGATCTCTTCCACCCCCCGGTCGTACCACCGACGCGCCTCCTCCGTGTCGCCCCGCTGCCAGTGCGCCACGGCCAAGTAGAGGTCCCGGGAGCCGTGGTTGATCACGACGGAGTCCGACTGCATCGACTTTTGGAGCGCTTCGATGCATTCAGCCCACCGCCCAACGCGGTAGTAGGCCCCGCCGAGCGTGCCCCAATACACGGCGTTTCCGGGCATGAGCTCGGTGGCCTTCAGCGCGTGGCGCACGGCCGTGGCCGGGTCGCGGACCTTCGGGTAGGCGGGCTTGAGCAGGAGCCTGGCCACGGCGTCCTCAACCATCCCCAAGATCGGGACGATGTCGGGGTTGCCCGGGGTCTTGATCCGCTGCGACTCGAGCAGCTCGATCGCGCGAAGGTAAGCCGCGACCGCTTCACCAGGCCGGCCGGAGGCATGGAGGAGCTGGCCCAGGAACGCGCTTGCGCGACCGAGGTCGACCCGGTATTCGGGCACGCCGGGGAACTCGGTTGCCAGGGCTTCATCGAGGTCCAGGGCCTGTCGACATTCCGCCAAGGCTGTGCGGGGATCTCCGCCGGCGTTCAGCAGGACCGCCAGGTTGTTGTGGCTCCTGGCGAGGTCGTTGCGGTATTTCGGGACGTGGGGGAAGTCGTCGACCAGCCCGCGACTGACCTCGAGCGCCTGGTCCATGGGCTGCTTCGCCTTCTCATACTCCTTGAGGGCCAGCAGCATCGTGCCCAGGTTCTTGAGCTGTTGAGCGAGCTGGAAGCGATAACGGGGATTGCGCGGGTCGGCCTTCAGGGCCGCCTCCTGCTGCGCGACGGCCCGCTCGACGTACTGGCGTGCCTCCGCGTACCGGCCTTGGTCTCCCTCCAAGACAGCGAGTGAATTCAGGGTCATACCGACCTGGTAGCGATGCTCCGGCTGGTCGGGATCCTTGGCTGCCAACGCCTCGTGGAGCTGCAGGGCCTCGCGGAAGGCGCTCCCCGCCTCCGCGGGCCGGCCCGCTTCTCGGAGCCATCTCCCGATCGCCATCTGACTCTCGGCGAGGTCTTGCCGGTGCTCGGGCGAGGGGGATCGATCCGCCAGCGCCTGCCGCAACGCGAGTGCCTCCCGGAGTTCCGGCTCCGCCATCGCCGCCCGGCCGGTGGTCTTGAGCAGCTCACCGAGCGAATGACGGCTCCGGGCCAGCTCTTCGCGGCGGTCGCCCGACCCGGGGAGCACCGGCGCCAGCCCCGCCAGCAGGTCGATCGACCGCCGCAAGGCGTCCTCCGCCTCCGTATGACGGCCGAGCAGTACATTGATGTCGCCTGCCCGTCGGTAAGCCCGCCCGGCTTCGAGTCGTACGGAGGGCTCGGACGGCCGATCCCGGAGGAATTCCCGGTAGAACGCCAGCGCCTTCAAGAGGAGGGCACGACGCACCGGCTCCAGTTGCGGCACGTCGGCCAGGGTGGTCTGGCCCACCTCGGTCAGCATCTGGTCCACCGCGTCGCGCGCCTGCCGGAAATGGGCCTCGGCGCGGCGACGCTGTGCCCGGGCCGCGTCGCGCTCGCGGGCGACCGACAGGTTACTGACCGCCAGCCCGGCCACACCAACCAAGACCAGGGCTGCCACCAGCCCGGTCAACAACGCCACCACCGGGTTGCGCCGGCACCACCGCCAGCCACGCTCCGCACGGGTCACGGGCCGTGCCGCGATCGGCTCGCCGCGCAGCCAGCGCTCCAGGTCCTCCACCAGCTCCTGGGCCGAGCCAAAACGCCGCTGCGGGTCCTTGCTCAGGCACTTCAGGCAGATGGTCTGGAGGTCGCGGTCCACCCGGTGGTTGAACCCGCTCGGCGGCTCGGGCTCGCGCTGGCGGACCTGCTCGATCGTCTCCTGCACCGAGTCGGCCCGGAACGGCGGGCGGCCCGCCAGCATCGCGTAGAGGACCGCCCCCAGGCCGTAGACGTCGGTTGCGACCGTGATCGCTCCCCGCCGGCCTGTCGTCTGCTCGGGCGCAATGTAGGGGGGCGAGCCGAGGATCGCGCCGGACTGCGTCAACTCCGGATCCGCCTCGACCCGCTTGGCCAGGCCGAAGTCGGATACGTGCGGCTGGCCCTGCCGGTCCACCAGGATGTTGGACGGCTTCAGGTCGCGGTGCAGCACGCCCCGCTGGTGCGCGTGGTGCACCGCGCGGGCGGCCGCCGCCAGCAGCTTGGCTGCCGCGCGGGGGTCGGCGGTGAATTCGCCGAGCCGCTCGGCCAGGCTGCCTCCTTCGATCAGCTTCATGCTGAAGTAAGTGAGTCCCTCATGGAGGCCGACCTCGTGGATCGGCACAATGCCCGGGTGGTCGAGGTTGGCGACCGCCTCGGCCTCGTTGCGGAACCGCTGCACGTCGGCCTCACTCGCCAGCTTGCCGGCCAGGATCATCTTGAGGGCGACCGGGCGGTTGAGGCTGATCTGCCGGGCGCGATAGACGATGCCCATCCCACCGCGGGCGATCTCGCCGGTCAGCTCGTAGTCGCCGAAGTAACGGATGCGGGCCCCCGCCGCCGGGGGATGCGACAATCCGTTAAGAGGCTGAGTCGGGTCGGAATCGGACGCAACGGCTCCCGCCGTGATTTGCTCGGCGAGCGACCCGAGCGGGCCGACACCCCCGATGTCCTCAGCCTGCGCGGCCCGGGCGACCTCGCGGAGCGGCTCGGCCAGCCGGTTGACACGGTCGTAGTCGGCGAGGAACGATTCCAGCTCGGCCGCCAGGTCCGGGTGCCTCGTCACAAGCTCTTTCCGGTCAGGTGCCTGACCTGCCTCGGCGGCCTGCACGTAGGCGGCCATGACCTCGTTCACCCGTTGCTCTTGACTCTGCCCCTGTCCCGTCTCGTCGGCCATGGCTCACTCCAGACACTCAAGCCGGCTGCGTAACTGTTTCAAGCCCCGGTGCAGCAGCCCGATGACGGCGGCCGGGGTGCGGTCGAGGTGGCGGGCGACCTTGGCCAGCGGCCAGCCTTGCAGGTGATGGAGCGTGACCGCCTCGCGCTGCGCCTCAGGCAGCGCGGCCACCGCCTCGGCCAGCAGAACCATCTGCTCGTTGCGGTCGGCCCGCACGCTGGGCGAGGTCTGCTCGTCGGCCAGGAACGCCTCCAGCCGCGCTGACGACGCCTCGACCGCCGCCTCCAGCGACTGCTCGCGGCCGACGTCTCGCTTCGCCCGGCCCATCTCCCGCGCCGCCGCCGCCAGGTTCCTGGCCAGGATCTGACGCAGCCAGCCCGCCAGCTCGGCCTCGCTCGTCCCCCGGAACTGCCCGAACGCCTGGTGAGCCTGGAGCATCGTCTGTTGAACAACGTCGGAGGGGTCGAGCTTCGACCGCAGGCCAGGACTCAACTGCAACCCCGCCAGCAGGCGCAGGTAGCTCCGAAATCGGTCGAGCGATCGGAGGTTGGGCTCACGGGTCATGGGCGCCCTCTCTATGGAATAGATGCCAAACGCGGAGGGATCATGCGCGCTTGCCCGAAGAACAACCAATTCAAACGGAAACCGGCGGCTTCGCCTGACTTCGCATGGTATCAGAACCCGTCCATCCGCGCCGCATTTCGACGAATGGTGCGCGCCTCGAAAACATCAGGAAGTTTTTGTTTGACCCCGAGGATGGAATCGACTATCCAAGAGTGCATAGCGAATCCCATTGACGGGCGCATCTCCTTCAGCGAACGGCCGGACCGGCACGCCGCGGCGCCGGGCGATAAAATCGTCGATGCACGATTACGACAAGAGCACCAAGTGGCTGATTCAGCATCACGGCGACGCGATCCTCCGCCTGGCCGGCGTCCGCGACATTGCCGCCTGGACGCCGCTGCAGGCCGAGCCGGTCCTGGCCCGGCGCCTCCCCGACGGTTTCATCGAGGTCCGGCACGTGGGCGAGACCGAGCCCGACCCCTACGTCGTCGAGGTCGCCAGCTACCCCGACGCCCGCGTCGCCGATCAGGTCGTCGACGACACGGCCTTGGTCCGCCTCGACCGCCGCGTTCTCCCCGAGGTGGTCGTCCTCTTCCTCCACCCCAAGGGGAATGTCGAAGCCGCCGGCTCGGCCGACCTGCGCAGCCGCCAGGGTTGCACCAGCTTGCAGCTCTCCTGGAGGGTCGTCAAGCTTTGGGAGGTTCCGGCCGATGGCCTGCTTGCCGCCGGCGACGTCGGGCTGATCCCCTGGGTGCCGCTGACGCGGTTCGATGGCCCGCCCGAGCCGATCTTCCGCGAGTGCCGCGCTCGCATCGACCGCGACGCTCAGCCCGAGGAGCGCGAGAGCCTGCTGGTGGTAACCCACTTCCTGGCCGGGTTGAGGTATAATGACTGGAGGTTGTTCGAGATCCTGGGAGGGCGACAAGTCATGATCGAATCGCAATCGCCGATCCTCCAAGAATTGGAGGCGGAATGGACGCGCAGGGCGACGAGGAAAACCACTCAGAGAACGATCCTCAAACTCCTTGGGATTCGGTTCGGGCTCGCGGCCAACGACATCGAAGGCCAGCTCCACGATATCGACGATGATGTTCGGCTGAACGAACTCTTCGAGAGCGCCGCCACCTGCCCCGATCTTAACTCCTTTCGCAAGCAACTCGTGACCTGACGCAGGAGGGCGACAAGTCATGATCGAATCGCAATCTTGACGGATCACACCCCCGATAAGTCGGGTCCCGGAGCCGCGCCGGTCATGACGGGCGGTCGCCGAGAGACACTGCCGCCTGCGGTCGCGCCCAACGACCTGCTCGTGTCGTTCATCGTTGGCCTCAAATCACCGGCCCAACGCGAACACAATCAATGCCGCCAGGGGACTGAACGGTTACGGGTTTTCTTCTGTGCGGCTAACGGAGGGCGATCAATGAGTCATCCCGGCGCGCGGCTTCGAGCCAGCGCGGCGGATCCATGAGCAGCGCGCCCGCCGCTTCGTCCGTCAATGGCCGCGAGAAGAAATAGCCCTGGCCGAAATGGCACCCCAGGTCCTTGAGCTGGACCAGTTGGCTGGCCGTCTCCACGCCTTCGGCGACCACATCCAGCCCCAGACCTTTGGCGAGAGAAATGATTGTCCGCACGATCTCCGTATTCTCGCCGCCGGGTCCGATCCGGGCGATGAACGAGCGGTCGATCTTGAGCGTGTCACAGGGAAGCTGATGGAGGTAGCTGAGCGACGAATAGCCCTTGCCGAAGTCGTCCAAGGCGAGCTTGACACCGAGGGATTTCAGCCTCGCGAGCGCGGATGACGCTGACTCGACCTGTTCCATGATCGTGCTCTCGGTGATCTCCATCTTCAGGCATCGAGGGTCGAGCCCGGTTTCCAGAAGCGCTCGTTCGACCTGGTAGACCAGATCCGGCTGGAAGAACTGCCGGCACGACAGGTTCACGCTGATCGCGAGGGGGGGGCTCCTCCAGAACTGCTTCTGCCATTTCCGTAGCTGGTCGGCCGCCGTGCGGATCACCCATAGGCCGATGGGCAGAATCAGTTTCGTCTCTTCAGCCAGCGGGATGAATTCATCCGGGCAGACGAGACCGCGTTCGGGGTGGTACCAGCGCAACAGGGCCTCGAAGCTCCTGATCTTGCCGGTCCGCAGCGACACGATCGGCTGGTAGTGAAGTCGAAACTCCCCTCGCATCGACGCCTGGCGCAAGTCGGACTCTGTCCTCATGCGGGTGACGGCGCTGGCGTGCATCACCTCGTCGAACACGACAAAACCCGCCTTGCCGTGAGACTTGGCCTGGTACATGGCGATGTCGGCGTTCCGGATGATCTCCTCCGCACTGTCGTCGTTGGATCCGCTCAGGGCGATTCCGATGCTGGCGGTCACGACCAATTCATGCCCGTCCAGCGAGAAGGGAGCCTGCATCTCTTCGAGGATCCGCTCGGTGAGCCTCAGGATGAACTCGGTGGTTTCGAAATCCTCGACGAGGGCGATGAACTCGTCTCCGCCGAGCCGGGCGATGGTGTCTCCCGCGCGGACGCAGCCTTCCAGCCTTCTGCCGATCGCGATCAAGAGCTGATCGCCGATCTGGTGTCCCAAGCTGTCGTTGACGAACTTGAAGCCATCAACGTCGAGGAACAGGACCGCGAACCGGGAATCAACCAGTCGCTTCGTCCGTGCGACGTGCTGGCCCAACCGGTCCAGGAGGAGTGCGCGGTTGGGAAGACCGGTCAAGGAGTCGTGGAACGCGTCGTGCTGCAGGCGGTCCTCGGCCACCTTTCGCTGGGTGATGTCGGACTGGGAGCCCGCCATTCGGACGGCCCTCCCGTTGCCGTCCCGTACGGCCAGGCCCCGGGTGAGGACCCAGCGGTAGGTCCCGTCGTCGTGAAGCATGCGGTATTCGGTCTCGAGGTGGGACGTCTTCCCCGCGAGGTGTGCCGAGACCTCCGCGTTGACCCGATCGACGTCCAGCGGGCTCACGCGATTGAACCACTCCCACGGCCGGTCGCCGATCAGCCCGTCTTCGGAGCCCAGCATCGACTTCCAGCGGGAGCTGTAGTAGATTCGGTCGGTCGTCACGTCCCAGTCCCAGATCCCGTCGTTCGCCCCGCGCACCGCCAGCTCGTACCGTTCCTCACTGCGGTGGAGCGCCTCCAGCGTCTGCTGCCGTTCGACCGCGAAACCCATTGCGTAACGGATCGATCGCTCCAGGATTCGGCCATCGAACTGCCCCTTGACGAGGTAATCGACCGCCCCGGCTTCCATCGCCTTGACATCCACATCCCAGTCATCGTTCCCCGTGAGCAGGATGATCGGCGTGCGGCAGTCCTTGGCCATCGTCTCGCGGAGCAGATCGAGGCCGGTCCGCGCTCCGAGGTGGTAGTCCAGCAGACACAGTCCGTGCCGCCCGCTCAGAAGCGCCTCTCTGGCCGGGTCGTAGGACGAGGCCCACTCCACATCGATCTGCTTGCCGTAGACCTCGACGAGCAGAGAGCGCGCAAGGATGTAATCGTCCTCGTCGTCATCGACGAGCAGAATGCTCAAGCGGCTGTGGTTCATGAGCGATTTTCCCGCCGTCCGGCGCCGTCCGGGAGCTCGACGATCTCGATCCAATACGTGCCGATGGCCCTCATGACGGCCACCAATCCGTCGAAGCTGACCGGCTTCGTGATGAAGGAATTGACACCGAGGTCATAGGTCCGATAGATGTCCTCTTCCGTCTGCGAGGTGGTCATCACCACGATCGGGATCCGCCGCAACGATGGGTCCGCCTTGATCTCCCGGAGCGCCTCGCGACCGTCCATCTTCGGCATGTTCAGGTCGAGAATGATCAAGCCCGGCCTCGTCGTCGTCCCTGGGTCCGCGTACCGGCCCTGGCCGCGCAGATAGGCCATCAGCTCGACGCCGTCGACCACGAAATCGAGGTGGTTCGCCAGCCGGCACTCCTCCAGGGCCTCCTTGGCCATCATGCGATCGTCCGCGTCGTCGTCGGCGATCAGGATGGCGATCGATTTAGCATTCGCATCCATCGTGTGTCATCTCCTTCGGTTGCCGGACCGGCAACGTGACCATGAAAGTAGAACCCTCGCCGGGCGTGCTCCTCGCCGTGATCGTGCCGCCGTGCCGTTCGACGATTTTGCGGCAGACGGCCAGGCCGACACCCGTACCCTCGTACTCGGTGCGGCCGTGCAGGCGCTGGAAGATCGTGAAAATCTTCTCGGTGTAGACCTCCTCGAAGCCGATCCCGTTATCCTCGACCACGATCTGACAAAAGGGATTGGCCGGCGCCCCCGGCGGCGCCGAGGGGTCCTCGATCAGACTTCGGCACGAGATCTTGACGATTGGCGGCACGTCCGGCCGTTTGTATTTCAACGAGTTGCCGATCAAGTTCTGCATGAGCTGGCGGACTTGCAGCGGGTCGGCGTCCACGTTGGGCAATTCGCCGACCTCGACGCGCCCGTTCACCTGCTCGATCCGGGCCTCCAGGTCGGATACAACGTCGTGGGTGATCGAGACGAGATCGGTGGGGACGAACGGCTGCGCCTTGGTCGCGACCCGGGCGTAGGTGAGCAGATCGTTGATCAGGGACTGCATCCGCCCCGCCGCGTTCTGGATCCGGTCGAGGTAGTCGCGTCCACGGTCGTCGATCGCCCCGGCGCATGTGGACCTCAAGCGGTCGCTGAAGGCCTGGACCTTCCGCAACGGCTCCTGCAGGTCGTGTGACGCCACCGAGGCGAAGTCCTGGAGTTCCTTGTTGCTACGCTCCAGCTTCTTGGCATAAAACTTCAGCTCGTCGTGCGAGTGCCCCATCGCCTGCATGAAGCGCTGGATCTTCAAAACCGCGGGGTTGACCACGAAGAGGCTCTCGAGCACGAGCACGACCAGCACGAGCCCGAGCAGTTGAAACTCGAACGACTCCAGTCCTTTGATGCGAACGGCCGACTCCTCCGCGGAGGCCGCCGCGGCTTCCCCGAACGCCCGGCCAACGGCATCCTCCTCGGCGATGATGCCATGTACGATCCCGCTGGATTCCGCGGATCGCGGTGAAGTCGACCCATTCCGTGCCAGCAGAGAGAGCAGGGCGTCCGCGGATTCGATCGCCGAAAGGCGGTGCGTCTCGGCCTCCCGCAGCAGCCGCGAGGTCGTGGATTCCGGCTCGTTTGACGCGGGAAGCCCGGCGCCCGGGCGGAATGTCGCCGGCGATTCGCGCTGACTCTTCTGGATCGCTTTCCGGAGTGAGCTCTCGAGCTCACCGCGTTCTCCGGGCGCGCCGGCAGCCAGGATTGCCATCGCGGACAAGCTCAACGGATGATCGAGCGACCGCTGGCGGACGAGTCGAGCCACGGAGGAGCTCGCCCTGCTCTCCGCGGAAAGTTCTCTCAGGATCAAGGACTGGCCGACGCACGAGAGCAGGACGATCATGCAGAACGAGAAGACGTAGAGGACCCCGAGCCTGCGCGCGGGCGACTCGTCACGGCGATCGCTCTTGATCACTTGGGTCATGGTGAGATGGATAACTCGTTAATTCAGGCCGCTCGTTGCAGCCATTCTAGATCGTCTCGGATTCACGCGGGTTGAGCCCATCTCAAAACTAGGTCACATTTCTCAAAGCGCGCACAATCGACGCCGTCCCGAGACTGAACGGTTACCGATCGCGTACCCAGCGGCCATCGACACAGACGTTTTCGAGCACGAACCCGCTGGGCTCGGGCCGGCGGAAGATCACGAAGCTCGCCGGCTGGCCGGGGGCGAGGCTCGGCTCGGGGCGGCCGAGGAGACGTGCCGGGTTGCTCGTGACGGCGGCAGCCGCCTGCTCGATCGTCCAGCCGGCGGCGGCCAGCAGGTTCCGCAAACCGGTTTCGAGCCCCTGGTTCGAGCCGGCCAGGTAGGGTGTACCCGCCACGACGATCTTGCCCGAAGGTTCGATGGCCCACTCACCGTAAACGCCGGGAGGCAAGCCGGCCAGCGGGCTGGCATCGCTGACCAGAATGGTCCGCGCCGACCCTTTCGCGCGCGCCAGCACGCGCAGGGTCGCGGGATCGAGATGGTGGCCGTCGGCGATGAATGAGGCCCACAGCTCGTCGAGGCCAGCCTGGTCCCAGATCGGGTTGGGGTGGCGTGGCAGCGGCGAGGCGATGCCGTTGCCCAGGTGCGTGCTCAAACGGGCGCCGGCTAGGGCGGCGGCGCGGATCGACGGGCCGGCGGCGGCGGTATGCCCCAGGGCAATCACGACCCCGCACGACGTTGCCCGACGGATGAACTCGATCGCTCCGGTCCGCTCCGGCGCCAGGGTCATCAAGGCGATCCGGTGGCCCGCGGCCTGCTGAAGCTCCTGGAACAATTCCCAGTCGGGATCGCGGATCGCCGATGCGGGGTGCGCGCCGCGGTAACCGTCGAGCTCTGAGATGAAGGGCCCCTCGAGGTGGATTCCGATGACCCGCGCGGCGACGTCGGGGAACGAATCGCAGGCGGACGCGATCGTCCGCAGACCATGCAGCAGGTGCTCGTGGGGCGCCGTGATCAGCGTCGGGCACAGCCGGGCCGTACCCAGAATTGCCTGCTCCCGGACGATCGCGGCGGCTTGCTCGACCGTGAGGTCCGGACTCGAGAACGAATGTCCCCCGCGGCCGTTGACCTGGATGTCCCAGAACGCGGGTGCGACCCAATCGTCCGCGGGTGTGACCTCGGTCGGGCCATTGATCGTTCGGACCGAGCCCAACAGCCCTTCGGCCAGGTCGAGCTCGATCCAGGACGAACTGCGGTAATCGCGCGCGACGGCTCTCATCTGTCAGTGTTCAGTGTTCAGTGTTCAGTCTTCAGTGTTCAGTGTTCAGTGTTCAGTGTTGCCGGTCCTTCTTCCGC
>JBIOJM010000019.1:0-54698 GCA_044450785.1 Isosphaerales bacterium
CACCGGTGACTATCCGCTGAAGGAGGGTTACCCAGATGAATACCCCGAGACGATGAAAATCCGGTTCGATGAGGAACTCCCCCTATGGAATTACCGTGCCATTCCGGACAAATGCGACAATTAATAAATCTCGTATCCTTATTGAGCGGGTCTTGGACGACCGTCAGGTTGCCATGGCCGTCGTACGTGAATGAGGTGGTGTTGCCGTTTTCGTCAGTGGAGGTGAGGGGCTCGGCGTCGCTGTTGTAGGTGAATTGAACGTTAGTCCCGTCCGGATGGATCGCCTCGGTGACATTGCCCTTGGAATCGTAGGTGGACTGGCTGATCCGGTTGAGCCGGTCGACGGCGACGGTGGCAAGGCCGTTCGAGCTGAGGTCGTACATGACGACGTTGCCCAGCGCGTCCACCCCGACTCCGGTCATGCCCAGGCCACCCCAGTCGGGGCGCAACGCGGTGGTGTTGCCGTTGGGGCTGGTGTACGTGCTGGTTGCCTGCGCCAGCAGGGTTGCCGCCGCCGGACTGCCCGACGTCCCGCTGTTGGTCCAGCCCGATTCCTGGTCGTTGGTAAACTCTTCCGTGCTGAGGTCCGCGCGGGTGATCGTGCCCACCCGCGCTGCGGAGTCGTAGCTGACCGAAACGGTGTTCGACCTGGGATCCGTGATCTGGGTCAATCGCCCGGACGCGTCATAGGCGTAATTCCAGGTGCTGGCGTCCGGCAGGGTGGCCTTGGTCAGCTTGGCGCCGGTGTCGGTGAAGGTGGTTACCCGGCTCGCCGGGTCGGTGATCGTCTGGAGGTAGCCGCCCGAGCTATACGTGAATGACGTGATATTACTGTATGGGTCGGTAACGGTCGTGAGCTGATGCGATCCGTTGTAGCCATAGGTCGTATGTAAACCATTGAGGTCGATCGTGGCGGTCTGGTACCCGCTGGAATTGAACGTGACCTGGGTGCCGTCGGTCAAGGTGTCCGTATAGCTGCCGCTGCCGGACTTCACCAAGGTTGAGAATTCGCCGGGCGGGTCGGTGTAGGTGCCGCCGCCGCTGCCGAAGCTGCCCGTGAACCAGAGGCTGCGGCCGCCGTCGCCCAGGTTGAGGATCACGCCGCCGGTGGCCGAGGTGATCTGTTCCAGGCCCTCGAGCGTCCAGCCGTCGCCGAACGCGCTCCCCGACTGGTTGATCACGGTGGCCGAGCCGCTGAGCGTGATCGTCGTGTTGGTTGTGCCGATGTCGACGACCTGGACCGAGTAGCTGTACCGGCCGGTCGAGAGCGACGTGGCGCTCGTGGCCTGGAGCGCGATCTGCTGGACGTCGCCGGCGTTGAACTGGCTGGTATTGTAGTAATATGTGGTAAGCGCGGTCCCGTTGAAGGTCAACTGGGCGCTGACCTGGGAAGGCACCGCCGCCGAGGCGCTGAGCGTATTCTCGACCACGATGATCGGCATCGGATTCGCGGTAAGAGAATCATAAGTTAATGCGAACGTCGTCACGTTGGGGTTGTAGCTCGGCAGGGGGATCGTGGCGTCGAGCGCGCCGCTGGTGGCGTCGACCGAGGCGTTGTCGCCATTGCCGCCGAACGAGGGGGCCGACAGCAGCTCCTGGTCGGGCGCGAGCACCTGGGGCCAGGTTGCGTTGCTGCCGCCGCTCGCATTGGAGTGTCCAGCAGGAAGAATGAAGTCATATGTATATGTTGCAGTGTGACTGTTCGTGTCGGTCACGGATAATGTGATCGGATCGATGTGGGTGGTGGCAATGGTGTTGGTCCACTGGAACGTGAGCTGATAGGTACTTGTGCCCGAGATGCCACTGGCGTCGGAGCCGAGGCCCGAGGTGTCCCAGTTGTAGGACGCGACGGTTGTCCCGGCAACCTGTGCTTCCAGCTCAACCGCGCCTCTGAGGGTGGCGAGCTGGTCGACGCCGGGAAAAAGGACGACCCCGTTGTTGACATCCAGGACATACATGGGGAAATAGGTGAATGTGCCCTGACTTGGCCCCGACTTGTTGCCAATGACGGGATCGGGGGTCGACCCCGACCCAGGACCCCCACCCGAGACCGCGAGCGGACTCGCCCCGTGGCCGCTGCTGGGAGTGTGCGTGGATGATCCGGCCGGGGCCTGGCCTGACGGCTCGGTGGCGGTCGGGGAGCCGGCCCGGGCGGTCTGCGCCGACGAGCCCAGGGCGGCCGCGGCGCCGTTGTTGCCGCTGGCGCCGTTGTTGCCGCTGGCGCTGGCCACGGCGGCCAGCAGCGCACCGGAGCCACCCGCGTTGCTGCCTCCCGGCGTGGATGCGGGCAGGCTCAACGGGTTGATCGTGCCCCGTGTCGTGGGCGTGGCCGTGGCCGTACCCGGCCCGCTCGACCCGCCGCGCGGCGGCAAGGCCGCCCCGCCACCGGCTCGGGCGATCGGATGCCAGGGGGTGCTGATGCCGGATTCCGAGGAATCGGCAGCCGAGGCCGGCCGGAGGGTCAGCCAGTCGCCGGCCTGGACCTTGGCCTGGGACGCTGGGGCCGTCCCGTCCTGATTGGGAGCGCCGCCGCCGCCGCCCGCGGGATGGTGTGTCGGAGGACCGATCACGATGGGGATGAAGTTGGTCGGGGCCGCGGCGGCATGGCCCGCCGGGTGCCCGGCTTGATTTGCCGCTTGGGCAGGCGGCGCGGGGCCGCGCAGTGCATTGGGGTCCATGAGTCCGATCTGAGCGAGTCCGCGGAAGGCGGACAAACTGAGACCAAGAACGGAGATCGGTTCGGTAATTGTGTTGCGCGTCTCGAGTCGATCCAGCCGGTCGACCTTCATGGCCAGGCGGGTGCGACGCTTTTCGGTGAACGATCTGCGGCGGCTACTCATGGTGCGGTCCTTCTGGTCGGTGGCGAACATGCGGCGCGAACGGGGAACCTTGGCTGCTCTCGATGAGCAAGCGGCTCGGTCGTGGCCTCACCCCGGGCTGATGAAAAGTTGGTCTTGATCCGGCTCGCTGGAGCCCTCGGCTCGGCTGGCTATTGTTGCTCTGCATTTGGTTGGAGTCCCGCCTTGAGGCGGAATCCGGGCCTCATGAAACCGCCTGAAGGCGGGACTCCAACAAAAGTCTGCCACCCTTTCGGGTCTGCTCTCCTTGCGAAGGAAAACGGCATGAACGCGTTGTCGGTGCAAGACCAATTTTCCATCTGGAGTGGAAAACTCAAAAAAATCGTCATTCCAGAAGCAGTCGGACGATCTCCTCGGCCCGCTCCGTTCCAATCAGCCGCGCCACTTCCGCCTTGAAGCCTGTTGGAGTCAGGGCGCGGGGCCTGCTTACACGCGGCGCCGGCAGCGTGCCCCAGGGCCCAGTCGTGCCGGCGGTCCCCGCGGTCCGGTCACGCGGGTCCGTGAGGGTGAGGCGCCGGCCTTTGCGGCGATTGACGCGGAAGCGAATCCGCTCACCGCCCGGCCGGAAGACGTCGGCGAAGCAGTCCCAGACTTTCAGGAAGGTGTCCACCGTCTCGCCCTCCGCCGATTCCTCTTCCATGTGAACGTAGCGGCGCTCCCACCTCACTTCCGCCTGCCAGGCCGGGTTGCAGTTGCTTGTCGCGGTCATCATGGGGAGCTGTTCCACTATATATAAGCATTTCAGAGCGCGGAATCTTGTCCCACGGCGGCTGGGACGCTGTGGCGACCATCGTTTGACAATCAGCGGGAACGGTCTGGTGGAACGGACAAGGCGCGAGACGCCGGGTAAGCTCCCGGCCAATTCGCTCGTTTCAAGGAAGTGTCGAGTACGAATTCACAAGCCCTCTATTTATAGGATTTGGGAATCTGTCGCTCAACCACGACACGATTCGTGAGATTTTGTGAAGTTTTGTTGCCGCATGCTTGATAACATTCACAAACTGGGGGCTATGCTCAAGTTGAGGGCTGATTGAAGCATGGATTCTCGTCACGGTTGTGAACGGCTCGCAATCGATGACGACGTGAAACGCCATTCGACCCACCCCACCCGGCTGATTGACGCTCGGATCATCGTATCCTACGATACGGCGATTCGGGCGACGCAAGTCCGCTTCTCGAAGCGGATGCCCACAATGGTCCCGCCCCTGGCACTGGTCACCATCGGGGGGATCGCGTAGGTCACCGGCAACCGTTGTGAGGTCACCTCCATGAGCACTGCTCCCGTATCCCTACCGCCTGGCGCATCGCCCATCCCGGGAGCCCAGGACCGCCCGTGGTACATCGTGGGTCGGTGGCAGGAATACCAGGGAGAGGCGCGGACCAACCTGCTACGGCTGGCCGCCGTCGCCGTGTTCTACGCGATCGAGCTGATCAACTTCTACGGCGTCAACCTCGGCTTCATCCAGCTCCCGAACGGATCACGCCGATGACCGATCCGCCACCGGACATCCACCCCGGCCTGGCCTATGCCGGGATCATGGTCCTGGCGATTGCGACGGCGGTGCTCTTGAAGCGCCGGGGCGACCGGGCTTTGCCGCTGTCAGCTTCCCAGCGGTGGGGAATCGCGCTGGGGGCCTTCTGCGGCGCCATGATCGGCTCGAAGCTGCCGTTCGTGCTCACCGACTGGACCGGTCTCGTCAGCGGCCGGGCCTGGTTCGACAACGGCAAGACGATTCTGTTCGGCCTCGTCGGGGGCTATTTCGGCGTCGAGATGGCCAAGGCGATTCTGGGCGTATCGATCAAGACGGGTGACAGCTTCGCGGTGCCGGTAGCAGCAGCAGTGGCTGTGGGCCGGCTGGCCTGCTTCGTCGGCGGCTGCTGTTTCGGCAAGCCGACCAGCCTCCCCTGGGGAGTGGTGTTCCACGACGGCGTCCCCCGCCATCCGACCCAACTGTACGAGTCGGCGTTTCATGCCTCGGCCGCGGTGTTTCTGGCATGGACCGAGCGCCGGGGGCTATTCCGACTCCAGCGGATCAAGCTCTACTTGATCGCGTACTTGATCTATCGCTTCCTCACGGAGTTCATCCGCCCCGAGCCGATCATCGCCCTGGGCCTGACAGCCTATCAATGGGGGGCCTTGGCCTTGATCCCGGTCTTCGCCTGGCTCTGGCGGCGCGACGCGGTGGCGGTCCGGGCCAGGGGCGGGAAAGAGACGGCTCCAGCTCAGTAGAGTTCATAGACATGTTCGCCGCCGTGTCTGGGATTGCCGATCAGCGATCTCGACCGTAAGTCCATGACGAAGTCGAGGTGCTCCAAGGGGAGTTGACCAATCAAGACAGGAATGTCGTCGGGAACTTCCATCACGTCCATCGTGCAGTATCGCCCCTGGATCGTCAGCCGCACAGCGTCATACACGCCGGCTTCGGAAACGCCGATACTGCTTCGGACTTGTTTCTTATACTGTTCCTTGAGGCCAAGCTGCCGGATGAGGTGCGTTGGCAGCGAGAGCAGTGTGGCCCCCGTGTCTACCAAGGCGTCTGGAACGGTGACGCGACGAACCTGATCGGGTGGACACTGACCGCGCTTCTCAGCCCAGAGATCTTCCAGGCTCTCGATCGTCGCTTCGGTGAGGACACGGCCGATCGTCTTGCTCTCCATGGTGTCGACCTCCTCTGACTGAGTTTCTGAGATCTCGCCCCCCATGATCATCCCTCAAAAGCTGCTGAACAACTAGGTGGATTGGCGAGATCCGGACAAGAGGACAACGCGCCACGGAAACGCTGCACTGGTTGACGCTGGTCGGCTCGGCCCGTTACGATCGGCAAAGCCGGCCCGCGCGAGAGTACGAGCCCAAATCCGAAACGCGAACCAGCAAGGCACTGATGCAAATCCTTCTGACCAACGACGACGGTGTATTCGCCCCCGGTCTGCGGGCCTTGCGCAAAGAGCTGTTACGGCTAGGGGAAGTGACGGTCGTGGCGCCGGCCATGGAGCAAAGCGGCGTGGCGCACTCGATCACGCTGCTCTCACCGCTGGTCGTCAAGCGGGTTGAAGACGTGGACGGCACCACCCTGGGCTGGAAGGTCGAGGGGAGCCCGGCCGACAGCGTCAAGCTGGGGATCTGCGAGCTGATGTCGCGGCCCCCGGACCTGGTCGTCTCGGGAATTAACTCCGGTTCCAACGCCGGGATCAACGTGCTCTACTCGGGCACGGTCGCCGCGGCGATCGAGGGAGCCTTCTTCAAGATCACCAGCATCGCGGTGTCGCTCGAGTTGTCCGAGCACTTCGATTTTCCCTACGCCGCCCAGCACGCGGTGCGCGTCATCGAGAAGATTCTGGCGAATCGGCCCCCCAACGGATCACTGTTCAACGTCAACCTGCCTGCGCACTCACGGGGCGAGCCCCGCGGCATCCGCGTCGTCCCCATGGGACTGGGCCGCTATGGCGAGGGCTTCGAGCGCAGGCAAGACCCTCGCGGCCGCACTTACTACTGGATGACCTACAACCCTCCCTACCACCTCGAGGGGCCCGAGACCGACGTCACCAGTCTCTGCGAAGGCTACATCACCGTCACTCCGCTCCACTTCGACTTGACCCGGCACGACACGATCCCCGAGGTCAGCGGATGGAAGTGGGAAGATTGAAACGAACGTAATGGGAGAGACTCATGCGCACGCAACCCGGCCGAAGCCGTATTCGAGGGAACGATCGCGCCTGGACTGGCCCCCTACCCTGGCTGAGCCTCGCCATCTGCGCCCTGGCCGTCGGCTGTGAGGAAGAGCCGCGACAGGTCGGTGACAAACCCAACATCCAGGCCAAGGCCAAGGTGGAACCCCAGTCCATCATCAACAGACGAACGCAGGAGGTTCGCAAGGCAGCCACCGAGCTCCAAAAGGGAGGGGCCAAGGTCGCCACGACCAAGATCACCGCCAAGGACTACATCACTCTCCAGGGCAACGCCTACGTCACGATCATCGGCCGCGCCTCCCAGCTCAAGATCCAGCATGCGATGGACCTTTACCACGCCGAGAACGATCGTTATCCCAAGGACCTTGACGAGTTCATGACCGTCATTATCAAGGCCAACGGCATCGCTCTGCCCGTGCTCCCCCCTTACCAGGAATATGGCTACGACGAGAAGGAGCACAAGCTCATCATCCTGGAATACCCGGCCCGTAAGGATCAGCCGCCGCAATAGTCGGTCGATCTAAATTGTCCGTCTTCGGCAGCCCGCCGGGGAAGGCGAAGATCCACCGGGGGATCGAGATCGAACTGATCCGGTTCACCTTCCAGACGCCCGGTTCAGTCTCCTGGAAACCCAACGACCAAGCCGTTACGGACGTGCCGCCATCGACCGTCCCCGTTGACGAACTCCGGCTCCCCTTCGTGAAGACGCGGAACTCGGCTGTCCCCCGCCGAGCCTGCCGCATGGCGCTCGTGTGCAAGTCGCTGATTCGGACGAACTCGAAGCGGGTATGGTTCAGGTTGACCCGGATCAAGGCCCGCGTTGCGTCTTCCGAGAGCGCGGTATCTCCCCGCAAGTACTGGACGTTCGGTGCCAGATGCGCAATCACGCCCTCGGCGTCCGAATTCAACACCGCCCGCCGCAGGTCGTAGACCACCTGCTCGATCCGCTCGTTGTCGGTTACCCACAACCACTCGACGACCACGACCGCCAGCCCCAACCCCAGAGCGATCCCCGCTCGGACCAAGTATTTACCTTGCTGCGTGACCTTGAGCGCAACTAAAAAAGCCCCGGCCAGCAGCAAGAACCCCGCCGTCAGGTAAGTCGGATCCTCCGAAAGATACGTCATCGGGATCGGCTCCCAAGATCCGTGAGAGAGATCAAATCGACTTGAATCGAGAAACCACGAAGAGACGTAGGTAATCGCGATCTCTGACGTCTGTCATACTCCGCTTCTCGATTCTACGCGGTCATTGCGGTTTGGGAAGAGGAAAAGTGAGAAAGCGACGAGCGAATCGGCCGAAACGGGTCAGTCGGTTCTGTTCGGTTTCTCAGGCTGGGGCGGCGGGGGGGGTAGGTCTTTCTGCGGCTGATCGGGCTTGCCTTTTTCTCCCTTGAGCTTCTTGACATCCCCTGCCTTCTGATCTTCGGCGGGGGCGGCGGCGTTCTTGGCCTTGGCCTTTTCCTTGTCCTTGGGCACGTCCGACTGCTTGGTGTTCTGGACCATCTGGGCGTCGCTGAAGGTCACCGGGGTCAGGTTGTACTGCGGCTCCCATTCGACGGGCCGGTTCTTGAGCGAGATTTCGAGAAAGTGGAAGAGGGCCGAGGTGACCTTGGGTTCAAGTCGTAGGAGCTTGTAGCCGTGGAGTGAGGAGGGGAAGAGCTCGACCTTGTTAAGCCGCGACCCCTCCACCAGTTGGCGGACCGATTGCACGGCATCCTTCGAAGGATTGTCGCGTTCGCCCGCCAACAGCAGGAGGGGAACTCGGGTGGCAAGCGAAGCCACGACGTGCCTCAGCACGTAACCGAATCCTTCGGGATTGGGTGAGATGACCGCCAAGGCGCTCAGGTCGCTCGGACGGCCTTCGATCGTGACCGCCGCGCCGGACTGGAACGCCCAGCCAGCGGCGAGATTCGCCCCATCACCCAGGGCGATCACGCCCAGTTTCGCCAGGTTCAGGTCACCCCGGTTATGCCGATCCACCAGGAAAAAATAGCCGGCTTGCAGATCCTCCATCAGTTTCGGGCGCTCGTTGGCCGTCAAGGCCCTGCGCGGGTTCTGGCCTTGCCAGCGCAGATCCATACTGAAAACGGCGTAGCCAAGGCTTTGGAGGTGCTCGGCCAGCCCTTGCCCCTTGAGCTCCTGCACCGCATCCTCGAAATCCTTGCGCGACCGGCCCATCTCGTGGATGAGCATCACCACCGGCGCGGAGGAGCCAAGCTTCGAGGGGTAGAAGGAGGCGGCCAGCGGCGTCCCGTCGAACGACCGGAGCCGTAGGGTGTAATGAAACGTCCCCGGCTCAGGCCGCACGGGTACCACGGCTGCCTTGGCCAGTGGGTCGCCCGCTTCAGGGCGAGCCTTCTTCAACGGGACAGCCCCTTGGTTGCGGGCTTGATCACGGGCACCCCGACCCCGGCGCTGGGCCTGCGCCAGTGTCACTCCGACCATCGCCAGCACCATCGCCAGTGCCACCCACGTCTTCCAGGCCAACGCTTTGTGCCGGTCTCGCATCACGATCCCTCCTGCTGCTCATCGCTTGCCTGCACGTTCCATCGTTCCTCTGGGAACCCCATCTTTACTTCATCGTAAGTTCCGTCAAAACAATGAACAAGCGCAAAGCACCACGAGATGCGGTGGTAAAATCTCAAACGAGATGAAAAAACCGGGAACACGGCGGGGTCCGCGCGACCACTATGTAAGGTTAACGTGGCGTGTGCTCCGTCCATCGGCGTTGGACCAAGTCCTCGCGATGTGCGAATCACATCGACCGGGTCGAGGTTTTTCGCAATAGCTTGACGGCCCCTTTTTACCGATGGGTCGAGCGCACGGAGCGACCATGAGTGCTCCAATACGGGAATCAGCGCAGCGGAACTCTGGGAGCGGGGGTGGTGTGCGAGAGTCTTTGCAGACGCTCTTCGGAGTCGGCACGTTAACCAGCCTGACCGATGGCCAGCTCCTGGAACAGTTCGCGCGAGGACGAGGCGAGGTAGCGGAGACAACCTTCACGGCGCTGCTGGAGCGACACGGGCCGATGGTGCTGGGCGTCTGCCGGGCGGTACTCGGCGATTGGCACGACGCCGAGGACGCCTGTCAGGCCACGTTCCTGGTCCTGGCGCAGCGAGCCGGATCAATCCGGCGGGGGGGCGCTGTGGGAAGCTGGCTTTATAGCACGGCCCGCCGCGTGGCGCTGCGGGCCCGGCGCCAGTCGGCCCGGCGGCGGGAGAGGGAGCGCCGGCTGGCTCAGCCCGGGATGGCGGAGCCGATCTCCGCACCACCGGCCGACCCCTGGCCTGAACTGTACGAGGAGCTCGATCGGCTCCCCGAGCCGTTCCGGGCAGTCGTAGTTCTCTGCGACCTTGAGGGACACTCCTACGAACAGGCAGCCGGGACGCTTCATTGCCCCGTCGGGACCGTCCAAAGCCGGCTGGCACGAGGACGGCAACGGCTCCGGCGTCGTCTGGAACGCCGAGGAGTCTCGTCGGCCGTCGCTTTGGTCGCTACCGGGCTGACCGTGCGATCAGGTACCGCGGCCGTGTCGCCACGGCTGGCAACCACCATTGCCCGAATAGCGATCAGCGTTGCCGAAGGGCAAGCGATCGCCGGCATGGTCCCCAAAACGGTCGCCTTGCTGGTGAGGGCCGAGCTCGGCGGGCATCTCATGACCCGGGTACTGACGGTTTTGACAACGCTTGTGATGGCCGGACTGGTGGCAGCCGCCGCGATCGGGCTGGTAATCGCCGGGCGGGACGATGAGCCCAAACCACGTGCCCTAAACGCGACCAGGAAGGCCGACGCTAGCCCAATTCACGTCCGGGTGATCGATATTCAGGGAAAGGGCGCGCCGGGGGTCCTGGTTGAAGTGGTCGGGCTCGACCTGCCGTGGCATTCGTTCCGAACCGACGCCGGGGGTCGCGTTCAGATCCCTCGGGAGGGGGCGGGCGACCAGTTCCTTTTGCTTGCCAGGCATGGACGCGAGTCCCTGGCCTGGGCCCAGGTGGGTGATCCGAGCCCGAATCGGCCGACCGGCACGAAAGCCGACTCCATTGTCATGAAGCTCCTGCCCCTGACCCATCAGATCGAAGGCTCGGTCGTGGACCGCGAGGGAAAACCAATCCCCGGGGTCGAGATCGAGGAGGAAAACTTAAACCACCCGACCAACGGCGCGGTGATCCTTTCGCTCTCTATACAGGGCACGAGACCAGGCACGCTCCTGGCCGGAGCGGTTACAGACCAGGCGGGGCGGTTCGTCTTGAGGTTACCCCAGGAGACAAGCGTATTTCTGAGAGGCTTGCACCCCCGGTATATGGGCCAGATGAGCGCCAAAGCGGGTGCCCAGAACCTCGAACCGATGATCCTCGAGCCAGCCGGAGGGATCGCCGGCACGGCGACCGACGCCGCAACCGGGAGACCGGTTGCGGGGGTGATCGTCGGCGCTCAACTCCTTGAGTACCGCGTTCGGATTTTGGGCCGCTGGGGTGAGAGTATGACCGACGACCAGGGCCGGTTCGCCATCACTGGCCTGGAGCCGGGAGTCTATAACCTGCTATTCGAGAGGGTACCAGGCCGTGCGAAGGCCACGGCGCCGGCCGTGGAGGGGCTGCGTGTTCGGGCTGGCGCTGACACGCCGGCTACCCTCACGGTGATCGACGGCCGGCCCTTGCGCGGCGTTGTGATCGACCAGGAGACCAATCGACCCGTGGCCGGAGTGCAGGTCGGCTGCTACGGCCCGGCGCGACCCAACTCCGGGGCAGCCGTCTTGACAGGCAAGACCGACCAACAAGGGCGATTCACATTCTACGTTCCGGCGGGCGAGCAAAGCGTCTATATCATGGATGGCGTCTCGTTCAGCCGCCTGAGCAGTCGGACGCTCGTCGTCCCCGACCAGGGTGAAATCGAGCCGGTGCGGCTGCTACGAACCAGCCAGGCGATCGGCTCGGCCAGGTACACGATGAAGGCTCAAGTCCGCGAGAAGGTGAAGGAGGAAATCCGACCGAGCCCACCGGCTCCGGCGAAGGTTCAAGAGAAAGCGAAACCGCCGGCATCAGACCCGAACGTTCGCACGTTGACCGGCCGCGTGCGCGACCCGCAAGGCCGGCCGCTGTTCGGCGTCCACGTCAATGTCGATCCCGGCTTGCCGCTTGCCGGTGCCGACCCGGTGGGCCCCGACATCGCCATTACGGACCGAGAAGGTACGTTTGTGCTCCAGGGGTTGCCCCGGCGCGCGCTTCAGATCAACTTGAACCGGCCGAATTCTGAGTTCCAGACCGAAGCCCTACCGGCCGATCGCAATGAGGTAGAATGGACGTACCGTCCGAAGTCCCATCCACAAGCCAAGCGTCAAGCTCCCCCCACCGAGGACGAGTCGATTCCTCCCGGACTCCGCCAACGGTTGACATTCGTTGACCTGGCCCACAGTGGCAATGACTTCCTGGCCGACGGTCCCGGCAGCGGCGGCAATGACCTGAATCGCCTGCCGCGCGGCGTGCACAAGCTGGGCGATGCCTTTTTCCGCGTCGGCGAGATGATGGTCCACGTCCAGGGCAAGCTGCGGCCCGAACTGCCCCGGGCCGTCAAGGGGATCAAGGTCCGCGCCCGGGGCCGAGTGCTTCACATCCTGCACGCAACACAGTATGGGGCCGACGCGGGCACATTGATCGGGGCCTATATCATCCACTACGCCGATGGGTCCACGGAACGGATTCCGATCATCTATGGCCGAACCCTCGTCAACTGGTTTGACTTCCCGGCCCGGAAGGAGGAGCCAGCCGAGGCTCAAGTTGCCTGGACCGGATCGAATGACTCGATCGACTTGAACCCAGGCTTCAAGGTCCGGTTGCTCGCCAAGTCCTGGACCAATCCGCACCCGGAGAAAGAGATTGCGACCCTTGACGTCCTCTCGGCCGGCACGGCGTGCGACCCGTTCCTGGTGGCCGTAACCCTGGAACGGGACAGGTAAGATATTCCCTCGTTGATGCTCTGGTTTAGTCGAAGCCGGCACCTGCTGGTGACTTCCGGCTTGCAACAGCCCAACATTCGAACCATCTTAAAGGTGACGAACAGGGCGTGCAGTCCCCCCATGAGGGACAAACCGATCGATCGAGGGTGCCAATCTGGGAGCTACTTCCATGAGCAGAACCCCTTTCTCTTCGCCATCTGGGTGGCCGACGCGTCGCCAGTTCGGCCGGGCCGTTGCGTGCTCAGCAATGGGCGCTCTGGCTGCACCGGCGATTGTGCGCGGCCGGAACCTGAACGAGAAGCTGAATATCGCCATGATCGGCGTGGGGGGCCGAGGCGCGGCCAATCTGGGCGGAGTCGCCGCCGAAAACATTGTTGCGCTCTGCGACGTATTCGAACCGGCGGTCGACCGGGCCGCGGTGGACTACCCGCACGCACGCCGCTGTCGCGACTTCCGCAAGCTCTACGACCACGCCCGCGAGTTCGACGCTGTCGTTGTGAGCACAACGGAGCACACGCACGCCTTCGCCACCCTGCCAGCCTTGCAACTGGGCAAACACGTCTATTGCGAGAAACCCCTGACCTACAACATCTGGGAGGCACGCGTCATCCGCGAAGCCGCCGCCAAAGCCAAGGTCGCGACCCAGATGGGAACCCAGATCCACGCCACCGACAACTACCGGCGCGTCGTGGAGTTGATCCAGACCGGCGCGATCGGGCCGGTGCACGAGGTGCACGTCTGGGTGGGGCGAGCCTGGGGCCGGCAGTCGAAGGAAGCCGCCCAGCGACACGAAGATATCGTCTTCGCGAGCGAGCGGCCCAGTAACCCGTCGCCTCTCCCCAAGGGACTGGACTGGGACTTGTGGCTCGGCCCCGCACCTGTGCGGCCGTTCAACGAGGTCTACTTCCCCGGGCCCAAGTGGTATCGCTGGTGGGACTTCGGCAACGGGACCATGAGCGACCTGGGAAGCCACTGGAACGACCTGCCGTTCTGGGCACTCAAGCTCCACGTACCGCGGACCATCGAGGCGGCCGGCCTCCCACCCCACCCTGAAATCGCCCCAGCCTCGATGCGAGTGACTTACGAATACGGCCCGCGCGGTGAGCTACCGTCCGTGAAAATGCACTGGTATCAAGGCGAGGACAAGCCGGCGCCATGGCAGACCGGCGCGATTCCCAAGTGGGACAGTGGTGTCCTCTTCGTCGGCGGCAAGGGGATGCTGCTGGCCAGCTACGACAAGAACGTCCTCTTGCCCGAGAAGGACTTTCGCGACTTCGTTCGTCCCAAGGAGTTCATCCCGAAGTCACTCGGCCATTACGCCGAGTGGATCCACGCCTGCAAGACAGGTGCGCCGACCACCTGCAACTTCGAGTACGCCGGCTGGCTTACCGAGGCCAACCACCTGGGCAACGTCGCCTACCGCACTGGCAAGAAACTCGAGTGGGACGCCGCCAAGCTCTATGCCCCCAATGCCCCCGAAGCCGAGCCATTCATCCGCCGCGATTACCGCAAGGGATGGACGCTGGGCTGAGAATTGCCAACATGACGATCCACACTCTGGAAGCCACCCACCTTGGCCCCATCGAGCACGCACAGGTCCGCTTCGGCGACTTGACCGTCTTCGTGGGGCCGCAGGCGACGGGGAAGAGCATCCTGGTCCAATTCTTCAAGCTCTTGGTGGATTCCGGGGCGATCGTCGCGGAAATGAAACGGCAAGGGCTCGACTGGGAAAAACAACTCGAGCCGTTCCTGGATATCTATCTCGGCGAGGGAATGAGCAGTGTTTGGAATAACGGTCAAAGTACAATCCGAGTAAACGATCAAGAGATCGACCCGAAGAAGTTGATCGCCCGGCACGGAAACGCCGAGGAGTCCCTTTTCTTCATCCCAGCCCAGCGAGTTTTGACCCTAAGCCGTGGATGGCCACGACCGTTCTCTGACTACAGTCCCGGCGATCCGTTTGTGGTGCGGGATTTCAGCGAAAAGATCCGCCGCCTTATGGAATCCCCCGACTTCGCACATCGGGGATCGCTGTTCCCAAGGACGCGCTGGCTCAAACCGGAGTTCCGCGATCTCTTCCAAAAAACCATCTTCGGCAAATTCGGTCTGCGCGTCGACAGCTCGCGTGGACAAAAACGGCTCGTGCTCAGTTCTTCCAACGCGAGCAACCCTCTTCCCTTCATGGTCTGGTCTTCCGGTCAGCGCGAATTCATCCCCTTGTTGCTGGGTTTCTATTGCCTCTCGCAGCTATTCCACACTCCCCGTCTGGAGAGTCGGTGGGCCGTGATCGAAGAACCCGAGATGGGCCTGCACCCTCAGGCGATCTCGGCCGTCCTGCTACCTGTGTTGGAGTTGCTGTGCTGGAATTATCGGGTCTGTCTTTCGACGCATTCGCCTCACGTCCTGGACTTGGTCTGGGCTCTCAAGGTATTTCAACAAAATCACGCAAGCCCAGAAAAGCTATTGGAACTCTTTGAGATAAGAGCAACGCCTAACCTAAAAGCTTTGGCAACTGAAATCCTGCAAAAAGACGCTCGCGTGTACTATTTTGACCCCAAATCGCATGAGACGAAAGATATCTCAGAACTCGATCCCGGCTCCGAAGATATCGCCATGTCAGGTTGGGGCGGCCTCACGGAGTTCAGCGGCCGTGTCGGGGATGTCGTCGCAGACGTTGTCAACGGTTCGACAAGGTGAATGGGTTCATGAGGTTCAAAGACGCGGTGACTGGGACCGAGGGTTTGACCGACGCGTACTGTCTGGGTCTCCAGGGTCTGAAGGAAGCCGACCGGAATCGGATCAAGTGCCGGAATACCCGAAGCCTGAGCGGAAGTGTTCATCTTGACGAGGCCTTGAAGGATACGAATCCCGATGACCCTCGCTGGGATTACGGAATCGGATTGTCCGCCGACAGGAGGACGGATCGTGTCATCTGGATCGAGGTCCATCCTGCCTCGTCACACCACATCGATGAAGTGCTCAAGAAACATCGCTGGCTCAAAGAATGGCTCGCTACCTTGGCTCCTCTACTGAACCAGATGGGCGCCGAGTTCGTGTGGATCGCTAGCGGGAAAGTGTCCATCCCGCCGAACAGTCCTGTACGAAGGAAGATCGATGCTCAAGGAATCCACTTCGCCGGAGAACGGCTCAGCCTGTGATCGTGTGCTGGATGGAATGAATTCTCATCAAATTCACGATTGAGAGATCAGCGATGAAAAGGTCTTTTCTCATCTCGCTCTACTTCCTGGTGCTGACTCTGGCCGGGTTGAGCTCAATCCGGGCCGACGGGGACTTCCGGCCGCTCTTCAACGGCAAGGATTTGAGCGGGTGGGTGCCGGTCAACGTCGCGCCCGAGACGTTCACGGTGCGCGACGGGATGATCGTCTCGACAGGCAAGCCCACCGGCGTGATGCGAACCGACCGGCGGTTCGAGAACTTCACCATCGAGCTGGAGTGGCGCCACCACCAGCCGGGGGGGAACGCTGGGCTGTTCGTCTGGAGCGACGCGTTGCCGGCCGTCGGCGTGCCGTTCACGCGATCGTTCGAGGTGCAGATCCTCGACGGCCGGAATGGGCCCAACTACACCAGCCACGGCGACGTGTTCGGCATCTGGGGTGCGACCATGAAGCCCGACCGGCCGCACCCCGCGGGCTGGATGCGCTGCCTGCCCAGCGAGAACCGCGCCAGGCCGTCCCCCGAATGGAACCACTACCGCGTCTCCTGCCAGGACGGCGTGCTCAAGCTCGCCGTCAACGGCAAGGAAGTCTCCGGCGCCAGCCAGTGCGTCCCGCGCAAGGGATACATCTGCCTCGAATCGGAGGGCTCGGAATGCCATTTCCGCAACCTCCGCATCAAGGAGATGCCCTCCACCCAGACGACTCCGGCGGAGACGGCGACTCTCGACAAGGGCTTGATCTCGCTCTACTCGGGGCTGGACCTGCGCGGTTGGCGGTCTGAACCGGGCCACGCCGGACACTGGCGGGCGAGTGACTCGATCCTCGACTACGACGGCCGTAGCACGGCCAAGGATAAGGACCTCTGGACCGAGAAGGAGTACGGCGACTTCGTGCTGATCGCCGACTGGCGGTTGCCTGGGAAGCCGGCTCCACGACCGCGACCAGTCGTTCTGTCCAACGGCGACGACGCAACCAACCCCGACGGCTCCCGCAAGACCGCCCTTATCCCCTATGCCGGCGACAGCGGGATCTTGCTCCGAGGCAGTGGTAAGGCCCAGGTTAACATCACCTGCAACACCATCGGCTCGGGCGAGCTGTATGACTACCGGGTTGATAAGACCATGCCCGCCGAGGTCCGCGCCGGCGCTATTCCCCGGGTCAAGGCCGACAGCCCGCCCGGTAAATGGAACCGGTTCGTGATCACGCTGAAGAAGGACCGGGGGACCGTAGTCCTCAACGGCCAGACCGTGATCGACAACGTGCCGCTCCCGGGCATCCCTGCCCGTGGGCCGATCGGGCTCCAGCACCATGGCGACCCGGTGCAGTTCACAAACCTTTTCATCAAGGAGCTGGAGTGAAGCCGATGAGCAACGTAACCGGACCGCTTGATCGACGCGAATTCCTACGCCAGACCTTGGTGACAGCAACCGCTTCGGCCGCGATCGGCTCGGTCACGCGGGCTCCAGCCGCCGGTTCCTCGCTCACCCCCACGGTCCAGAAGCAGGCCGAGCTCTTTCTCGAGCACTTCGTCGAGGGGTGGCTGCCCCTTCAGACCGCCGCGGAGGAAGCCAACTGGGCTGCTTCAACCGATGTGAGCGAGGCTCACACCGCCGCGCAGGTCGCCAAGAACCTCGAGCTCAGTCGCTTCGTGGGAGCGCCTGACGTCATCGCCACGGTCAGCCGGCTCTTACGGGCGGGGTCAGGAGACCCGCGCCCAGCGCCGGCGCTCGAGGACCTGACGGCCCGCCAGCTCGAGAAAGTCCGCCTGCGCGCGGCTGAAGCACCCGGCACCATCCCCGAGGTCGTGAAGGCCCGCGCCGAGGCCGAAGCCAAGCAGGCCGCCGCCCAAGATGGGTTTGCCTTCTCCATCCGGCGCCAGGGCCGTGATACGCCCGTCTCGGCCAACGACATTGACCGAGTGCTGGTCGACTCGCGCGACCTCGACGAGCGACGAACAGCCTGGGAAGCCTCAAAGACCATCGGACGGCCCTTGCGCGACGGCCTGTTGCAACTTCGTGACCTGCGGAACAAAGTCGCGCGGACCATGGGCTTTGACGACTTCTTCGCGCTCCAGGTCGCCGACTACGGAATGACCACACCCGAGATGATCGCTCTCTGCGACCGGCTGATTGCCGACGTTAATCCGCTGTATCAGCAACTCCACGCCTGGTCCCGGCGCGCACTCGCCCGGCGCTATCGATCCGAGGTCCCGCCCGATGGTAAAATCCCCGCCCACTGGCTCCCCAACCGCTGGGGTCAGAACTGGCCCAGTCTGGTCGAGGGGGTCGACATGAACGTCCCGTTCAAGGGCAAGCCCAAGGAGTTCATCACCGAGCAGGCCGAACAGTTCTACGTCTCGCTCGGATTTCCCAAGCTGCCAAAATCGTTCTGGGAGAAATCCGACCTCTACCCGGCCAGCCCCAAATCCAGTCGCAAGAAGAACAGCCACGCCAGCGCCTGGCACATCAACCTGCGCGACGACGTCCGTAGCCTGATGTCGATCGAGCCCGACAGCCGCTGGTTCACGACCGCGCACCACGAGCTTGGGCATATTTACTATTACATCAGTTATTCGACTCCCGGCGTGCCCTACCTGCTCCGCGCCGGGGCGAATCGCGCGTTTCACGAGGGGATCGGCGATTTGATCGGCCTGGCGGCCGGCCAGTGCCCCTATCTCAAGCAGGTTGGGCTCCTGACCGCCGAAGCTGAGAAGGCCGACGCCGTGACCTTTCTGCTTGACACGGCGCTTGACGGCTCGTCCGTGGTCTTTCTCCCCTGGTCGGCCGGTGTGATGACGCACTTCGAGCACGACTTTTACGCAGGCAAGATCTCCGAGGGTGCGCTGAACTCAGGTTGGTGGGCGTTCGTGGGCCGGTACCAGGGAATCACCCCGCCGGGTGAGCGGTCCGAGACGCTCTGCGACGCGGCAACCAAGACGCACATCAACGACGACCCCGCCCAGTATTACGACTATGCGATTGGAACGGTGATCAAGTTTCAGCTCCACGCCCACATTGCGCACAACATCCTCCGGCAGGATCCTCGCGAATGTAACTATTATGGAGACAAACGGGTCGGTGACTTCCTCCGTGGCATCCTCGATCTGGGAGCAACCCGAGACTGGAACGCCGTGCTGCGCGAAGCGACCGGCGAGGGTCTCTCCGCCCGGGCCTTGGTTGACTACTTCGCGCCACTGTCCGCGTGGCTCAAAAAGGAAAATCAGGAACACACGGTCGGCTGGAGTTGAGCGACCGTTGGTGGGTCCCGCTATGGTGCGCCAACGGCCTCGTCACGGCCATCTTGCTTCGCTGACGTGTCCGGCGGCCTCGGGTTTCGTAGCAGGACCTGCTCGCTCATGCGAGTCAGGTTGTTGATCTCCTGATACAGTTGATCGACCCGCGTGTCCGCCTTGGCCATCGCGGCTTTCTTGTTGACCTTCGCCCGCTCGGCTTCTACCTCGGCTCGGGCTGTCTCCACTCTGGCCTCCCGTGCCGCGGCCACTGCCTTCAGACGCTGTCGCTCGGCGAACTGGTACTGCCGGACATTCCAGATTCCGGATGCCAGCAAGAGAGCGCACAACGGGATGACCAACGTCAGCGATCGGTTCGAAACGACGAACTTCCGTGCTCCTTCAACTTCCATGAGCATCCCTCCTGAGACTGCCTGGTGGGCGAAACACCACGATGAGGGCGCCGATCCCCACTCACCAACGCCACGATGAGGATGATTCACCGGGAAAGAGAGAACAACCCACACCAGATGGGGTGCAATCTTATTCAGATTGTGACGACTGTTCCACCTCAAATCTCACTCTTGTGTGACCCAGGGTGCACGAAAATCTTCGCACAGCAAAGTTGACTTGGGTATACTCGCGTCCTGGATTGCGTTCCAATCTTGAATCGGTACGCATTTTGCGTGGAGTGCGACATGACACGAGGGACCAACGGATCGTGGCTCTTGGCGGGGCTGGCCATTCTCGGGGTAGTCTTCGCTGGCGGAAGCGAGGCTCGGGCGGGGAGTATCAAAATCACGGGATCTATTGTCCCGTTACCCGGGCACTCCCCATTCCTCTATACGTTTTCGGTCCTCTTGACCGGTGGGACAATTCAACCCGGCACCACGGCAGATCCGACCCAGTTCACGGTTAGCGGTCTGGTCGGAGTGACCGGCCTTTCCGAGCACCAGGAACCACCGCTCACCGGCAACCCCTTGGAGGTCTGGAATGTCCCGACCGGCGGCATCGCCACTTCCAGCACGGGAAATCCGCCTCCCTTCGACGAAGAATCGAGTGTCATGTGGCAGTATTCTACAGGACCGACCATCACCTATGGCGGAACCCCCATCTCCCTGGGCACGTTCACCGTTCAAACGACCGGGGACTTCCCGGACAATAATCCACCCGTGACGCCCGGCGTCACGCTGATCGACTACTTCTACTCGCTTTATAACCCAACCGGAGAATCTCCGACGGGTAGTGGTTCGATCACCCTCAGTTCGGTCCCCGAGCCCTCTTCGGTGATCCTGCTCTTGGTCGGTGCGGGAGTCCTGCCGCTGCTGGTCCGTTTGGGGCGATGCTCGCGGTCGCCATGAATGGTCTGATCAAGTCCAAGACCATTCTCTCACGGCGCCCGGTCGACCAGGGTGTTCATGATCGCCTGGAACTGGGGGTGCGCCTCCACAACCTTGATGTCGCGGTCGGCCTTGATTTGCTCGGCCAGCTTCGGGTTGGAATCGATCGCCTCGCGAAGCAGGACGACCGTGCGCGTGAGGTAGATCCGCGTCAAGCGGTCGCGCTCCGCTTGGTGGAGCTTGCCATCAGCACCGGCCTGGGCGACCAGGCGAGCGAGAACCCGCGCGGCGTCGAAGCAGGCCTGGGGACCGCTGGCGGGTGGGACGGTTTTGGGCACCTCGAGCGCCAGCCGCGCCGCTTCTTCGTAAGCGCCGAGCTTCCGGTTGACCTCGGCCAGGTCGATCAGGTGATCGGCTAGCGCCAGGGCGCAGACCGAGGCATTCTTGCTGAGCTTGACGGCGTGACGCTGGTGCTCAACGGCGGCGGTCAGCGCAGCCCTGGCATCAGCCGGCTTGCTGGTCCGATCCAGCCACTTCGCCTGCCCGGCCAGGATGATCGCGAACACGTGCTGGAAATCCATCGACCTGGGGGCTTTGGCCACGAGCTTCTCGAAGTTGGCGACGGCCTCGGTGAAATGCGACCCCGCCTCGGGCAAGCGCCCGAGCTCTACGAACAGTTCGCTCAGATTGTTCTGGGCGATCGCCAGGTTGTAGCGGTCGTTGCTGGTCCCCATCTTGCCGGCCAGAAGTTTGTCGGAGATCGCGATCGAGCGGTCGAAGGCATCCTCGGCCCCAGGCCGGTGCAGGATGCCCAGGTTGCTGAGTACCTCGGCCTGTTTCCTGAGCACCTCCGGCGTCTGCAGCCTGGCATCCATGGTCTCGAGCAAGGTCAGGGCCTTGCGATCGAGCACCTCGGCCTGATCAGCCCGACCGGCCTCGGCCAGCACGGCACCCTGGTTCCGCAAACAGTTGGCTTGCCAAATCCGGTAATCGACGTTGGCGGGATACGCGGTGACCAGCCGCTCGTAGATCGCATTTGCGGCGCGGAAGTTCGCATCGGCGCCGGGCTGGTTGGCCGCGTCGAGCGCGAGGGCCAGGTTGTCGAGGTTGACCGCAAGGTCGCTGGAGTAGCTGGGCTTGTCGGGAAACTCCTTGGCCAGGGCCTGGTTGATTACCTGGGCTTTGCGGAGTGCCTCGATGGCCGCCCTGGCGTTGCCCTGTTTCATGAGGATCACGCCGAGGTGGTGGTGAGCCATGGCCAGTTGGAAGCGAACCAGGACATCCGCGGGCGACTTGGCGATGATCGCGGCGTCCAGATCAACGGCTCGACGAAGGACCGGCTCGGCCTCGACGACGTTTCCCTGGAGGCGAAGAACGCCGCCGAAAACATTCAAGGCCCTGGCTAGCTCACGGCGGTACTCGGGCCGGTCGGGAAAGTCCTGGGTCAGCCGCTCGACCAGTGGGATCTCCCGGCGCAATTGGGCTTCCGCTTCGTCCAGCCGGCCGGTCTCCTGCCCGAGGATGCCCAGGCTATTACACACCTTGGCCAGCGACTCACGATGTCGGGGCACCGTGGGGAACTCGGCGACCAGCTTGTCGAGGAGGTCGAGCGCCCGGCGGAAATCTTCCTCGGCGTTCGTCAGGTCGCCCAGCTCGCGGTGGATCCAGCCCCGGGCTTCGATCGCCAGGGCCAGCTCATCGCGGATCTCGGCGTGCTTGGCGGTGGTGGTGTGCGCCCGCTCAAGCTCCGCGATGGCCTGGTCGTAGACCGGCCTGGCTTGTGGGAATTTGCCGTTGAGCCGCAGCAGCTCGGCCTGGCTCTTCAAGGTCTGACCCAGGCGGAGGAGGTCCTCGGCGGCCGCTGTCGGGGCACTGGCCAGCGCCTGCTGAATTTCGATCGCCCGTCGGTAGAGGGGCTCGGCCTGGCCGTGGTCGCCACCACTCCGGACCAAGAGATCCGAAAGCAAGGTACAGGTCCGAGCCAACGCCCGCTTGGGCTCGTGTCCTGCCGACATATGGTTCGCCAGCGGTTTCAAGATCTCGATCGCCTTACGATAGGACTGTTCCGACTTCGGCAACCGCCCCAGCTTGCGCTGGATGTCCCCCATCTGCTGATAGACGCGGCCGTGCTCCAGTCGCACCGCCGGGTCCTTGGAGACCAGGCTGGTGAACTGTTCGTAGTAGGCCAGCGCGTCTTCGAGAAATTCCTTCTGGAGGGGGTCGAGGTGGTCGTCGAAGCCGGCATCAGCGACCTTGGTCAGCATCTGGACGGCATGCCGCGCCTGCTGACCCTGGGCCTCCGCTTCCTTCTTTTCACGAGAGACCAGCACGGTGCTGATCGCCAGGGCAATGGTCGCCGTCACCAAGAGACCTCCGGCGGTGGATACCAACGTCTTGTGCCGCCGCGCCCAGCGTCGTGCGCGGCTGGTCCAGGGCTCGGAATAAGCCTGCACCGGAAGGTCGGCCAGCCAGCGCTGCACTTCCTGAGCCAGCTCCGCCGCTGATGCGTAGCGCTCCGCCGGCAGTTTCCGCAATGCCTTGAGACAGACCGCCTCCAAGCTCGGCGCGATCTCGGCGACGATTTGGCGAGGTGGGGTCGCGGCCTCCTGACAGACCTTGCGGATGATCTCCGCGGTCTTGGGCCCGATGAACGGTGGCCGGCCGGTCAGTATTTCGTAGAGGATCGCCCCCAAGCCGTAGACATCGGTCCTCTGGTCAACCAGGTCGTGCCGCTTCTGTGCCTGCTCGGGAGCCATGTACGCCGGCGTGCCCAGGAGCTGACCCTGCATTGTTCCCTCGGGGCCGGCCCCCGACTCAGGGCTGGGGCGACGACCGGGATTCGAACCGGAGCTCGATCGATGATTTGCGCTACCGTTTGAACTGGGACTCGATGCCGGGCCGGGATGGAGATCGTGAGACTCGGGAATGATGCAGCCGTCGTCTTGATTCGGATCGGCGATGCCCGTCCCGACGGATGCCTGCTTGGGGTCGGCAGGCGGCTCGGCGGGGATCATGCCCGTTGTCTCCTGATCCAAGCCCTCCTCCTGCTGGTCCGGCCCGAATCGCTTCGCCAGGCCCCAGTCGAGCACCATGACCTCGCCAAAGTCCCCCAGCACAACGTTCTGCCCCTTGAGGTCGCGGTGGATGATGCCCCGCGAATGTGCGTAGGCCACAGCGTGGCAGACGCTGACAAACGCCGTCAACAGCTCCATCATCCCGATCGAGCCGGCTTCCCCGGCGGCCCGCTTCTTGTGATAGGCCCGGATGGCCTCGCTCAAAGTGCGGCCCCGCACGAACCGCATGGTGTAATACGGCGCCTTTCCCTCGCCCAGCTCATAGACCGGCACGATCCCGGGATGCTCGAGCTGCGCCGTGATCTTGGCCTCATACAGGAACCGGGAAAAGACGATCGAGTTGCCGGCCTGGTCGGGGCGCAGCTCCTTGAGTGCGATTTGGCGGCCCAACGCACCGTCGCGGGCCAGCCATACTCGCCCCATGCCGCCCTTGGCGTGAAGGTGCGTCAGCGTGTATCGATCGCGGCTCTCTGTCTCACCGGGCGACAGGGTCCGCAAGACGACATGGCCGCCTTGCACCTGATCAAGGAGATTCAGCTTCGCCTCGAGAGCACTGTCTGAACCGGCGGCCTCGCGAATCGCCGCCAGCGACCGGCCGTCCATGGTCGCCGCCAGCGTCGACTGCGGGTCACCCCCATGTACCTCTAGCTCGTGCGCCACAACCTTTTCGACTTCGGTCTTCTGCTCGGCCGTTATCAACCCGCGATGGACGAAAAGGTCGGCCAAGGGCAGCGCCGGGTCTGATACCCACGCCGCCGTTGCCTCAGCCAGGCGATCGGCATCAACTGCTCCATTCTGGAAGGCCACCACGCCGAAAAGCAAATTGCGCTCGGTGTCCATGGGAGCCTCACCTTCGGGTCCCGTACGGACCAAATCCGACAGTTCTGAACTCGTTCAAGTGACACAGCTTAACGGAATTCGTGCGCCTTGAAAAGTATCCGTCCACAAATCCTATTTGGAGATGATTCCGGTGAACTGGTTCAGGCAGTGCAAGCTTCTGAACACCCACCGCGGACGGGATCACCTCTCATCGCTCTCGTCTCGATCTTCGGCCTTGAGGGCCTTGATCTCATCCACGAGCTTGCGGATCTGGGCTTCCAGCTCATGGATGCGGCGCTCTCGCTTGCGATCCTTGGCTTTCGCCTCGGCTTTGGCGGGGGCGGCCTGGGCCTGGGCCTTTGAGGAGGAAGGCTTTTTCGACTTCGTGGTTTGCATCTTGGAGCTGGAACCGGCACCCAACTCCTTGATCTTTTTCTCAAAATCGGAGCCGGGACCGAACTTCGCTTCCATCTCCTTCCCGAGGTTTTTCATCTTCTTCTCAAAGTCGGAGCCGGGGCCGAACTTCGCTTCCATCTCCTTGCCGAATTCTTCCATCTTTTTCTCGAAATCGGAGCCGGGACCGAACTTCGCTTCCATCTCCTTGCCGAATTCTTCCATCTTTTTCTCGAAATCGGGACCGAACTTCGCTTCGATCTCCTTGCCGATTTTCTCACCGAGCTCCTCCATTTTCTTCTCGAAGTCGGAGCCGGAACCGAACTTGCTCTCGATCTCCTTCTCGATCCGCGAGAGATCGATGTCGACGTCCAGCTCGGGCTTCTTCGCCTTGGCTTTCGCCTTTGCTTCGGCTTTAGCCTTCGCCTTGGCCTTGGCGCGGGATGCGGGCTTGTTATCATCGTCGTCGTCCGCATAGTCGTCCGCGGCATCGGCATCATCATCCGCTGCGTCGACCTTGTCCTCATCCCTGTCTTTCTTGACGACCTTCTCATCGTCGTCGTCCGCGACGGAAACCGCGGATCCTTGATCAGGCGTGGAAGCGATCGACGTCGAGGCGAGCTGGTCCTCCCGGTCAAGAGCAGCCGGCCTGGCCGATGACCAAGACGGCAAAGCAAACAAGACCAGGAGACATGCTCCCAGGAAGCCCAGCGGTGAGAGGCGGCAAGGTACGTGGTCGTGCAAGATCATGGTCAATCTCCGCTCGAAGAATCGGCCCGAGCCGGCTACACCCAACGTGGGTGCCGGCGGCCTGGCCAGTGACAAAGTGCAGATGTCAAAGAGGGCCTCGGCGTAGCTGAGGCGGTCCTTGGGCAGAGCCCAGACCACCCAGGCGTCGCAGGCCAGCTCGGCCTCGGCGTCGAGCCGGGCGCGGGTCAGCCAGTAGAGGGGGTTCCACCACCAGACCAAGCCGGCTACCAGCTCGAGCCGGCTGACCCAGTGATCAAGCCGGCGCAGGTGGGCCAGCTCATGCGTCAAGATGCCCCGCCACCGATCGAAGGCCAGGGTCTTGACCAGTCTTCCTGGAAGCAGGAGCTGGGGCCGGCCCAGGCACCAGAGCAGCGGCGTGCCAAGGTCGGGGACCACCAGCAGCTCGGGCACAGGCACGCCCAACCGCCGGCTGATCCGTTCAGTCTCCTCAACCAGGTTGTCCGGGGCTGGCACCGCCTCGCGCAGCCGGCGCCGAAACCGGAGAATCCGGATCGACTGCCCTACCCCGAGGACCACTGACACGGCCAGCCACGCCGACACCATCCAGCGCGGCAGCGCGGTGGGTGCGAGCAAGGTTAGCCACCAAGCCCGGGAACGTCGTGGCGCCACTGGGACCTCAACCATAGCCTGCACGGGCGCGACCTCAATGACGGCTCTGCGTGAGGTAGCCGTCGCAACCTCGATCTGGGTCCAAGTTGGGCTAATCCCTTCCGAGGCACCCACGCGGGAAGTCAGCTCGGCGAGAGCAGACACTGACCGAGGCCAAGTGCCATCAACAACGGCTGCGGTATGAACAGCCACGGGCGTGGTGATGGGCCAGGCGAGATCCCGCCAGGGCATAGCCCAGGGCCAAGACACCAGAGGTGGAGCCATCAGCTTGATGAGAACGACCAGCCAGAGCGCGTGCCGGACTGTCGGGCCGACCGGCCGCAGCCGGCTCACCAGCGTCGCCACCACGGCCAGCCCCGCCGCCACAATCGTCGTCTCCGCGAACCACCCCAGCATCGCCGTGCCCCCCTACTCAGCTTGGATCGCGATGACCATCTGCTTCAATCAATCATTGAGGTCTGTTCATGATTTCGACTTCGACGCTGAGGAAGGACCGCCGGCTGCCTCGTCCAGCAGCCGGCGCAGCCGTGCCAGCTCGTCGGCCGAGAAACGGCTGCTCTGCACCAGAGCCAAGACCAGGGGAGCTGCCCGGCCGTCGCACAGCTCGTCGGCCGCATCCTTGAGCCGGCGTTCCAGCAGCTCGTCCCGCGTGACCACCGCACGATAGACGTGTGCAACCGCCGACGGATCTCCGGCGACGTACTGCTTGACCCCCAGGCGCTGAAGCAACGTCGCCACCGTGGTGTATGCCCAGCGCCGGCCCCGGCGCTCGAGCACCTCGTTGATCTCCCGGACCGTCCCCGGACCGTAGTCCCACAGCACTTTGAGGACCTCTCGCTCCGCCTCGCTCAAGCCCGGCTGGTTCGCCATCGATCGCTCCTAACCCTCTCCATTCCCCTTCCTTCAGGGCTTTCTACAAAATGTAGTAGCAAACTACTACAGCCTGTAGAAGATTGCAACAGCAAGTTCGCGCGGAAGTGAAGAATATTGAAAAAAGATGCCACAAAGCCCTAGCGAGACCAAGGTGATCGATCGAAGTCCCTCAGTCTCGCCGCTCCCAGGACAAGCACGGCGGCTGCGAGCGCTGCCAGCGAGACCAGCGTGGCGCGGCCCAGCCCTGTCGGCCGGTAGCGCAGCACAACGCGGCTGGTCCCCGACCCGAGCAGCCGGGCTCCTTGAAGGCCGCCGTTGACTTTGAGCACCGGTTGCTCGGGGCCGTCGTCGACCCGGTAGACCCACCCGGGGTAATGGATTCGACGCAGGATCACAATGCAGGAGCCGTCGTGCTCAACAATCGCCGTTCGGCCGTCCCAACTCCGGACGGTGGTCACCTCAGCGCCGGGATCCGGGGACAAGGGGGGGCGGTCCTCCGGGAGGAACCAGGCTTCGTCCAGCGCATCGTCGTGCGAGAGGGTGAGGAAGAGCAAGCCCCAGGTCGGCGCCTCGCGGACCTGGCGGGCAACCCAGGCCGGAGGAAATGGGTTTGGGACTCGCACAAGCTTCCAGGGCCCGAGACCGCTGTGGCGTAAGCTGGGGAAGCTTGCGATCACGCGATCGAGGGCCGGGTCGGCAATCTCGGCCATGATCTCGGTGCCCAAGACGGAGTCTTTCGAACCCCACACGCCGTGCGTGACACCGAAGCGTCTTTGCCATCGGCGCTCGACGTCGTCGTTATTCCCGGGCGGGGATGTTGCCTCCTCGAGCATGTAGTTCGGCGGAGGCGGTGTGATGCCCAGATAGGGATAGGCGACCGTTTGACCGACGTCCACCGGCAGGTTGAATAGCCGGCCGCCGATCAAGCCGGCTACTGGCAGGACGGCCAATTGCCGCAGGACCGGACTGGCATCGGTCAGACGAACCGGCCGGCCCCATTCGATTGGACCGACGAAGAATAGCACCCCCAGTTCCAGGAGGGCGACCGAGAGCGGCGCCCAGGCGCCGAGCCAGTTTCGCCGCCAGGCGATGATCGCCGCGATGCCCAGCCCCCAGGCCAGCCCCGACCCCGCGAATCGAACGGGGAGCATGTCACCCCCGACATAGGTCCGGAAGTCGGCGCCGCGTGACCAGTGGATCGACCACCCCCAGGCGGTTGCGCCGACCAGGATCGCCAGGGCTAGCCCACCCCAGAACCGCCGCGGCGCGACCAAGTGATCCAGCCCCCGGCCGGCCAAAAGTGCCAGCCCCAGACTGGTCAAGAGCGTGTACCGTGCCGGCGCGCGAAACCAGCCGAGGCCCGGTAGTTGCAAGAGCACGAAAAAGCCCTCTCGCCACCACCCCGGCATCGTCGCCAGGGCCAGCGACAACGGCACGATCAGCCGCCAGGGTGCCAGGCCACCGGACCGAGGTACCGCAACCATCCCGACGAAGGCCAGGATCAACGGAACGACTCCCGCGTAGGCACAGGCTTCGCCCGCGCTCGTCCCGTGCCGCGTCCAGTAGACGTCTCCCACGCCCCGGGGTTGACCCAGAAAGACCTCCGGCAGTGCGAATTGAGCCCAGTGGGCGGGCGGAAAGAAGAAATTGCTGAGAAACTGGGGGGGGCGCACGAACCCGGAGACACCGCTCAGCTCCCAGGTCAAACGCAATTGCACCCAGGCGATCGCTGCCCCCCAGCAGAGTCCCACCAAAAGGCCGATCACCCGCCGGAGCGGCTGCAGCCGGCCACCGGTGGCTGTTAACAACCACCAACCACCGGTCACCAGCACCAACCCGCCGGTCAGCATCTGGATCTGGAAGTGCCCGAGCGTGATCTGGGCACCCCAGGCCAGCGCCAGACCAGCCAGCCAGGCCACCCGGCCTGTCGTCGCATAGCGGTGGGCGAAGAGCAGACAAAGTGGCAAATACGGCATCGAGTGATAGAACGGCTCATGGGCCATGTGCACCGCCTGGAAGCCGCACAAGGTAAAGCTCACCGCGGCCAACGACGAACCCGCGCGGCCGATCCCCAGCCCCCGGGCATACGCGAAGGTGGCCAGCGCCAGCGCCAGCAAATGCAGCCACATTGTCAGCCGGTAGGCAGTCGCAACGTCCCAGAGCCGGTAGAACAGCCAGTTGGGAGGATAAAACGCCGCGACGTGACTTTCAGCGGCGAGAGGGACACCGAGTCCCAGGCGGTCACTCCAGAACGGAAGCTCACCAGCCGACAACGCACGCGCCAGCTCCCGCTTGATCGGCTGGTACATCAGCTCCGGATCACCGCCGAGCGGGGCCAATCCGGCCAGCGTGAGACACAGCACGATCCCCACGACGCAGGTCGCTGCGAGCATCAGCCGCAGAGGGATCGTCCGGAGCACGCCAAGGTCCAGGTCAAGAGTCAAGTTCGCGATGATCGGTACGTCCGCGGCCTGCGGTGGCTGCTCTGTTTTGTGCTGCCCGGCGACGAGCCGAAGCCCCGTCATACCCCAGCAACGGTCGAGTCGCAAGAGACCCTCACCGCCCTCATGGTCCACATATCATGGCTCGATCTGGCGGCCTTGCAACAATTTGTTGGAAAATCGAGGTCTCGGTGGCGTCATTATCAGTAGACGGGGAACTTGGGACACAAATGGCGCATGGAACGAATCGGCCCGGACATCCTCGGCCGGCTTTTTGACGAGCACGCCGGCGCACTGCTGCTCTTTGCCCGGCAGTGGTGCGACGCTCCAGACGACATCGTCCAGGACGCGTTCGTCGCGCTGGCCCGGCAGAAGGCGATGCCCGAGCGGGTCGTTCCCTGGCTCTACCGTGTGGTGCGGAATGGGGCGATCTCCGCGGCGCGGCAATTGCGCCGACGCCGACGCCGGGAAGAGCGGGTGGCCGGTAAGGAGGCTGCACGTGGTGAGTCATGGTTCGCCGCGACCGACGACCGGATCGACGCCGAACACGCCTCCCGGCTCTTGGCCGACCTGGACCGTGAGACCCGCGAGATAATCGTCGCTCGGCTCTGGGGCGGCCTGACCTTCGAGGAAATCGCCCACCTTCAGGGCTGCTCGTTGAGCACGGCCCACCGACGCTACCAGGATGGACTAACCCGGCTGCAAGCGAGGCTCGAAAAACGATGGACAGCGACCACCCAATCTGCAACGGCGAAATCGAACGCGAATTCGACCTGACCGCGCTAGAATGCCGCCTGGGGGCCTGGCAGCCGTCAGCCAGCTCACTCGACCGCGGCCGGATGCTCTACCACGCCGGCCGGGCCGCTGTGCAGGCCGAAGGCCGGGGCCGGCCTTGGCGGTTGGCGACCGCGGCCCTGGGCCTTCTAGCCCTCGGGCTGGGTGGGCTGCTGGTACACGAGCGGTCCCAACGTCACGCGCTGGTAACAGCTCGCGCGCTCGCCCCCCGGATCAGCCGGCCGGAACTGGCACGGCAGGCCGGGGAGTACGTCTTCACGGCACCCGGAGAAACGCGGGCGATCGAGCCGCCGGCACCGAGCAGTTACTTCGTGCTGACGTCGCATCTTGCGGCCCTTGCGCTGGAACCTGCTTCGCCGACCACTGGACGCCAGGGAGGACCCCCGCCGGGCCCCGATCCTCCGGCGATCGCACCGCACCCCGCGCCATTGCGGTCCCGGGACTTCAATCGCATCCTCGAGCTCTGATCCATCGACATCATCTTCCGTTCGTCTTGTACCCCGCCCCTTCATGGGGCGCGGGTTCGTGGTCCGTCCCATTCCCAATCCGACCTGATGCCTGAAGGAGAACATCGTGATGACCCGAACCGGACAAGCTCGACCAACGTGCCTTGTCCTTCTCCTCACCCTGGGCACAGCCACAGCCATCCCGGTCTCCGCACTCGCCCAACCAGCGGCCAAGCCCCCGGAGCCTCCCAAAGTGCTGATCGTTAGCCCCACGGCGGCTCCGGTGCCCGCACTCAAGTATCGGCTGCTGCCGAGCTTCGCGGACCTCAATCCGGGTGATGCCGCGCCGATCTATCTGCGCATCCGCCACGAGATGATCGAAGAGGCCTGGAAACAGCTCAGCGAGAAACCGCGCAAGTGGCTAGAGGTGCCGCTCCAGGACTTCCCGGTCGCCGAGGCACGCCCGTTCGTCGCAATGTGGGGCAATAGGCTCAAGCAGATCGAATTCGGTGCGCACCGGAAGACTTGCGACTGGAACTACACCCTGCCCGAGGAGCGACTCAATGCCATTGCGATCCTCTTGCCCGACGCCCAGGACATGCGGACATGGGGTCGCCTGCTGGCCCTCAAGGCTCGCGTCGAGATCGCCGAGGGGAAGTTCGACGATGCGGTCCACACGATCGAAACGGGTCTCACCTTCTCGCGCCATGTCGCCGCGGGGCCGTTCGTGATCAACGGGGTGATCGGCATCGCGATCGCAACACATATGCTCGATCGGTGCGACGAACTGATCGCCCAGCGCGGGGCGCCTAACCTCTACTGGGCCTTGACCGCCTTACCGCGGCCCCTGATCGACATGCGTAATGAGCTGGAGGTCGAGCAAAAGCTCTGCGAGAACCTGATACCCGAGCTGAGCGAAGCCAAGCTGGCCCGGCCGCGGGGCGCCGCCGAATGGGGGTCGCTCATGGCACGGATGCACGAGCGGATCGTGAAATTGTGCCGCAGCTTGATCGACTCTCAAGACGGCACTGCCGGCTTGCAGATCCTCTCAGGGTGGGACTTCGCCCGGTTCAAGGCCGAGACGCTCCCCACGGCGAGGGAGTATCTGAAGACGTCGCGCAAGCTGACCGACCAACAAGTCGACGCGATGTCCGAGGATCAAATCGTCGCGCTCTACATCACCGACCACCACCGCGAGCTGTGGGATGATCATTTCAAAGCCAGCTACCTCCCGGCGCGCGATGCGATCACGCAACTTATCGCCGCCGAGAATCGTTTCTCTTCCGCGAAGATGGGCCCATTCGTCCTGTTCGTCCAGCTCCTGCCTGCTGTCCAGGCCGGACTGAAGGCTGAGCTGCGGCTCGACCGCCGGGTCGCCGCCCTGCGCGTCATCGAGGCATTGCGGATGTACGCCGCGGCGCACCACGGCTCACTACCCGAGTCCCTGAATCAAATCACCGAAGTCCCCGTGCCCGATGACCCTGCAACGGGTAAGCCGTTTGAATACCGTTGCACCGGCAACTCCGCGATTCTCTCCGGTCCACCAGCCGGCCTGCCGCCCCCGTGGCCTGGGTACCGGATCGCAATCCGGCACTGAAATCGCACCGAGCACATTGGAGGCCGGATGAGGAACGCCTCAGTCGGGTCACGATCGAGCACGTCGAATTGATGATCGAGCAGGGGCTCCTGGATTGAGGATCTCCTCATCGTCCCAGGTTGATGGGGACCGTGGGCTCCCTCTCGGTTGTGAGCAGCCAGCAATCGACTGAACACTGAACACTGAACACTGAACACTGACAACTCCGTATCACGGCCCTCCGGGCACCGCGCCGCCCACCGGCTCGAGGCTGACGTCGTCGATCCACATCTCGCCGACTTCGGTCTCGCCCCCGATCTTGAACTCGAGAGTCAACGTGGTGGCCTCCGACTCCGTCTGGACAATGCGCTCGACCTTGGTCCAGCGGCCGATGGTCTTGAGGCAATGCTCGAAGCCACCGGCGTGCAGTGGGCGCCACGAGGTGGGCGTATCCTTGAATTGCGCGATGCGGACGCGGCACTCTCCCTCGGTACCAGCGGCGATCAGATACCAGAACCGTAATCGCATCTTGGTGTTGTAACGGACAGGGCGCTCAGGGTAGCGGTAATACTGATGGCCGGGTACATCGGCCTCCAGGTGTAAGCTGTCGGGACCTGAGACGGCGTGCCGGGTGTCGCGACGATCCTCGGGGGGCTCGGGCCAGGTGAATTTCGGCTGCGCCAGGTATTGTTCGCGGTCCAGGGGCACCACATCGCGGACGACTGCTGAGCCCAAGGTCAATTCGACGGTGCGGACGGCCAGAAGCGGATCATAATCACCGTACAGGACGTGTTGGTGTTCAAGCCGAAGTCGGACCCGCGCGATGGCCCCGGGGCCCAGGCTCAGCGGCAGGGTACCCGCCGGCTCGGCGGAGACGGGAACCCCCGTCGGGCCCGCTCCTGACCCTGCCCTGGCCTGCGCGCGCAGGCCAGGCCTGGATTGACCCTGGTCCTCGGTCCAGACCGAAACCACCAACCGCTCGCGGCACCGCTGTGACTCGTCGACCGCCGCGTTCACGTCGGAGACGGCCGATAGCTCCAGGGAGCGGGACACGACCAGCGATGACCACCGCGGCACGGCATGGCTGGCCACCCGTGAGTTCGACACCCAGCCTTCGACCTTCACTCCAAGCTCTTCCGGCGTGATGATGACCCCGGTCTGACCCGTATGCCGCAACCGATAATCGACAACCCAGGCCCCCTGGTCCTGTGTCACGGTACGCTCGACCAGCGTCAGCGTCGACCGCACGGGACTTGTCCCCATCGCCAGCACTGGTTGCACGGTGAGAACACCGCAGGCCGCGGCCATAATGACGAGACGGTTCCAGCCAAGCCGCGCCCGCGAGGATAAAGTCGATTCCCGCCGGCCGCTCTCTGACGGTCGCGGCCGGGTATCCGCTTGGCCGGCCGGCCTGAAGCTCCACGATCTGGTCGCGGGAATGACATGAAATGACCTACGAGGTGAATACATGAGCTAACCCGTCCTTCCTTGGATGGAGCGCTCTCTTGGTACGGCGGTACTCGATCACTCGTCGACGTCATCATCATCCATGTCGGTCCCGGTCCCGGTCTCGTTGTCACCATCAAGCGTGGAGAGGTGTGCGGTGACTGTGGCGCAGCGCTCCAGGAACCGCGGCAGGAACCGATCGACGAATACGGAAACGGCAATCTGAGTGGAGGCGTTGTCCATGCCCCATATGCTAGCGCGGGGCTCGGTCAGGTCAGGGTCCATCTGGATGAAGTACCGCTCACTGTAGGCCAGCGACACGGGGACTTCCTCCAGCCAGCGATGTGCCAGCGCGTTGACGCCCGGACCGCCTAGCGAGATCGTCGGTAGGCTCTGGAGCGGCTCGTCATGGATCCAGCGAAAGTCGGCCACGAGTCGAACGAGGTAGTCTTCCAGGTTCCCCTGGCCCTTCGCGACTGCCTCGCTCAGGGACTGCTCGATCTGCTGCTTGAGGTAGTACCCCAGCGGGCGGTCCATTTCCTCGGCCCGCAACGTACTGCCGGTCACGATCAACAACAAGCGAAGTGGTGGTCCCTTGGCCATGCGCGGCCCTTTCCTTGCGATCGACCGAGCTGCACCGCGAAGTGACCAGGCCGAGGCGATGGCCCGCTGCTCACCGACCGGCTGCGACCCGTCCTCGGATGCCTTGTCCAGATCGTCCCACCTGCATTATAGTTCACACCGATTCGCGCGATAACCTCCCTTCTGATCTCAAGAGCAACCCGCGTCTGATGACATCGTGGCCAACCATTTCACCTGAGCCCGGTCTGATCGCCTGACCGCGGCGCTTTATTTCGATGGCGCCTGAGTGGCTCGCCACAGCCCAATCCGCCGCAACGCGGCGTGCGCCGCCTGAACCATATCGTCGCCCTCGGCCTCGAACCGCTGCGCGATGGCTTGGCGTCCAGCCAGGGGAATCAAGCAAGAGAACACCACCCGGCCGCCTGGCTCCGCCTCGATCGTGAACCGACTCACGCCCAAGGACTGCATCTTACGCTCCAGGGTGGCCCATTCATCGCCGCTATCCCCGACCGACTTTGGTGCTGACGGAGACCGAGACAAAGAAGGCAAAGGAGAAACGGACACTGGTGCAGTTGACGGCAACAAGGCCGCCAATGAGTCCAAAATCGCCGGTGTGACGTGGGGGTCCAAGGACGCGGACACGCCCGTGGAGGTTTTCGTCAGTGCGGGGGACGGCCGTGCTGGCGAGGGAGCGGAAGTGACCGATGGTTGGGATCGTGGCGATTCTGCTCCGCCATGCGTCGACTTCGGCCGAGGCTGGGACAAGGGGTGGCGATCAGACGCATTGTGTTCGGAAGACTCGTCTTCCGCCGGCACTGCGGGCACCGCCGCCAACGCACTCTCCGTCATGTCAACCGCCTTGGCCGGCCCCTGTCCGTCCGGCATCGTCTCGGTGCTTGCCGTTGCCTTCAGATCGACCGAGGTGATCTCGCCTCCGTTGTTCAAACCGAGCGACCGCAGTAGCCGGGTCTGTGCCCACTGCAATCCCGGCCCGTTCACAAACGCCCCTCCCAAGAAAGAGGCAGCCACCAGCACGATGACGAGAATCGCTTGACGCACGGTCGCGGCCTCCTTGCCTTGGCCCATGCAATCGCGGGGTTTCCCTTGTCAAACCCGGATCATCCGCGATAATCCATCTGATGACTCGATGGTTTGCTGTCGGCGACGAATACCCTTGGAGACTTCGGGGACCGAACCTGAGCGGCAGACATCGGTCGGCGCGTAATTTACCCTGATGAAAGAATGAAGCAAGCCCAGTCCGAAACAAGCCGATACCGCTCGGCTGGCCGATGGTGGTTCCGTGATCCCGTCGCATCCCACAGTCGACGACGGACCGACAAGCCGTTTGACCCCGGCGCACCGACCATCAAGCAACCCAACTCATGGTTATGGGGCGAGATGCTCGTGACCCTGATCGCCGCCCTCTGGTTCGTGGTCAGCCTGCCCTTCCGCCTGGTCTTCTGGACGATCGCCTGGCTGGGTCGGTTGACTGCGGTGGTGCTGGGATTTACGCTCATGGTGGTCGGTATGGCGCTTTGGGCCGGGCCGTTGTTCTTCGTTGGCATCCCGCTTTTTCTGGTCGGGCTGGTGTTGACGCTCCGCTGCCTGGACTGATCAGTAGCTGGTGACCGGCGATCAGATGTCACTCTCTGCTTAGGCGACCGGCAGATGGAAATATACCCGGGGCCGAGTGATTGTAGGACGGATTGGCAATCCGTCCCACGGTGAATTTGCATCCGCCGGCCGCCTTGGCGTGGCCTTACAGCCACTGACCACCGAACACTGAACACTTTGAACACTATTCCTTGGGGCCATGTATCCCGCGCCGATCTACCTGGATCACAACGCGACCGCGCCCTTGGACCCCGAGGTCCTCGACGCGATGCGGCCGTACTTTCTGGCGGCGGGCAACGCCGAGAGCCGACACTCCTTCGGCCGGTCAGCCCGGCGCGGCTGGGAGTTCGCCAAGGAGACGGTCGCGCAGATCCTGGGTGCCGACCCGGCCGAGGTGATCTTCACCTCGGGTGGGACCGAGGCCAACAACCTGGCCGTCTTCGGGTTGGCCGGCGCCGAGTCGTCACCGGGGCACGTGATCTCCAGCCCGATTGAACATCCGGCGATCGCCGAGCCGGTGGCCCGGCTCGAAGCAGCCGGCTTCACCGTGGACCACGTGCCGGTCAACGGGCAGGGGCTCGCCGATGTGTCGTGCATGGCCGCGTGTTTCCGCGCCGACACTCGGTTCGCGACCTTGATCCTCGCCAACAATGAGACGGGTGCGATCCAGCCGGTCGGTGCACTGGCGGCATTGGCTGTAGCGCGGCATATCCCCATCCACACCGACGCGGTGCAGGCTGTCGGCCGCCTCCCGGTCCATTTTCACGAACTGGGTGTGACGACCCTGGCGGCAAGCGCACACAAATTCCACGGCCCGGTGGGGATCGGTCTGCTCTTGGTACGGAGCGGAGTCCGGCTCGGCTCGCGGCTCTTTGGCGGCGGGCAACAGCAAGGCCGGCGACCGGGAACCATCGCGGTCCCTCTGGCCGTCGGGCTGGCCACAGCCCTTCAGAAGTGGCAGGACCAATCGGCCGCCCGCGCCGCGCGCTGGGTCGCCTTGCGAGACCGTCTTGAAGCTGGCCTGCTGGCTGCCTTGGGACCGGAGCAGGTCATCCGCAACGGCCCGGCTCAAAATGAGTTGCGACTTCCCCAAACCCTCAACCTCGGCTTCCCCGGGCTCGACGGCGATGCCCTCTTGATTCAGCTCGACCTTGCCGGTATCGCCGCCTCATTAGGCTCGGCCTGCGCCAGCGGCTCGACTCGACCCTCTCCGACTCTGATGGCGATGCACATCCCCGACGACCGGCTGCGCTCCTCGGTCCGCTTCAGCTTGGGCGCCACCACCACCGAGGCTGAGATCGATGAGGCCGTTGAACGCATCGCGGTCGTTGTGAAGCACATCGCCGAGGCGGTCGAGACCTCTACGGAATGACGATTACCCGCGTCACCACCAAGCTTCAGGCAAGTCGGTCGGAGAGTCGGCTGGAGGACCCGTGATTCGAGATTCGGAAGAAACCACGCCCGGGGAGCCTGGACAGGCCGACCAGTTGCTCGCTCGACCAGTTCCCGGGAGGCGAAGCTCAAGGCGTGCCGTCATCGACCTTTTCCTCATCAGCTTTCTGGTGCTATTTCTTGAACTCACGTGCATACGATGGTTTGGCGCGACCGTTATTTTTCTCACGTTCTTCACGAACCTTGTGCTCATGGCGTCGTTTCTGGGGGTTTCTGTCGGGTGTCTCGCCGCCACCAGGAAATGGAACCTGATCAATGGCCTCTCTCCCCTTGCTTTGCTGGCCGTGGGTTTGGGTTACGGAGCGCTCTGGGTCTACGTCCGGTTCAATCAGGTCGTGGTCGACGTGGGAGGCCAGCAGTCCCCTCAGCTCATTTACTTCGGCACTGATGCGCGGGTCCGCGACATCTCGACGTTCGTCGTTCCCGTCGAGGCTGTTGGCGGCGTGTTCTTCGTCTTGATCGCGCTCTTGTTCGTGGGGTTGGGCCAGGAAATGGGACGGCGGTTCGACGCGATCTCTAACCGGGTTGAGGCTTACACCGCCGATATCCTGGGCAGCCTGACCGGGATCCTGGTGTTCGGGGTCACGTCTTACCTGCAACTGCCCGCGGTGAGCTGGTTCGTGGCAAGCCTGGGCACGAGTCTCTATCTGGCAACCTGTTGGAGGTGGCGCTGGGTGAACCTACTCGCCGCGCTGGGGGCTCTCTTCATTGTCGCCAAGACTGACTGGCCCAAGAGCTCCGAGGGAACTGCGGTGCAGAACACCTGGTCGCCCTATTACCTGGTTTCATACAAGCCGTGGGCCGGCTGGATCGATGTCAACAACTTAAACCACCAGGGAATGCTGAAGATCGAGACCTCAGGCTCAGCCTACATGCTGCCGTACTTGCTGAATCGCGACGCCGGCGGCCGTCCATTCGAGGACATCCTGATCATCGGGGCGGGCTCGGGCAACGACGTCGCCGCGGCTTTGAAGTATCGCCCCAAGCACATCGACGCCGTCGAGATCGACCCCGTTATCAATTCCATTGGCCGGCGCGACCATCCAGACCGACCCTTCAGCGATCCGCGGGTCTCAATCCAGCTCGACGACGGCCGGAGCTTTGTCCGCAAGACTGAGAGCAAGTATGATCTCATCATTTATGCACTTGTCGACTCACTCGTTCTTCACTCGAGCTATTCGAGCCTACGGCTCGAGAGTTTCTTGTTCACCGAGGAGGCCTTCCGCGACATCAAGGCCAAACTGAAGCCCGGCGGTGTCTTCGCCCTTTACAATTTCTACCGACAGGGTTGGGTGGTCGGGCGCTTGCAGAAGCTGACTGAGACCGTATTCGGCTCCAAGCCCATCGTTGTCTCGCTCCCCTACCAGGAAACCATCACTCCCTCGGAGAACCAGCGCGGTTACATCACCTTCCTCCTCGTGGGGAATACAGAATCGAAGGTTGTCGAAACGATCCGGTCCAAATTCGAGACCAGCAGGTTCTTCTGGTTGAACCCCCAACCGCTCTTCAACGAATCGGTCGGCGGCTACGGTTTTGATCCGCCCCAGCTCGAGGGGACAGTCCATCCCGAATTCAAGAAGATCGGCTTGGCCCGTGTCGATTTGACCGGGATCGACCGCGTCCCCACGGACAACTGGCCTTTTCTCTACCTTCGCGAACCGGTGCTCCCTGCCCTCAACCTTCGGGGAATAGCAATCGTGGGGGCGCTTTCACTGGTCATCCTTGTGATCTTCGCGCCAGTGTGGAAGGTTCATCCCAACGGCCAGATGTTTTTCCTGGGCGCGGGCTTCATGCTCCTGGAAACGAAAGGCGTGGTACACCTGGCGCTCCTGTTCGGGTCGACTTGGGTGGTCAACTCGATCGTCTTCGCCACGATCCTCTGCATGATTCTGCTGAGCAATCTGGTCGTACTGTCGATGAAGCCGAGGCGGCTCTGGCCCTACTATTTGCTGCTGATCCTGGTCCTGGGCATCAACAGCCTGATCCCCATGGCCGACTTTCTGGCCTTGCCCGGTGTGACCAAGATCGTTGCCTCGTGTGCCGTGGTCTTCGTCCCCGTCTTCTTCGCCGGCGTGATCTTCGCGACCTCGTTCCGTGACAGTCAGCACCCCGACGTCGATTTCGGGTCCAACATCGGTGGAATCATCCTCGGTGGACTGAGCGAGTATTTCTCACTCATCGGGGGTTTCAATTCCCTGCTCTGGATCGCGATCGGCTTTTACCTGCTCTCGGCGGTGCTGCGGCCGAGGATCACGCAGTAAAGGGGTCCGACGATCATTGGAACAGAAAGTCAGGTCAAGCAACGGAATTCCGAGCTAGAGTGCCTGGCGGGCTGGCTGATTGCCCCAATTCTTTTTGACAACCTTGACCAATCCAGCCGATATTTAGTCTAACGACTTGATGGAGAAAGACTTGAATGCGATTACCATCCACCGCGGAGCTCGCCTGATGGAGGTAATCGACGGTGCCCGTAGGACGCTCCCGCAACGTTGAGACCGACCCGCGCCTTGAGGTAAGTTCCTACTGCCTTGTACAATTTGTTGAGTGCGGACTTCAATAGAGAGGAACCGTATCGGTGGGCGATGGAGGTGACTCTTGAGCCGCAGCGCATGGACCGAAACCGATAGGGCGCTGAGCGACCGCCGCTCGCGGCTCCTGGATACGCTGCGCGGCTACGGCCGGGTCGCGATCGCCTTTTCGGGGGGAATCGACAGCACGGTCGTCACCCAGGCGGCGTATGAAGCCCTGGGGGATTTGGCGATCGCCGTGACGGCGGTCTCCGACAGCCTCGCCAGCGGTGAGCTCGAAGAGGCCCAGGAACTCGCCCGGCAAATCGGCATTCGTCACCGGGTGATCCACACGGCGGAGTTTGCCGACCCGAATTATCTGCGCAACAATGCCGACCGCTGCTATTTCTGCAAGAGCGAGCTCTACGGGCGGCTGGCGGGGATGTTGGAAGAGCTGGGGGTCGACGTGATCGCCTCGGGGGCCAACCTCGATGACATGGGAGATTACCGGCCCGGCCTGAAAGCCGCCCAGGAGCACGGGGTCCGGCACCCCCTGCAGGAATGCGGGCTCAGCAAGGCCGACGTCCGCGCGCTGGCCCGGGCCTGGGGCCTGCCCACCTGGGATAAGCCGGCGACGCCTTGCCTCTCCAGCCGGATCGCCTACGGTGAAGACGTGAACACCGAGCGAGTGCAGATGATTGACCAGGCCGAGCAATGGCTCCGCCGGCGCGGTTTGCACGTGCTGCGAGTCCGCTACCACAAAGGCGATCTGGCCCGCATCGAGGTCCCCCTGGACGACTTGCCCCGCTTCGTCGAGCTCGAGCTCCGCGGTGAGCTGATCCCCGCCTTCCGTGCCTTGGGCTTCAAGTTCGTCACGCTCGACCTCGAGGGGTTCCGCTCGGGCAGCCTCAACAGCGTTATCCCCGTGGAGAGTCTGCTCCGGGGAGTCGGTCGTGACAAGCTGCAAGTGCCCAGCAGTTAGTTGCTCGTTGCTGGCAAGAACGGATCAATCCTTCTTGACTAGCAACTTGCAATTCACAACTCGCAACTCGCGGCTAGCAACTTACCACCAGGCCCTTCCCATGCCTCCGGTGACTTGCCGGTGTGGTGAAAAACTGAAAATCCCGCCCGATGCTCCCGAGCGGATCGACTGCCCCAAATGCGGGGCCCGGATCAGGCTGCGCCGCTCGACGCCACCTCAGGGGAAGAACGAGACCGGCGACGGCTTCCTGAGGTTCCTTTGCCCCTGCGGTCGCCGGCTCAAGGTCCCTGCCGCCGATCGGCCCGTGGCGGGCAAGTGCCCCGACTGCGGGCGAGTTGTCCCGGTTCCCACGTCCGCGCAGGCCGTTTCAAATGCAACCCCCGCAAAAAAAACCGGCCTGAGCGACCCTGAAGCACGAACCGAGGACCTCGACGCCAACGACCTCGCCCAGCTCGAAAACTGGGCTGCACGGCACCTGGCCAGTTCGAGCCGGCCTGCGGACCCCCTCCCGACCACGACCGGCTTCCTCGCGGTCGCCTCCGGTGGTGGTAACCCCGTTGCGAACACCGGACTCCTCACTTCCTCCATGCCTCCTCCCTCCAAGGTCAAGTTCGAGGCTGGCCTGCGGATTTGCCCCCGCTGTAAAAAACCCGTCCACCTGAGTGCCGCCAACTGCCGCGAATGCGGTACCCCTATCCCCCGCCAGTAAGCGGCGAAGAGCCAAAAGTGAGGACCTGGACCGTGTCATCGCGACCCTTTGAGACGGAGCACCACGATGCAACGAATTCCCGGCATGCTGGCCTGGGCTGCCTGTGCTTTGACGTCGGTCGCGACCGCCGATGAGCCGAGCAACCCGTTTCAGGGCGAGTGGCGCACCACGATCGGCGTCATCTCACTCGAACAGAAGGGAGAGGCGGTCACCGGAAGCTACGGACCGGGTGGCCGGTTTCCGATCAAGGGCACCGCGAAGGGGAAAATGCTAACGTTTGAATACGAGGAGGGCCCGGCCAAGGGAGATGCCCAATTCATGCTCGATGCGTCCGGAAACGCGTTCACGGGCACGTTCCAGATTCGCAACGGGCGGCGCGGATCATGGAACGGCTGGAGGCCCGATCCGACCGCGCCCGGCGACAAGCCAGCAAGTTTCGCCGGCCTCTGGCTGACCGACCTCGGTCTGGCGGAGCTGGCCCAGGATGGTACGAAGGTCCAGGGTCGCTACGCCGCGCGGGGCAATTCGACGATCGAGGGTAAGGCCACCGGCCGGCGGCTCGACTTCCGCTTCAAGAACTTCCGCGGCGGCCAGGGCTGGTTCGATTTTGCCGCCGATGGTAAGTCCTTCGCCGGCGCGAGCAACACCGACGGGTTCCCCGGCTGGTTCGGTTGGCAAGGAAGGAAGGCCCCTGAGTACACTCGTCACACACACCTCGAGCCCGGAAAGATCGTCGACGGGTCGACGCGGAACCTTCTGACCTACGCCGTCCGTGCACCGCAGGACTATCAACCCGGCTCTTCCCGCAAGTGGCCCACGGTCTTGATCCTCCACGGCTCGAACATGAACAGCCGGAGCTACGTGGGCACGATCGCCGCCGCCTGGCCCGATATCGCCCGCGACTTCATGCTCCTGGGCATCAACGGCGAGACGCCCTCGAACCTCGGCGATCTTCCGCGGTTCAACTACACCTACGTGAACTACGTCGGCCGGAGCACGTTCCAGGGCTTCCCCGGCACCGACCGCGAGAGCCCTGCTCTGGTCAGCGAGGCGATGGCCGAGCTGAAGGACGTCTACCCGATCTCCCACTATCTCGTGGGCGGCCATTCCCAGGGGGGCTTCCTGACCTACAGCCTGCTCATGAACTTCCCCGAGTCGTTGGCCGGAGCGTTCCCGGTCTCGTGCGGCGTGATCTTCCAGTGCGAGCCGGGTGTCTATGCCGACGAGACGCTGCGCCGAGCACAGCGGGCAGTCCCCCTCGCCATCGTCCACGGCAAGACCGACCCCTTGGTCGGCTTCGCCATGGGCCAGTACGCCGCAACCGTCTTCGGTGAGTCCGACTGGCCCGCCTTCCGATTCTATGACGACAATGATGGTGCTCACATGTTCGCACGTCTACCGATCGGTCCGGCGATCCGCTGGCTGGAGTCGCACGCCTCGCGCGATCCGGCGACCCTGCTCGACTTCGCCGGGAAGCGGTTGGGTGAGGGAGGATACCGGGACGCGGTCGCCGCCCTCAACCGCGCACGCACACTGAGCCTCGACGACGGCCAGAAGCGTCGTGCCGGCGAGTTAGGCCGCGCGATCAATGACAAGGCGACCGCCGGCGCCGCCAAGTACCTGGCACTGATCCGCCAGGCCAAGGACGGCTCCTGGATCGACGGCTTCCTCACCTTCCGCGACGATTTCGAGTTCGCCGAAGCCGCCCACGAGGTCATGGCTGCTTTTGCCGAGCTTCGCGCCCGCCACGACGGACCGGCCAAGGACGCTTTCGCCGCGGCACGGGGGTTGTTCCAGCAAGGCAAGCAGGACGAGGGATACGCCAAGTACCGCGAGATTGTCCAGTCCTATTACGCTTCGCCTCTTTACCGTACCGTGAAGCGATGGCTGGAGGAACGCAAGTAGCCGCTTATCGGGCGCGCATCGACAATTTTTTTCGGGCAAAAACGAGCCATTGATGGATCGAGAAAAGCAGGATCACCAGCACCGGCCAGCCGACCCACGGCCACATGGTCAGCCACCGCGGCGCGCGCGGGGCAGCCATCAGCTCAAAACGAAGCTGGGCGCTCCCGCGGCTCCCTTCGACGGCGACCTCCACCTCCCACCGGCCCGGCTCGGCCAGATCAAAGGCGGCCGCCTGGAATAGCTTGTTCGTCGCCGCCTCCGTCGTGGCGGCGTGGCGGACCGTCTCACCGGGCCGGTCACACGGCGCCAACCCGACGATGACCCGGACCTCGTTCATCGGCTCGCCCGTGGTCGCATCCTGGACGAACACGCTGATGTCCACCGGACCGGCTCGGAAGGGAGTTGGCTCGGTGAATACGGTAATCCGGTATCCCCCCTCACATCGCGACAGGTGCACGGTACCCCCATCCCCGCGCGCAGTCTCACCGCGGGCCACCGTAAGGACCCACCCCAGGGCCAGGCCGATCTTGACGAACCGCATCTTCAGAACCGCCTCCGCCTTGCCCCCGAGACACTGCACGAACATCACCGGACCGCCCCGCCGGCATCACCCCGCGCCGAGCATGGTGCCCCGCATCTGCATCGGCTGAAGCACGATCCAAACCCCCATCGCGAACAAGAGTAAGATCAGCACCCCCCAGGGCAAGAACGCCTTCAAAGCGGACGATGGCCGGGAAGATTGCCTCAGAGCGATGCGGTAGCCGGCATACAGCGAGAGCAGCAGACCCAGATCCAGGCTGATGATCTCCAGGCGCGGCACCCATTCCGCCACGGCGCGGCAGCAGGCCCGACTCCACGCCGGCTCGCCGAGGACAGACCACCCCATGTCGCCGGCAAACCGTTGCATCGTGGGAACCACCGTCCCATAGCTCGTCAGGAAGTGAAACCCGTAGTGCGCCAGCCACATCGCGAATCCCAGCGGAACGAGCGAATAGGAGAAGCGAGTCGCAACGTCTAACCAACCCCCCGCGACTTGACCCCATCGCCGGCTGAGAGTGGCGGCCACACCGACCGTCAGCAACGGCAATATCAGGAGAGCAAATAAGTAATAGAGGCTCGTCACCATGAGCGGGGACCGCTGTCCCAGCCAGGATTGTAAACGGTCTTCCCACTCCACCAATGGACCGACCATCCCCGCGGCGTTGGCGAATGCACCGAAGACCAGGACCAGGATGAGGACCGCCAGGTCCGGACGTTCCCCGAACCGGCCGATGCCGGAGCGAACCGGGTCGTTCCACAGGTCCCCGCCGGGGAGACTGGTCAGAATGCCGACGTTGTCGTGGGGACACGCGTGAACGCAGTCGAGACAAAAGGTACAGTCCATGTTGCTCGATTTCCTTGGCTGGAACAGCCCCATCTCACAGCCCGGGACCTCCGCGCTGCCGCGGATGCAGTCCCTGGTCCGGCACGTCGTGCAGACGTCCGTATCTCGAACCCTCACTTGCAGTGGTGAGACCAATGACTGCACGAAGTTGAACTGGCCGATCGGGCAGAGATACTTGCAGAAGCTGGCGTCACGAAAGAGCCCATCGACAAGGAAGGCCGTGATGAAGTAACCGAGGGCGATCCACGCGGTCCACCGCGGACTGTCCCAGAGGGCAAACGCATCGTATGCCCACAGGAACGTGACGAGCAGCGCCACCGCGAGCCACTTGCTCCTCAACTGGCGGGGCCAGCGATGGCGTGCCGGAAGCCACCGCCGCGCCAGCGTCCTGGGCACCGTGAAGGGACACGCCATGCAGGAGACGTTGCCCGCCACCAGCAGTCCCAGGATGACGAGGCCGCGCCAGTGGATCCACGGCAGCACACCGGCAAGGTTCAACGGCGCGACCCGTGGGCCGTGCAGACCATCATAAATCAGGATGCCGGCCAGGGCACCCAAAGGTAGCTGCAAGGCAAGACGGGCGTGTCTCCATCTCAGGAATCGACCCAGCAGCGGCACCCGTAAGAGATCGAAGCCGGCCTGAGGCGAGGTTTCCCTTGACCGGCCCCTCAATGGAATATCGGCCAGTATGGGAAGTCGAATCAGACCACCGGTGGGCGAGCGCGGAACCCGCTGGCCTGGCCGCCGGACGATCCGCCGTGCCTTTTCCGACTCGCCGTACAGTAGCCGGATGCCAATCCCAAAGAGAGGCAGAAGGTAGACCAGGGAACCGGGCACCCACATGAGGACGCCCGCCGCCGACTGGTCTTCCAGGGCGGACAGCCCTCCCAGCCGGGGCACCTGCGCGTAGGGAGCATAGAGCACTCGATCGGAAAAGGTCAGCAGGGCTGACAAAATGGTGTTCTGCACGTCGGCCAGAATCAGATACGGGAATAAGAGCCAGAGCGACCACCGTGGCCGGCCAGGGTACGGCCGCACGACCGGGTACCAGAACAGCATGGCCGTGCCCAGGAAACACATGTGCTGAAGATAGTGCCAGCCAGTCGATCGCAGCGCGGCTTCGTAGAACACCGGAACGTGCCAGAGCCAGGTCGCACCGACGAAGAGAGGGAGTGCCGAGAAAGGATGTGCCAACCCACGGAAGATCCGGCGAATCGGCCCCGAGCGGATGAGCGGCGCAATCCAGTAGGCGCGGATCGACTCGGGCATACCGCGAAGCAAGGGAACCTGTGGCGCGCCGAGCCAGAAAAGCGGTGGTGCGACCATCGTGAGCAGCAGGTGCTGCGCCATGTGAATTTGGAGGAGCAAAAAGGCAAACGGCTCGATCGGAGAGGCCAGGGCCAGGAAGACTGCCGTCAGACCGCCCATGAAAGCGGCAAGCCGGCCGGCTTGCCATCGCCCTGGGTCATGACGGCGGAGAATCAACCAGCCCCGCACATAGATCACCCCAACGATCAGGAGCGAGGCGAGGAGCCAGGGTTCGAACGGCCAGGACCGGAGGAAGGCATCAAGCGTGGAGTCCATGGCTTCGCCCAGAAAAAGGCGGAAGGATGAAGATTAAGATGAAGATTAAGATGAAGATTAAGATGAAGAGCACGATCAAGATTAAGAGTAGGATCTCATGCAAACGCCTGTCCTGCTCTTGCTCTTGCTCTTGCTCTTAGTCCTCTTCCAAATCTTACTCTTCATCTTACTCTTTCTCTTCTTGGCGAGCCGCTCGTGAACCCGACAATCGAAGATTGCCAGGCCCCTACGGACCAGTAGCCGCCGATCGAGCAGCAGGCTGCCCCTCGGGCCGCAGGCTCACCAGAAACTCGGCCAGGGTGGTCATCTGGGCCGGGTTCAACTGCTTGCCGTAAGCCGGCATGTTCCCTCCCCCTGGAGTTCCGTTGCTGACCTGATCAATGAGCTGGTCACGCGTCAGTCGCGTGCCGACGGTTGTCAGGTCCGGACCGCGCTGGCCTCCCCTCCCCTCCAGGGCGTGGCAGTTCCGGCAGTTCTTGTTCTGGAACACCAGCGCCCCCTGCAACTGGAGCGGCGTCTTCCCGCGAACCAAGGGCACGGGGACCGGCTCGCCGCTCCAGGCGGTCATCCGTGGCGACCAGGGAGCGGAGACACCCTGGTAGGTCAATACGCCGAGCACCGTGTAGATCACGACCACCGACAGCACGGCGACCGGCCGGCGGCTGGGCGCTCGCTCGCCCCGGTTGCTGAAGAATGGCACGAGGAGCAAGGCGCCGATGAGGATGACCGGAAAACCCAGGATGATGAAGGTCTCCGCCCCCGCCGGACTGAGCGAGAGTAACGCGAACAACCAGAGGAACGGCCACTCGGGCCTTGGACTCGTGCCTCCAAAGGCCGGGTCAGGCGGGCCGGTCGGGCCCGTGGGACCAGCGACGGCCGCCAGCAACACCACCACGAGGACCGTCGCGGCCGAGAAGAACACATCCTTCAGCAAGGCGTCGCCCAGGAAGGGAGCTCCTTCCCTCAGCTCTTGCTCGTATTCCGCGTCGTACGTCTTCGGGTCGACCACCCGCCCGGGGCAAGGGGGCGCGCTGACTCCGCACCGAAGGACCAGCCAGAGGTGGACACCCAGGAATGCCAGCAGCAAGCCGGGAATGACGAAGACGTGGAGAGCGAAGAAACGGCTCAGGGTGTCGCCGCCGATCACCGGTCCCCCCAGCATCAGGTGAACCACCCGCGGTCCCAAGAGCGGCACCCGCCCGGCCATGGACCCGCCGACGGCCAGGCCCCAGTACGCGTCGGGATCCCAGCGCAGGACCTGGCCGGAAAAGAACATGCCCAGCGTGAACAGCAGCAAGAGGACACCCACCACCCAGGTCAGCTCACGCGGGTACTTGTAGGCCCCGTGCAGGAAGACCTGGGTTAGATGCGCCAGGACCATGACCACCATGCCGGAACCTGCGTAGTAGTGCAGCGCGCGCAGGAACCAGCCGGCCGGCTGTTCGTAATTCAGGTACAGCAAGCTGTCATACGCCCTGTCGGCAGTCGGCACGTACACCAGGGACAGGCCGATGCCGGTGAGGACCTGAATGACGACCAGCGTCATCGAGGCGCTGCCGAAGACGTACCACCAGCCCATCGGACCGGCCGCCCCCTTCGGGATCGGGTGGGTCACAATCGGCACGAGGACCTCGCGGACGCCCAGCCGAGCGTCGAACCATCCCGCCACGGACCTCAGCCAGCGCCCCATCGACAGCCTCTTTCCCGCCGGTCAGGCCGGTTGTTCCAGCGTGTCCTGCAGCGTCGGGTAATGCGGAGCCTGAATTTCCAGCTTCCCGCCGCGAACCCTCCATACGCAACGGAAGAGCCCGCGGGGGGGCGGCCCCGAGGCCCGCTCGCCGCTCGCGTAATAGACGCCTCCGTGACAGGGGCACATGAACAAGCCAGACTGGGGAAACCAGGAGACCGGACAACCCAGGTGGGCACAATTGGCGGCAAGCACCAGGAACCGGTCCTTGTCCTCGTTGTCATCGCCCTGATGCCGGACGAAGACACCGAGATGGGCCGTCAAGCCGTCCCACGGTTGCCGGATCGGGTTGACGAACGTCACCAGCCGGGTCTCGTCGGGCGGGAAACTCATTACGGGGCCCAGAGTCACCCAATCGACCGCTCGCTTCCTCACCCCGAAGAGGTAGCCGGTAAACGGGAGCGCCAGGATCGCGGCGGCGAGCGCGCTCAAACCGGAGGTCAGCCACCGGAAAAGCGTACGACGCCTGGTCATGGCCTCCGCGGGCGAGGAAGGCTGATCGTGAGACGGTTCCATTGATTACGGTCCCGTGGACAAGACTGCCGTGGTCGTCCGGCCGGCCTGTCAATCTTCGATTGCCAGGTTGACGAGCGGCTTGCAAATGAGAGAAAGAGTAAGATGAAGAGTAAGATTTCGAAGAGGACTAAGAGCAAGAGCACGAGCAAGAGCAGGACTTAATAGGCACGTGCATGAGATCCTACTCTTAATCTTCATCGTGCTCTTCATCTTCTTCCTAATCTTAATCTTCCTCCTAATCTTAATCTTCTTTGGAGATTTGTCATGGCCGTTGTCTCGTCGGTCATGACCGCAGATCCAGGCCCCGAACGGACGCGGGTGTCCGGCGCTTCACCTTGCCTCCATGACGCCAGCAGCGCGACAAGGTCGGCAATCTCGCCGCTGGTCATCGGCTGATAGTCCTCGGAGCGGCCCGCCTTGTCCGCATAATCGGGCATCCCCAGGTCCGGGCGGCCCGTGATTGCATACCGGCGCAGCGCCTGGTCGCTGATGAGCGCCAGGAACGCCGGATCGTTGATGGCGCCGACCGGCCTGTCACCGTGCTCTCCACCCTCGCCCACCGGCCCATGACAGGCGGCACAGGCACGGGCGAACACCTTGGCGCCACGCCCCTTGTCGCCGGCATTCACACCTTCAACGACCGAATAAGGCACCGCCGTGCCCGCTGACTTCTGGGGTGGCCCCCAGCGCAGCTTGATGCCTCCCGCCAGCGCCCTCACCTGCGTGTCGGTCAGCGGCCCCCCTCTATCCCGGGCGAAAGCAGGCATCGGCGTCCCCGGCCGTCCCTCGCTGATCACCCGCAACAGCGTCTCATCCGGGATGATGCTCAGGAAAATCGTGTCATCAAGCGGCGGCGCCGGACCGAGCTTGCCCTTGGCCCCATGGCAGCCGGCACAGTTCCTCCCATACAACACGTTGAAGTCGACGACCTGGTCCGCCGGCACGGGCCGCCCGGACAGCATTGGTCGCCCCGGCAGGTCGCAGCCGGCCGCGAGCAAGAAAAGAAGTGGACGCAGCCGGGAGAGTGCGGCGGTGAATCGCGCCGGTCGTTCGTCGATCGTTCGAAATCTGCTCACGACCGATTCTCACCTGATTCCAATTTGATATCGGCCACTCGGTCCGGGCCCCGACCCGCGGGTGCGATCTGAACCTTCTCCGAGCGGACGACGACGATCGCCGCGACCACCCCGAACACGAACTGCGAAGCAACGAACCAGGGCCAGTCCACCAGGCGCTGAAGGAGCGGGTTGACGACCCCCATCAGCCCGTGGCTGGTCCCCGTCCAGAGCAGCGGAAAGAGCAAGCCTCCCCAGACCATTGGCCCCGGGATCGGCCGAAGCCTCGGCAAGAGCACACCATAGACGAGGCCGAAACCCATTGACAGGGCAGCGTGGATCACGATCGCCAGGGCCAGCCAGCTCGCGTGGAACCACTCCAGCTCCCCTGCCGGCTGCGCTCCCAGGCCGGGCAGGACCATACCGGCCAGCAGGTTCACCGGGTACCAGATGCCGACGCCGCTCAGCAAGCCCCAGAGCAAGGCCGGCACCGGCATCACCAGACCGCCGGCGATACCGCCCATGAGCCCGCTTGGAATCGCGTGGAGGCTGCGGAACTGCATGACCACGACCGCCGCCACGACTCCGAAGAGTAACTGGGAGGCGATGAACCAGGGCCAGTCCACCCCTCGGGACAGCACAGGGTTGACGGCCCCCATCAGGCTGAAGCTTGCGCCCGTCCAGAGTAAGGGCATCAGCAGACCACCCCAGGCGATCGGCTTCGGCAAGGGTGGCAGCGTTGGCAATAGCACACCGTAGGTCAGGCCGAGGACCACCGACAAGACAGCGTGGATGACGATACCCAGGAGCAGCAGGCCCGGGTGGAATTGCTCCAGATCGGCGACCGTCATGCGGCCAATGGCGGGCAAGACCATGCCGGCCAGCAGATTGACGGGAAACCAGATGCCGTGGCCGCTCACGAGCCCATGGACCATCGCCGGTATGGGCATCACCAGGCCACCGACCACGCCACCCCAGACCCCGGCGGAGATGGAGTGAACCTCCGCCGGTAGCCGCAGCCGGTACCCGGGCATGCCCGAGTGCAAGTGTTCCACACTCGAGGGCCTCCCCGCCACCAGCCCGGGGCGCCGAGCCGGAGCGGTCAGCGGCTCGCGGATATGGCCACGGCCCGGTAGCAATTGCGAGATCCACAAGCCGAGCCCGGCAATGAGAATGCCGGCGCCCACAACCATGAAGGCCGGACTTGTGGCCAACCCTACGGCCAGCATGGCCAGGCTCAGCGACAACATCAGAGGCGCGATCGTCGGCCGGGGCATCTCCAAGCCATCCTGCTCTGCCGAGTGCTCCAGATCCAAAATCGCGTCCGGATCGCTTGCCATTCCGATCACCCCCCGGTGTTTACCGGCCTGCAACCGCGCCATGATTTTACACTCTTCCAAGGACCAAGGACCAAGGACCAAGGACCAAGGACCAAGGACCAAGGACCAAGGACCAAGGACCAAGGACCAAGGACCAAGGACCAAGGACCAAGGACCAAGGACGACGCTATCTCCCAACCAGGTAGACAACCGTGAAGACCACCACCCAGACGCCATCCACGAAGTGCCAGTACCACGAGACCATCTCGACGCCGATCCGGTTGCGGGCGGTCACCTGGCGCCCCAAGGCAAGGCCCAGCATGGTGACCATGACGACCACGCCGGCGGTCACGTGCAGGCCATGGAACCCGACCAAGGTATAGTAAGTGGTGCCAAAGAGATTGCGGGTGATCGTGAGGTGATGTCTGGCGATCAGCTCGTGCCATTCATAGGCCGTGCCCACGAGAAAAGCCACCCCCAGCACGATCGTTGCCGTCCACCACAGGCGGAACCGCCCCTGGTCGCCGGCCCGAAGCCTCCGCTCGGCGAAGTGAATGGTCACGCTGCTCGACAGGAGGAAGAGGGTCGTGCACAAGACCACCGGCAGCGCCAGCGCCTCGGACGGCGTCGGGCCAACCTCATCCTTGCCCAGGAAGGTGACGTAAGCCACGATCAGGGTTGCGAAGAACGCCGCCTCCGAAACCAAAAAACAGATCATGCCCCATTGGGTCGCGCCGAGGGACTTCTCGATCGCGATCGGACGAGGCACCGGCTGTTCCTTCACCTGTTGGGCACGATCCGAACCCAGGGTGGAGAGTGCCGGCGGGACACTTGCATCGCTCACGTTGTCGGCCTCATTCGTACTTCCAGTCCGGGTCGTCGGGGTGTTTCAGGTCCCAGAGCGGCCGGCGGCTGCGGACGTGCGGGATCACCTCGAAGTTATACGTCGGGGGCGGTGAGGTCGTCGTCCATTCCAGCGTCCAGGCATCCCAAGGATCGTCGCCCGCCGGCTCCCCCTTCCACAAGGACACGATGATGTTGTACACGAAGATGCCGAAGCTCGGCGCCTGAATGAGCGCACCCAGCGTGGTGAGCTGGTTCCAGATCGCCCACCCGCGGTCCGCGTCGTAGGTGTAAACCCGCCGCGGCATGCCCAGGATCCCCGCGATGTGCATCGGCCCGAAGGTCAGGATGAAACCGGCATACAACAGCCAGAACTGCCAGCGGGCAAGGCGCTCGGAGAGCATCCGTCCGGTCGCTTTCGGGTACCAGTAATGGATACCGGCAAAGACGCCGAACAGAGTGCCGCCGATCAGTACCCAGTGGAAGTGGCCGACCACGAAGTAGCTGTCCGAGAGCTGAAAGTCGAACGGGGCGATCGCCAGCATGATGCCCGTCAGGCCGCCGATCAAGAACATCGTGAGGAAGCCGGCCGTGAACAGCATCGGTGAGCGGAACCGGATTCGCCCGCCATACATGGTGGCCAGCCAGTTGAAGAACTTGATCCCGGTGGGGATCGATACCAGCAGGCTCGCCGCGGCGAAGTAGAGGTCCAGGGTCCGGCTCATGCCCACCGTGAACATGTGATGCGCCCAGACGCCCATGCTGATGAAGGCGATCGCCAGGGTGGCGGCCGCCATGAACTCGTAGCCGAAGAGCACCTTGCGCGAGAAGACCGGGATGACCTCGGAGACCATGCCGAAGACCGGCAGGATCAAGATGTAGACTTCCGGATGTCCGAAGAACCAGAACATGTGCTGCCAGAGGTACGCCGAGCCCCCGTTCTGCGTGTCGAAGAAATGCGCACCCAGGTTCCGGTCGAGCAGGATCATGACCAGGCCGGCCGTCAACGGTGGCAAAGCGAGGATGATCTGCACCGAGGTCCACAGCATCGTCCAGACGAAGAACGGCAGCTTCCGTAGCACCATGCCGGGCGCGCGCATCACCAGGATCGTGGCGATGAAGTTGATCCCCGCGGTCACGGTGCCAATACCACTCACGATCAAGCCGAGGGCCCAGAAGTCAGTCGCCGGCCCGCGGGCGAAGCTGCGCTCGGTCAGCGGTGCATAGGCAAACCAGCCCATGGCCGGCGCGCCGCCGGTCGCGAAGCTGAAGTAAACCACCAGCCCGCCGAAGAAGGTCAACCAGAAACCCAGGGCGTTCAAACGGGGAAAGGCCATGTCCCGCGCCCCGATCATCAGCGGCACCATGTAGTTGCCGATGCCGATCAGAATCGGCATCCCCACGAAGAACACCATCGTGGTCCCGTGCATCGTGAAGAGCTGACTGAACGTGTCCGGGTCGAGGAACGTGTTCCGCGGGTACAGGAGCTGCCAGCGCATCAACAGGGCCTCGCAGCCGGCGACGACCAGGAACACCACGCTCATCAGGACATACAGGATGCCGATCTTCTTGTGGTCGACCGTGGTCGCATAATCGTGCAGTGCGGCCGCCCAGGGCGGAGACGCCAGCCTCGGATCAATGTCGACGACAGCCATGACCAGCTTTCCTCGAGAGACCTCAATGCAGTGTCAGCAGGTAGCCGGCGATGTGGTCGCAGTCGCGTTCGGAGAGCCCGAAGGCCGGCATCAGACACCCTGGTTTGATCGACCCTGGGTTGTCCACCCACCGGCGGATGTTCTCGGACGTGTTCGGGACCATTCCCGCGGCAAGAGTCTGGCGACCCATCAGGTGCGTCAGGTCCGGCGCATAGCCGCCCCGTGCCATGGTGCCGCGGATCCGGTGGCAGTTGACGCACGATTGGGAGAGGAAAACCTGCTTGCCCTCCCGTCCGGCGGTGTCCTCGACTGCCGGTCTGGCCTCGTTGGCCAGCCAGCGCTCGAAATCATCCGGAGGATCAACGACGACGCGAAGGAGCATGTTGGCGTGCTGACTGCCGCAAAACTCCGCGCACTGCCCGACGAAGAGGCCGGTCTTGTCCGTCAGAAACCCCATCTGGTTGGTACGGCCCGGTATCAGGTCGGTCTTCCCCGCGAGCCGGGGTACCCAGAAGCTATGGCACACGTCGGCCGACTTGAGGGTCAGAGAGACGGGCCGAGGCCGGCCATCCTCGCTCGCCGGGATATGCAGCTCATTGGCCGTGGTGAAGCCAAGCTTGCGGCCGTCGTACTCCTCGTATCGATATTCCCACCACCACTGGTGGCCAATCACGGTGACGATCAGCGCGTTGTCGCCTGTCCGATGCCTGGGCGGAAACGTGCTCACGTCCCAGAGGGTCCGGGTGGTGACGAGCCCGAGGATGAACACGATCATCGCCGGCGCCGCCGTCCAGGCGATTTCGATCGGTTTGCTCCCATAGAATTGCGGAGGTTCCGGCGCCCCGCTCGAGGAGCGGTCTCGAAAACGAACAACAATATAGATGAACACGCCCTCGACCAGGATCAAGATAAACCCGGTGATGGCCAGGACGAGCACCGCCAGGTTACGGATCGCTTCCGCCTGAGGCGAGGCCGGGTCGAAGATCGAAAGCGACCGGGACATCACGATGACTCCGCGTATCCGGCACCTTCGCAACCCTGATCGTGATCGAATCAACAGGGATTTCCGCTTGGACGTGAGCAGTGTAGCAACCCGGCAAGGAGCGAGAAAGGCTCGTCCGCGGAGAAAAGGGGCAAGCCTCTCATCGCTGCGGAACCCGAACGCGTCCTGGGTTAAGGCGACCCGTGCCGTTGACCATACCCGAGACGAGATCTTATTGAGCGTCAGGTTAATCGGTTCCGCTTGATTTTCAGGTACGCAAACCGGCGGCTAGCGCCGTACCGCTGACGAGAACGCTCCGCCGCCGTCACCGGCAAGATCGATGTGCGAGGGTTGGCGGAATCGGAGGCCGCATG
>JBIOJM010000020.1:0-52122 GCA_044450785.1 Isosphaerales bacterium
ACGTTCCGTGACTTTCAAGCCGCCATCCAAGAGGTTCTGGACGGTCTGACGACCAAGTATGCCGAGCCACTGGCCTCGTTGATGACGCTCAATTTCCAGCAATTCGATGATGTCGCACTTATGGCCGCGTAAGGTATAGTCCTTAGTCCTTGGTCCTTGGTCCTTGGTGTGCGATGATCGAGCGATCGACGAAAGGAACGAGCAACCGGAGGACCAAAGGGCGTGGCCGATCAGCATCTTCCTTCACCCGCCGAACCGTCCTGGGTCAGTGACGGTGAGGGCACCCACGATCGAACGCTGGCGGACAACTGGTTGTTACGCCTGCGGCGCGAGCGGTTCCGGTCGCGAACCAGCGGCAAGGTCCATGATTACTTCGTCGCCTACCTGGCCGATGGGGTTCATGTCGTGGCGGTCACGCCCGATCAGCAGTTGGTGATGGTCCGCCAGTTTCGCGCCGGCTCTCGGCGCGACAGCCTCGAAACGCCCGGTGGCCTGCTCGAGCCCGGCGAGGACCCATACGCCGCCGGGGCTCGCGAGCTGCTCGAGGAGACCGGCTACGCGGGCGATCCTCCCGAGCTCGTCGGAACCCTATGGCCCAACCCGGCCTTGCTCACCATGCGAATCACCACGATCGTCGTTCGCAACGCCCGCCGGGTCGCCGAACCCCGGCCCGACCAGAGCGAGGAGCTGGCCATCGAGCTGGTCTTGATCCGCGACATCCCAGCGCTGATCGAGACGGGCCGGATCGATCATGCCGCCTGCGTCGCGGGTCTGCTCTGGTGGCTGACGCTGAGTTGAATGTAGGCTCACGCCTCCTTGATATAAATCACCCGGTTGCCCGTCTTGCCGACGACGCGGGCCGCTCCCGAGAGGCGAAGGCAGTAAGCGACCCGCTGCGCGAACCAGAGCGGGCGTTCCAGCCGCCGGGCCAGGTCAACGGTCGTGAACGGTTCCCCGCCGTCACAGCACGCCGGCAAGAGTGCCCAGAGGTCGCCGGCCCGCGCGAGCGTGGTCGATCCCTGAATCTCGCCGAGGCAGCGATCGATCACCCGGTAACCTGGCCAGCGGCGGCGAGGCACCCGCACCTCGTCGATCGTGACCCCCAGCACCTCGATCTCCAGATTGGAGTGGGGGAAGACGCGGGCCACGCCCATCAGATCGTCAAATACGTCGATGACCGAGCCTCGCTTCGGGCTGCACCGCGCCGAGACGACCGGCCCATCGCGCCGTGATTTCCGGACGACCCGCCGCTTCAACACCACCGGCTTGACGATCCGGAGTCGATGCTCCGGCAGCAACCGTCGCAATTTCCCGCGCAACGGGCCGAGAGCGCCTGACTGGATCTCAACCAGACGCCCCGCGTCATCGATGGCATCAACCCGAAACCCCTCGACCACGACTTCGCGGCGGCCATCCTCTCCGTCCGCGTACCGTTCCTTCAGCGCGCGATGCAGGCTCGTCTCCATGGGCTCCTTCCCTTGGGCTTTCAACGCAGGACTGTCAAGAAAAGCCCGATCCCGGCGATCGTCCCCTGCCTGCGATCAATCGGTGGGCGGCAAGGGCTCGACGCCGAGGTCGCGGATGGTCAAGAGGGGGTGGAACGGTAGGCCCCGCGCGGCGAAGGCCGCGGCGGCCCCTTCAAGACGGTCAAGCACGGTGATGACGACCGCGACCTTGCAGCCCAAGGCTTCGACGGCATCAACCGCCTGGAGCGATGAGCCGCCGGTGGTGGCCACGTCATCGACGATCGCCACCGTGGAGCCCGGCTCGAGTGAACCCTCGACCAGGTTGCCTGTGCCGTGGGTCTTGGCTTCTTTTCGAACCAGGAAACCGCGGAGATGGCCCAGGCCGGCGCCGGATGCCAGCGCCAGTGTGGCGCCGACGATCGGGTCGGCCCCCAGGGTCAGCCCCCCCACCGCCTCGACCTCCGGCCGTGTGGCGAGCTGCTCTAGCACGCCCGCGCCGATCAGGACGGCCCCCTCGGCCGACAGGGTCAGCTTGCGGCCGTCCACGTAGTAGTGCGACGTACGGCCACTGGCCAGCGTGAATGTACCCCGTTTGAGCGCGTCCCGCTGCAAGAGTGCGATCAGACGCTGGCGGTCATAAGTGACGACCACCGATCCCATGGCCGATGACCCTCAAAGGATCCTTCCGTGATCTTACAATGTGACCGGCGCAGTGATTCTCCGCCGGCCCGTGGCCGGAACGATCCGTTTTTTGCTCGTCGGTTGACTGCGCGCCAACACCCTACCAGACATGGTCCCGGTGTCCAAGAGCTGGTCTGGCCCGACACGGGCTGGGAGCCCGTGCCACGCCGAGCCCGGGTCTCACGGCTTCCGCTTGGCCTCGCGGTCGGAGAGCTTTTTGTCGGGCCGCTTGGTGAAAACGATTGGCTTGACGCGCGGCTCCAGGGGCACGGCGACCGCGTCGACGAAGCCCGTGAGGTTGGTCTGGAACGGGAGCATCCAGTTGACGTTGCCCAGCGCGGGGTCGTTGTCGGCCTTTGAGGGCGTTGAAGACCTGTGAAACGCCTATTTGAGCGACAAGCGAGCGTCGACGCCCTGTCCCAGGCCCTCGATGGCTGCACCTCGCTCCTCCGGCGTCTCGGACTCGTCGAGACTCAGCCGAAGGGCACCCGCCACATCGCCCGCTGCCGCGCGGGCCGACACGACCTTCTGCAGGGCGAACCGCTGGTAGTTTTGGTTGTCGATCGACCGGAGTGTCTTCAAGGCACCGGGGGTGTCTCAACCATCGCCTGAATCTCCGCGAGGTTCATGCGCGCGGAGGCCGGCATGTTCTGGCTGACTCCCGGCTTCCCCTTCATCGCCCCTACCGACCGCACTGCGCCGTCGATATCGCCGTTGGCGATTTGCCCGGAAGCGATCTGACTGTACCGCCCGTCGCGTCCTCTCATGTTCGGGTGGTTGCTGATCGAGCGAAAGGCATCATGCAGCGTCTCCCTGGCGCCGGCGGTATCGCCTGCCTGATGCTACACGCCAGCGACGCGGAGCAAGGCGTAGGGCTGCCTGTCCGTTTCGGACCACCCGAACGCGGCCCTGATGTCGCCGGCGGCTGCGAGGGCTGCGGCGATCTTCGGGGCGGCCACGTCACGCTCGTTCGCGAACGCCTCGCTCGACGCGCGGCGGAGCAACTGGTGCAACTCCGCACGAGGGGGTAGCGAGACGATGACGGCGACGGACGAACCGGTGAGCTTTGCCACGTCGGGAGGTCTCACGACGGGCGTGACAGATTCCCGCGGGGCCTCTTGCGCCGGGGCGCCCCGGCCCTCCTTGGTTGTCTGCTGATCGGCGAGTGCCGCTGCCGCGCTGACGACCAGGGTGGCCAACGCCAGCCCGACGAGCCAGCCCGCCTTCAGTTTGGTGCACAACATGGCTAACACTACCCCCACCAGCACGAACAAGAAACGGACTCCGTTCTTGGCGTGCGTTCTCAGCTCAATGCGGGTCATGGCGTGGTTCCTGGATAGGGTGGTCTGCTCTTCTCTTTCTGCTTGAAGAATTTAGCCGCTTCCGCGAAGCCTTGGTAGATCTTGGGCTGATCCCAGTTCGACGGGTACATCACGCCCATTGGTGTCGCTGGATGCCAGATCGTCCTGGAACTCCCAGCGCCCGGAGCTGCTTCCAGCGGAGCAGGAGCTCGTCGATGCGGGTGTCGGTCGGGTTCTGTTCCAATGGGTCCCCCGATATCGATTCCACACCCGGGCGCGAGTTCCATCAAGCCCCAGGGCGCAAGAGCCGATGCTTCCTTGCATGACGACCACACCGATTCGCCCCACCCCGGACCGCGATCCGATCGGGCCGTTTTTGCATTATTTGATGGCGGAGTGTGGGGTTTCGCCCCACACCCTGGCGGCTTACCGGTCCGACTTGATGCGGTTCATCCGCTGGCGTAAGTCGGAGGCGCCGGGCCCGCTCGCGAGTCTGGACGCGCCGGCGCTGGGCGGCTATGTCGACGCACTGTATCGCGACGGCCTCGCACCGAGCAGCGTCTGCCGGCGCCTGGCGAGTCTGTCGACCTTTTTTCGGTTCCTGGTCTTCGATGGCCGCCTGCAGGAAAACGTCGCCAAGCTGCTGGTCGCGCCGGCGGTCTGGGACCGCTTGCCGACGGTGCTCTCACCGGCCGCGACCAATCGGCTGCTGGAAACGCCGAGCACCCTCACGCGGCTGGGCCGTCGCGACCGCGCCGCCCTGGAGACCTTGTACGCAACCGGCTGCCGCGCCTCGGAGGTCGTCGGGCTCCGGCCCGCCGACCTGGACCTCAAGGCCGGGACGGCCCGGTGCGTCGGCAAGGGGAACAAGGAGCGACAGGTCCCGCTCGGTTCGGCTGCCGTCCGGGCAGTGGCCATCTATCTCGAACGAGATCGCCCGGCCCTGGTGGCACGCAACCCCCAGACCGGCGCCGTGTTCGTCTCGAAGTCGGGCCGTCCGTTATCGCGGATGGGCCTCTGGCAGATCGTCAAACGCCATGCCCGATCGGCTGGCTTGAACGGCGAGGTCAGCCCGCATACCCTCCGGCACAGCTTCGCCACCCACCTTCTCTCTCGTGGCGCCGATTTACGCGTCGTCCAGGAAATGCTCGGCCACGCCTCGATCGCCACAACTCAAATCTATACACGCGTCGAGCTGAGCCGGCTCCGAGACGTTCACCTGCGGTTTCATCCCCGCAGCCGGGAAACGACGGTGCCGGAGCCAGGGCGATCGCCGGTCAAGACGCTGGTCGAGGGAGACCTTCCCCCGCCCCGAATCGTTCGTTGAGTTTGCCCTGGACCACCGAGCGGAAGCCGGCCGGGTCGGTCCCCTTGGGACTGGCGACGCCGATCCCCTGGCATTCGTGGACCGGCACGATTCGCACAATCTTTCGTTCCTGGTCGGCCAGCAGGGCCACGCGAACCGCACCGATCAACGCCGTCTCGTTCCAGTGGCACCGGCAGGCCGAACCATCGGAAAGATAGAGCATCACGTCCGGCATGCCGGCATCCTTCAGGCCCGACCAGATTTCCGTAATCAAATCACTCATAGACTTTCACTCGGCGATGCTGTCGGTTCTTCCCGCAGAGCCATCCATTGAAAAACTAGGACATCTCCTCGGAAAAAGTCGACTCGGGTTGGGCGAACAGCCGATTGCTTAATTAAGCGCACCTTCGGCGGAGGCAACCGGACTGGCTGCCGCCTTCGCGCAATCCCCTCGTACTGTTCTTCCGATACCGCCTGAGGAGTGGGGGTATCAGCCCGCTCAACCGGGATATCGCTGCGCCGGCTTCTCGTCCTGGGGAGCCGCACCGGTCAAGCGTGGTGTCGATACGACGACCCGTGCTCAATACAGTCGAGAACCGGGAGCGCGCAAGGCGGCAGCACTTTCGCTCGATGACGGAGGCAGCCGATCTGGACACGAGCCGTGTCCGAAAAAAAGGGGTGGACGCAAAAAAAGCCCTCCGGCTATCGCAGGCCAGAGGGCTTTTTTTATCGATGAGCCGACAACGAGCTAGAAACCAGCGATTGAAAGACGATCTGAATCCGCATGGCTCGCTCGCGAAAATCATACTAACCCGACGCGTAAGCGAGGCGCTGTTCTCGCGAGACCAAACTCGCTCCGGACACGTCCGAAGAGCGACCCTCGCTTACGCGTCGGGTTGGTGTGAGCACGGCCGATTCCGGCCTAAAGAACCGCGCGTCAACGTCTTGCAGTTTCTCCGTTCTCCATCTGGATTCTAGCCTGCTGTCAGGTCGTTGTTTTTTATGCGCCTCGTGTGAACGCACGGTCTAGTTCATGGGCACTGGGTCGCCCTCTCCTGACGGATAGGACGCACACGGCAGGACGACAGGATCAGTCGTCGGTGGCCACGGCGATCCCGGCGGTGCGAGGATGATCGGGCTAGACTTGCCAGTCTCAGGCATCTGGGAGTCGAGAGCGACCACATGGTAGTCCATGATGTAGCCGTAGCCGGCAGACCACGACTCATTGCTGATTGTAATGGTCGGCGGGGGGACGGCAAGTGCGTTGCCGATCACAGCAACGACCAGTCCGCACGCGAGAACGAAAAAGCATGGCACGCAAAATCTCTTCATCGTTTCACCTCTCTGTTGAAACCTCAGATCAAACACTGTTCAACGAGGCCAAAGAAGTGCTTGCAGAACGCCTTGTCCCTGTAGATTGCATCGGCGCAGTCGCAATGGATCGTGCCGTCAGCAAGCCTGCATACGACGCAGGGATCATTGTCGCAGGGAGGGTCGATGCGTGCGAGAGCCCGTCACCGAACGGCGCACTCAGGGGGCTTGCTCCGTAGCGGAGAAGACCGGCGGACATTACTTTCCTGGCAGCAGGCGATCGCTTATCCCGAGTGTTACCCATCGCTCGCTGGTTGGCTCGAGCCATGTTTCGGATTGGGCCCGCCGGCAAGGCCCCGGGCATTGCGCCGGCTCGCATCGTTCAACCTCTGAGTCAAAGATGCGGGCTTCGGGAACTTCAGACCGTTCGATTCAGAATGCTTGATCAACCGGTCGATCATCTCGCCGGCACTTTGCAGATGCTCATCGGCGCTTGTGGAAAGAGCGAGATCGATTTCAACCTCGGCCAGGGTCAGCGTCAGACGCACCTTGTCATGCATCACGTGGTATTTCTTGAGTTCATCGCCTTTATTAAAGGTGTTTAGCTTTAGCCAGCGGGCGCACCAATCCAGGTCTTTCGAGGCTAGGTTGAGGCGGGTCAAGGTTCCTCCGTCGAGCGAGTCATGCTTCGTCCGCAGACTCTCGGTCCAAAGGAAGGCGACTCGGCCTCGCAGTTTTCGACAAAAAAAATCAACCGGTCTGTCGCCGGACGGGCGTGACTCGATCAATCGTGAGAGTCGATCGTACGCCGAGGCATAATCAGAGGAGATTTCCTCGGTCTTGGCGAGGAGGCGTTGGATCGTCTCCGAATTGGGATCGAGTTTTTCAGCAAGCTGAAGCGCATCCCCCGCGAGCTCGTAAGTTTGCCACCGAACCGCTTCGTCTGTCTTTTCGTCGTTCTCGGGGTCTTCCCGGTCGAATCGTTCCGCGACCTCGTCGGCACTTTGGATCCTGAGGTTCGCGAAGTCGACAAGGTAGTCGACGAGTTCGGGATGGTCGTTGGCCCATGCGACCCGCGGAGCTTCGGCGTCGGGGGCGGCACGGGCCGTGCGCACGAACCTCTCGGCAATCTGTTTCTTTCTGTCCCTGTCATTGAGAGCGAGGCTATCAAGTGCGACGAGGCTATCGAGCGCGACGCCGAGGTAAAGGTTGATCAGGCAGGAATGGGGATACTCCTTCTGGAGCGGAAACAACAAGTCGACGGCCCGTTGATACCGAGAGCGCCGTTCCCCGACCTCTTTGAGACGCAACCCTTGCGTGACGGAGTCCACCGCGAACTGAAAGTCCGGCAGGCTCTCGACCGAGGTAATGACCAAGAGCTTGGGCCGCTCGTTGCCGTTTCGAGAGAGCAAGCCTCCGGAAACCAAGACTCCAGCCAAGATCCCAACCACCATGACGCAGGCCGCGCCCTTGAGCAGCCGGCGCTGGCGCGTCACCCAGTTGGTCACGCGCTCACGCCGTGACGGGTTTGGGGCATCGAGCAGGGGTTGATGGTTCAAAAACCGGTCGAGGTCGCGCGCCAGCGAGTCGGCGCTGGAATAGCGGTCGTCGGGTGAGAGGGCCAGGCATTTTGCGACGATCGCCGCGAGCGAATAGGGGATTGCCGGGTTGAAGCGGCGAACCGCGACGTCGAGAAAGGGCCTGCGGTCGAGCAGGTCGCGCATCGCCCGGGAGGGGTCCGGCGTAGCGACGGGCAGCTCGGGTCTCTGACCCGTCAACAACTCGCGCAGGACCAGCCCCAGGGAATAGATGTCCGCCTCCGCTCCGACCTTGCCCCAGAGCTCGGGGTTGAGGAAGGCCTCGATCTGCTCGGGAGCCATGTACGGCAGGGTCCCCCCGTGCAGCGCCGCCCGAGCGCGGTCCGCCGAGTGAGGTGACTCGGCCAGGTTGAAATCGAGCAACTGCGGCCCGTTCAGCAGCGTCAAGAGCACATTCGCGGGCTTGACATCGCGGTGAAAAGTCCGCATGCCGTGCGCGTAATGAAGGGCGCGCGCCAGGATCATCACGATCCAGGCCGCACCTTGAGCGTAGGTTCCGCGGGCGGGAAATCCTTCCCAACCGTCGCCCCGCGGCCCGGCCCGGCCGCTGTCGCGATCGATCGGTTCCGCGCCGGGTTGGACCAGCGGGCCTTGAGCGCCGTCCGTCTTGTTATTGAGCGCCTGCCAGATGGCCATCGCCTTGCGCGGCCGCCCGGCTGGTTTGAGCCGCCTGATGATTTCGTCCAGCGGCAACCCCGGCCGAAACGGCATGGACAACCCGCAGAGCTCGCCCTTGGCCTGATAGATGACCGAGTTGACCGGCACGATGTGAGGATGATCGAGCACCCCTTGAACCTTCGGCTCCTGAGTGCGGTCGAGGGTCACCTTCAAGGCGACTTGCTTGCCGCCCAAGGACAGGTCCCTGGCCAGAAAAACGCAGGACGTTCCCCCTTTCCCCAAGAGCGACAACAGGTGGAATTCCTCGAAGTTCTCGCCGGGTTTGGGGAAGCGCGGCAGCGAAGGGCTCACTCCGGCCGCCTGGCTGAAGAAGCGATGATAGCGAAGCTGCGACGCCAGTGAGCTCTTCCACTCGGGGTACCGGTCGCAAAACGAGTCGACGTCAGGCGCACTGCCCCGCTCTTCGCTCAGGCAGTATTCCTCGTAGACCAAGCTGAGCACGCGGCTGTCAGAATCGCGCAGCTCCGGGAACCGCTGCAGATACCCGGCAGCGGTGGGTGTTTGTCCCTGGTCGTACCGGAGACGGAGATCAGCCTTGACCAGCGCCGCCAGGAACCCAAGGGAATCGACCGGACCAGCCGCTCCAGTGCGGTCTTGCTCGGCCCAGAAGTTTTCCAACTGGACTTCGCCGTGTCGTCGCCACTCCTCCTCGAGCAATTGCACGGCGCGGTCCACGCGATCGAGTCCGCCTTCAGCGCGGACCGAGGCGAGGCGCGTCTTCATTCTCAATCTCCGGGCTCGGCCAGCGAGTTGAAGAGCTTTTCCAGGAACCGCTGTACTTTGCGAATGTTCCAACCCGTCTGCTCGGCGATGTCGGAATTGGAGTAGCCTTGCTGCTTCAGCTCGATGATGACGCGCTCGGTCTCATCGCGACGAGCCAGAAGCCGCTCATTGAACTCGTTCGCCTGGGCCAACTGGCTGGCCGTCGGCTCGTCCGAAGGTAACTGGTACGGACCGTCATCGTAAGCGGCGAGCGGTCGTTCCCGATCAATGTTGTGTTTGAGCGTGTGCTGCCGGCGATACTCGTCGATCACCTTCTGCTCGGCGACTTGTGCAAGAAACGCGATCAAGGAGCCGAGCGAGGGGAATTGCAGCAGGTCAGGGTTGGCTGCCAAGCGCTCCATCGCATCATTGGCAAAATCGGTCGAATCGTACAACGAGCGCATGGAACGATTCAACTTGCGGCGGACGACGCGCCTCACCTTGGGATAACATTCCTTGAACAGAGTCTCCCAGGCGATCTGATTGCCCTTCTGAGCCTCGTGCCAGGTCGTGGCGAGATCGGATTCCGTCTCCGGATGTGACGACAACTGCGTCATGGCGATATGCCCCCTGTGACGACGGAAAGCCGGCGCATGGCCGCAAACCACGTCTCGAGTCGAGTCGCGCGCCGCCCGGCGATCGCGTCGTTGCCAACATTGTAGCGTCAGCAAGCAGGGGGGGGAAAAGATTTTTGCGCTAAAAAGACTAAATAGGGAGAGGGCTCTCCTAGGAAAATAGATGAAATGGGTAAAATAGCGGAAATAAAAGTGCAATTCGTGTCGAAAAGGGTCGTACACTCCTCCCAATCATCTTGCGCAATTCCTAAAATAACCGAATCTAGGGATCACTTTCCGTGCGAGGTGGCTGGTTTGATCCCGATTGGGGCCGGTCGCCTTGACCGGTCCCATGCACGGAGCCCCTTCAGCCGGCGCATGGCCATACGCTCTCACGTCTCGAGCTCGCTGACAGGTATCTAGATGGAACCGCAGAAGAACGCCAACGGTAGGTCAGGCTTTCCAGCCTGACCTACACCTGAGCGATCCTTTTCGCCGGTCCACTTAGGCGGATTCGAACCTAACAGGGTTGCGTGGACGGGGGGGGCATAGGGGGCGGTGTGAGGACGATGGGCCCCCCAGTGCCGGTCTCAGGCATGTCCGAATCCATTGGGGCGGCGCCTCGCGGCTGCTGGCCCGAGGGTAACGAGATGTGGCCCAGCACCGAGGAATGCAGCAGCCCACCGACGGCGGAGGGAGCGATTCGGCTGGGCAGCCCATCGAGCGTTGGTTGAAAGTGTCGGCGCGTACGCATGGCGGATCTCCTGGAATTGGTGGATCAAAATGAAAGAGGCAAGCAAGCCGGATCAAGGATGCGTGCGAGACCACGCAGATCATCGGCCCGCCGCATTGCGGCACTGCGGGCACGAATCGGCTCATCCCTGGATGGATTACTGGTGCCGGCCGATCGACGTGACGAGGTGCCGGAGCGGCTGAAGCCCCGATCCCTTGTTTCAGTATCGGCGGTCCTGGAGAACTTCTTCGGCGGGGGGATTCGATCGGTCAACAGTCAAATGCCCGAGCATTTGAAATCAGATAATTATACCATTATGTTAAAGAAAACAAAAGCTCGCCAAGCTTTTCACGGTCAGGACCTGATCAATTCAATGATAACAGGGTTTTCTCGGCGCGCGGCGCCGTCGTGGTCTGATGCACGAGCGCGAGGTTTTCGTCCGGATAGAAATCGGCCGGGATGAGCGCGAGGCTGGCTGATCGATACAAGGGGCACGACCGATGCTGGGCTGCTGCTGCCGCGGCAAACCGGTCCGCCAGGTCCGCCAGACCGGCCCGCTGGGCGACGATGAAGCATCCCAGCGGGGAGAACCGGCCGTCTTGCACGCTCAGCACGGCACTCATTTCATGGCCCCGCTGGATCAACCGCTCAGCCCGGCGAACCTCTCGTCTCAGCTCGGAGCCCAGCCGGCGGACGATTCGGCGCACGCGGGACCGGTATCGCCGGGCCGCTTCCGGCTCGGCCAGCTCTGTCCAGGGGTCGGCAAAAGCGGTCGAGATGGGCTGTGACGCGACAAACAACTCGGCGTCGAGCGGAATCCGAAGCGGATCCTGCGCATGGACCCCCCAGAGCCGCAGCGCCGCCGCAAACCACACGCGCTGGGTCGAACACCCACGCCACCAGCGCGGCCGGCGCAACCCATAGGCGTGCTCAACGCGACTCGCGAGATGATCGAGTACTTCTTGGGTGGCAAACACGCGGCTCAACCTCGGATAGCGTCTCTGCGGCTGTTCCATCACTCTTTTGGGCACTTCCTTGCTGCTGCAACTCTAGGAACCGAAATCGCGACATGATGGCGTCAACTAAATTTTTTTGGGTCAAGATCTTTCGCGGCATCCTGGTAACCGAAATCGCGACGTGATGACGGCAACGTCATTTTTTTGGATGGAATCATCGGAGCGAAAGATGAAGCGTGAGAGTCTCACTCCATCCATCCATTTTTGCCAACATGTGGATTGTCTTCAAGCCAGCTTGGGAGCACCTTGCCGAGCCGCTGTCTTGATTTCGCGCTCTGGCATCGAGCGGTTGAACGGGAGATAATGAAAGTCCTTCACGAGCGTGATCACACTGAAGATAGTGGACTGATTCCTGGTTAGAGAATGGGACCCTCCATGGAAAACGCCGTTCCCGACTCCGACTGGCAAACACTCAAGAGCGACCTCGCCGGGAGATTGCGCGACGTCCGGGTGGCGCTTTACGGTGAAAATGGAGGCCCGCTCTTGGCCGAGGCGTTGGGGATCCCGTTCCGGACCTTGCACAACTACGAGACCGGCTGCACCATCCCCGCGCACTCGATCTTGCGATTTATCGAGTTAACCGGAGTTCACCCCCACTGGCTGCTTACCGGCGACGGCGAACAATTCCTGGATGGCGACCGATCCGGCTGAGACCAGATCACGCCCGGGCATCAAACCAAGCTGCCGGGTCGTGCTGGCCCAATCCGGAGGGAGGGTGGGACCGAAGGGCCCCGATTCGTGACGGCGGGCAGCCTTCAAGGCCCCGCCGGGATGGCGATCGGGGCATTGGGGTCGACGCCCAGGTCGGGAGGCACGGGGTCGCGGGTCTGGAACGCGAAGGTTGGGTCGAGAGGCAGCTCGCCCGTGTCGGTGCCGAAGAGACAGAGGCCGCCGGCATGGGGGGCGTTATCGGGGACGCCCAGACGCAACAGCAGGGGCTCGCCGGCGGCGAGGCCGGCACGGTCGCGATCGGTCAGCGTCACCATCCCATCGACGAGCTCGCCGTGACTGCCCTGCTCCACGCCGGCCAGGTGTGAGAGCACACCCCGCGCGTCAGCCGGGTCGTCGGGCAACGTGATCCTGTCGACGGGCCGTCCGTTGACGGACAAGACCAGGGTGGACGACCAGGTGCGCGCCATGTCCGTTTGAGGGTAATCCTGGCGGTTGACGCGCTGCGGCCAGTCGACTCGCTCCCGCTTAGCCTTGGAACCCGCCTGGAACAGGTAATAGAACGACTCGGGATGAGCCTTCGCCACCGAGGCGGGGAGATCGAGTCGATACTCGAAATAGCCCTTGCCCCGGCCGTAGACCTTGCCAGGCGGCGCGGCGGCGGGATCGGACCACTGCTGGCGCGCGAAGTCGCCGGGCGCGAACCGGACGACCACTTCCTTGGGACCGCGGCGCTGGATGCGAGGCAAGGGACGGTCGGGCTTCACCACCACATTGACGAAGTTGGCCGCGAACCGCCGGTTTTGCTCATCGCGTAGCGTCAAGAGCAGGGCGCCGACGAAAGGATAGTCCGGCAGAGTGAACTTGAGTGGTTCCAGATTGACCACGTCGTACGACTTCCAGGTGATCGGGAAGCTCGTCGGCTGGACGACGGTCCGGATGTCGGCGCGGGAGTCGTAGCCACTGACCCACCATCGCACCTTGACCGGGTGCGTGCGGTCCGAATAGTGGCTGACGAAGATCGGGACGGTGATCGTCGCGCCGGGCTTGCCGACGATCGCCGGTGGGGTGTCGTAGCCGATGAAGTCGGCGCCGAGCAGTTCATTGGGCCGCATATCGGGCAGCCAGGTGTCGTAGCCGAAGACCTTGAAGGTCCGGTCGTAGTTGACGAGCCCGTTGTGCTCCCACTCGATGTCGGAGAGCTCGGTATAAACGAACCCCTGAATTTTCGGCTGCCTGCGCAATTGCGTGGTCAAGTCACGCAGGCCCCATGAAATGTCGCGATCGCCGCCGCCGGCCGAGACCGCGCCATATTCCGAGTTGATCAAGGGGAGCGTCGACTGGGTCAGGCCCGGGCAGTAGTTGAAACCGCTGCCGGGGCTGGTCTTGGCGACGACGCCTTCGATGTGGCGCCGCGCCTCATCGTGGTTGTCGATGTAGAAGTGCCAGCTATTCAGATCCGTTGCAGCGATGTGATCGTAGTTGCAAGGTGAGTTGTCCTCAACCAGCCTCTCGTGACCATCGAGCCCGCGGATTTCCTCGACCATCCTGGCCACCCATGCCTGGGTATCGGGATCCTTCTTGTAATCCTCGGGCCGGCCCAGCCCCCAGGTCTCATTGAAGGCGACCCACGCCACGATCGCGGGGTGATTGCGGTCGCGGACGACGGCTTCCCGCATCGTCTGCTCCCACGCCGCGCGCGCCTGGTGATTCTGCCGCCAGGTATTGGGCATGTCCTGCAGGATCAGGACGCCGAAATGGTCGGCCCAGTAAAGCCGGCGTGGCTCGTCGGGCTTGATGTGGATCCGCAACCCATTGAGACCCATGGTCTTGGCGATGATCATGTCTCGCTTCAAGAAGTCGTCGTCCGGGGCGGTGTAGATCCCCGCGGGATTGAACGACTGGTCGAGTGCGGCACGAAGGTAGACGGGTTTGCCGTTCAAGAGAATCCGCTCGAACGGCTCGTCCCCGTACTTGCCGCGCCCGATCGTTCGGAGGCCGAAGTAAGTCTGGATCGAGTCGATGCGATTGCCGCCGGCATCCATCAGCTCGAGTGTCACGTCGTAGAGGTTCGGAGTCTCGGGGGTCCAGAGTTTCGGGTCCTGCACAGTGGACTCGAGCTGAGCGGAGTAAATCGATTTTCCGCGGCCCGGCTCGCCGGTCGAGGTTTTCGGCGTCTCAAAGGTCTGGGTGATCTCCTTGACGGTCGGATCCGTCGACTGCAGGGAAAGTTGATACTTCGCCTGGTCGAAGCCTGCCAGGTCCACCGTCATCTTGACCTTCGCCGGCTGAATGCCGGTCATGATCCGGAAGTCCGCGATGTAGGTCCTGGGACGGGCCTCGAGCCAGACGGTCTGCCAGATGCCCGAGCTTGGCGTATACCAGCCGACCTGCTTGCCGGTGGGCAGGGCGGGGTCGGTCGGATCGAACGCCCGGACGACGACCACGTTCTCGCCGTCCCGCTTGACGGCGTCGGAGAGATCGGTTTCGAAAGGCGTGTATCCCCCCTCGTGCTGGGCGACCTTCCGGCCGTTGACCCAAACGTCCGCGCGCCAGTCGACTGCGCCGAAACGAAGCCACACCCGGTGGTCGGCTCGAAACTCCCTGGGGACCATGAACCGGCGGCGATACCAGCCGATCTTGGACGTGCCCTTGGTCTCGTGGATGTCGGATCGCTCGCTTTCCCAGGGGAAGGGGACGACGATCGTCCGGTCGAAACCCGCCGCGCCTGGCTTTTCCCAGCCGTCATGGAGCCCCTGATCTTTCGCGTCGAATCGAAACTCCCAACGGCCGTTGAGATTGGCCCAGGGCACTCGCATGGCGTCGGGCCGAGGATGCTCGGCTTTGGGGATGCCGGGGATATCGGGTTCCTCGGCGGATACCGGCCCACCGAGTACGAACAGGCCAAACGCGAGCCAGACGAGAATCGCGCGAACCATGGTGAACGGCTCCAAGCACTCCTGACGGCGAGTCGAACGAGCAGAATGGGACGAACACTCGACCCATGTCAGCCGTTAGAGAGTAATCGATCGGGAGTCCGTTTTCGATTGTAACCGGGAGAAGATTCGCGGGCGCGTGACGAATCTGCTATAAATCAACCAGGAGATGTCGTCCAAGATGATTCTTGAAGGAGGGGATCGCGATGGCGGGATTTGGGCGGTACAAGCTGACCGATGCGCTACCGGCGCAACCGGAGTGGGCTGAAGAATCGCAGGCCGAGGGTGCCGGAGCGGGAGGATCGCCGGCCGGGCCGGGCAAGGGCAAAGGGAAGGGCAAATCGGCTGGCAAAAAGGGCAAGCTGTCGGCGACCCGCGGACTGACGGCGGAGCAAGTCCGCGAGGCCCGGGAAAGCACACAGGCGAAAAACGCCGAAGCTTCCACTCGCGACCGGATGGTCGACATCGGCCGGGGCAACCAGCAAGCCGGCCGCCAGGGCTCCAAGTGAACGGATTCGTCACGTCCCGAGGCTTGTGCCGTGGATCTGGGTCTGGCGGGGAGTGTGGCGGTTGTCTTTGGGGCGGCACGCGGGATCGGCGCGGCGATCGCGCGGGCGTTTGCGGCTGAGGCCGCCCAGGTCGCAGCCGTCGATCGCGAGCCGAGCGTCCTTGATCTGGCCAGCCTGCTCCCGTTCTCCTTGGGGCTTTTGGCCGACGTGACCGATTACGCCGCGGTCCGCGGCACGGCTGACGCGGTCGCGCGCCGATTCGGTCAGTGCGACCACGTCGTCTTCGCCGTCGGGGCCGGCTCGGGCAAGTTCGGCTTTCCGTTCTGGAAACTCGAACCGGCCGACTGGGAGCCGGTGGTCAAGGTCAACCTGATCGGCGCGGTGAACGTGGCGCACGCGTTTGCCCCGGCGCTGGCAACAGCCGCCCAACCGGCCGCGGATACGAACACGCGCGTGTGCACCAGGTCGTCGCGCACGATGCTCTTTCTCTCGTCAGTCGCCGGCCAGATCGGCTCGCAAACCGACCCTCCGTATAGCGCTGCCAAGGCCGCACTCATCAACTTCGCCCAGTGCGCCGCCAAGGATCTGGCACCTTACGGCGTGCGGGTCAACACGCTGTGCCCCGGCATGGTCCAGACCCCGCTCAACCGCGGTGTCTACGAGGCCTGGGCCAGGGAGCAACCGGAATCCGAGCGCTCATCCTACGAGGCTTGGTCCGCGGACAAGATCAAGAAGCTCGTCCCCTTGAACCGCTGGCAGCAGCCCGAGGACGTTGCCGCCATGGCCGTTTTCCTCGCCTCGAGCCAGGGGCGGAACATCACCGGCCAGACGATCAACGTCGACGGCGGCTGGGTGATGCACTCTTGAGGATAGAACCACGGGAGTTGGCCGGTTGATTCTTTTATCCGGCCTTTTTGCGTACACCTTCCCGGCGTTCGAGCAGGCCGGAGAGCCAGTGCATGAGATTCAGGGCCATCTGGCGGTTATCGAGGCCTGGGACGTTCATGCCGAATTTCTCGAGGCCGATCATCTGGGCCGAGAGCTCGGCCGCCTCGCCCAGGACGACGACGCGGCCCTTGCCATATCCCAGCGCCACGCCCTGGGCTCGGTCGGCGGCCGAGACATCCTTGTCGCCGACTTTGTCGATCGCCGTGTCGGCGAGCTTGAGGATCGCGGTACTATTCGCCGGCCCCTTCAGCGACTGGCCGGCGAACGTCTGGATGCGGTTGAGCCGCTCGGAGTCGTCGCGTCCCCTGGTGATCGGATGATCTCCCAAGAGAGCCTTGGCCCGGGTGAACAAGAGCTCCGCGGGGCGATCCTTCTCCGAGTTCTCAGGGTCGTTCGTGACGCCCTTGCTCATTTCCACGCCGAAACGCTTCGATAGGGTCTCAGCGGCATCGCCGAACGGGCGATGATCGGTGATCAGCAAGAGTGAGCCCCCGTCGTTGACCCAGTCGCGCACGGCGTCGCATTCGGCCTCAGTAAACGCCGGCTTCGCCGCCTCGCGGTCGTCCATGCCGTCAGGTCCCAGGGCGTTGGCGATGACCAGGATCTCGCATTTTTCCAGGGCCTGCCTTGTAAACTTCTCCCTGTTGGGCGAGACCCGGTATCCATCATTGGCAACCAGGTCGGCGAACGGCTTGTACCGACCGCCTGCGGTATGGAAGTTGTGGTGGGCCTCGTCGATCATGACCCTTGGATGCTGCTGGGTGTACGCGGGCCGGGCGACCTTGACATCGAAGCTTGGGTCGGCGCGCTGGCCGCCCCCGAGGCCGAGCGCCGCGGCCGCCAACCTGCGATCAGTCTCGGGCTCATCCTGCCCTTCCTCGTGTAGCCTGGTCAGGTCGAACGCCTCGCCGAGCAGCTTGTGGTACGCCCCGCGCTGGGTGTCGGTCAAAACCGCTTCGATGCGCCGGATCACAGCAGCCCATGCGTCCCGGCCTGCCTGGCGGGCCTTCTGCTTGGCCGCCTGGAATTCTGGGCTCTCGACCAGCTTGCGGACCGTCTCCGCGCTCGGCGGCCCGTTCTTCGGATCCAAAACGATCGGGAAGCTGGCCGCCTTGGCGATCTCCTTTTCACCCGCTTCGACGATCGCCCGGGCCCGCCGTACCTGGTCGTCGGAGAGCTTGAGCCGCTCGGTAAGAGGCAGGCCGGTGAAGGCCATCGGCCCGGAATCGGGTCTGGCGAAGGCGAGCGGCCCCTGGGCCTGGAGCTGGACCTGATCCAGGCGTTCGCGCTGCTCCGGCTTGAGGTTGGCCCGGATCGCCGCGTCGATCTCATTGATGATAGCGTCGCGGGCGGCCCGAAACTTGGCGATGTCCTTGATGTCGCGGCGCGCCTGCCGGATCTTGTGGAAACGCCGCTCCTGGATCGCCTGCTCTTCCTTCTTCTGGGCGTCGGTCATCTTCAGCTCTTTCTGGACCGACTCCATACCCAAGAGCACCATCTGCAGCGCCGGGCGCGGGATGACTCCGAAATCCTGGAGCTCGAAGGTCGGCGCCTCCTGGGCACCCGCGGGCACCTCGACCAAGGCCACGCTCAGCCCCAGGACCGCCCCGATGCCGATGGCCCAGACGACTCCGACCGCGCCCCTCTTCGTTGTGATCGCCATGGAGTCCCCCTTCAGTGCCGCGAACCTTCGATCAGCCCACATTTCGCACGATCCTACAAGTGTCTGAAATCCTTCGGGTTTCGCAAGGGTGTAGAGCCTTCGTGGTGAGAGATCAAGAAGAGGGGACATCAAAGTTGGCGGGCGCGCCGAAAACGGCATTTTGAACTCTCCCGGGAAAATCCCTGACCTCCATCAAAAACTCATTGGACTCGCCACCCGCGATCGTCCACCATGGTGGGAGATCCAAGCGAAACCCTGCGACCCGCCCTTGCGTGGAGAGATCCGACCCATGAGAACACGATGCTCCCAGCCGGCCGCCATGGTGGTTTGTGCGGCGGCCACGATCCTGACCTTCGCCGCGGCGCTCCAGGCCCAGGACGCTCCCCGGTATGCCGGGTTGACGAGCCAGGGGTTCCTCCTGCCCAACGGCTGGACCTTGAAACCGGCAGGCCAGCAGATTCCGCTGGCCGACCTGCCGCTCAATATCATTCCGCTGGCCGACAACCGCCACGTGCTGACCGCGACGAGCGGGTACAACGCCCATGAGCTGTCGGTCGTCGACCTCGCGGACAAGAAGGTCGTCGATCGCCAGGCCGTCCGCCAAAGCTGGTTCGGCCTGGCGGTTGCAGCCGAGGCCGACCGGATCTGGTGGTCGGGGGGCGGTGGCAACGTGCTGCACGCGTTTCGCCTGGCGGACTGCCGCTTGACCCGCACGAGCGGCCCTGAAGCCGAGACCAAGACCGGCAGCGCCAGGGAAGCGCGCCATTTCCGCGGCGGCATTGTGCTGGATCGCGATCGCAAGGTGCTCTATTCACTCGACGTCAACGGCGGAACGATCTCCGCGCTCGACCTGGCCAGCCAGAATGAATTGAAAACCGCGCCGGCCGGGACGCGGCCCTATGACGTTATCCTCGCGCGCAACGGCACCCAACTGTTCGTCTCCGACTGGGCCGGCCGCACCGTACGCATTCTCGACCCCGGCGACCTCCGCACCGTGGCCAAGATCGCCGTCGGCGAGCACCCCAACCAGATCGCTGTTCACCCGACGGACGACCGGATCTTCGTCGCGTGCGCATCGAGCGATTGGGTCTCGGTCATCGACGCAAAGCGCGGGATCGTCACCGAGACCATTCACACGGCCCTCTTTCCCAGGGCACCGGAAGGTAGTACCCCCGACGCGCTCGCCATCGCCCCCGACGGCAAGACGCTCTTCGTGGCCAACGCCGACAACAATGATGTCGCGGTCATCGACGTCGCCACGCCGAACCGGAGCCAGGTCAAGGGATTCATCCCCACCGGCTGGTATCCGACGGCGGTTGCGGTCACGCCCGACGGCAAGCACCTTCTCGTGGGAGTCGGCAAGGGTAACCAAACCAAGGCCAACCCGTTCGAGCCGGTGAAGGCCGAAACACAATCGAAGGCGACGAAAGACGGCGTTGCGGTCGCCAGACGGCGGAGCTCGCCGTACCCGTACATCGGCACGACGCTGTCGGGATCGCTGTCGGTCGTTCCGATCCCCGACGAGAGGACACTCGCCCGGTACACCGAGACGGTCTACAAGAACTGCCCTTATTCGGACAAGCTGCTGACGGACGCTCCTCACCCTGAGAAGACCGCCATTCCCACCAAGGTGGGCGAACCATCGCCGATCAAGCATGTGCTGTACATCATCAAGGAGAATCGCACGTACGACCAGGTCTTCGGCGATCTGACTCGGGGCAACGGCGACCCCACGCTCGTGATGTTCGGGCGCGAGGTGACGCCCAACCACCACAAGCTGGCCGAGGAGTTCGTGATTCTGGACAACCTCTACTGCAACGGGCACGTCTCAGCCGACGGCCACCCGTGGTCGACGATGGCGTACAACAGCGATTACATCGCCCGCAACTGGGCATTGACTTACTCGGGGCGGGCCGGCGTCCGCGACGATGAGGAAGGAGAGCTTTCGAACGCTCCCTCGGGCTATCTGTGGGACGCATGCGCGCGGGCGGGCCTCACCTATCGCAGCTATGGCGAGTACGGGCGCCGGGTCAGCCAGCCGGATGGATCGTTCAAGATCGAAGGGGCGGTGCCGGGCTTGATTGGCCACATGTGCCCCGATTACGGTGTTCCCAAGGTCAAAGGCGGTCGCGCCCGAGACACCGACTGCGCCGACACATTCATTCGGGAATTCGGAGACTTCGAAAAAAACGGCACGCTGCCGCGGTTCATGGTCATGAGCCTGGGCGAAGACCACACCACGGGCACTCGCCCCGGCACCTACACGCCCCGAGCCTGCGTGGCCAGCAACGACCTGGCCTTGGGCCGGATCGTCGACGCGATCAGCCAAAGCAAACACTGGCCCGAAATTGCGATTTTCGTCATCGAGGACGACGCTCAGAACGGCCCCGACCACGTCGACGCCCACCGCACGGTCGGCCTGGTCATCAGCCCTTACACGAAGCGCAAGCACCTGGACAGCACCCAGTACGGCACGGTCAGCATGATCCGCACGCTCGAGCTGATCCTGGGCCTTGCGCCCCTCTCGCAGTACGACGCGGCAGCCCGGCCGATGTTCGCGTCGTTCACCGGCAAGCCCGATCTGACGCCTTATGTCCACGAACCGGCGCGGATCGATCTGAACGAGGTCAATGCACCCACGGCCTATGGCGCCCTCCGGTCGTTGAAGATGAACTTCGACGAGTACGACAAGATCGACGACTTCGAGCTCAACGAGATCCTCTGGCGGGCGATCAAGGGGAAAGACGCACCCGTGCCTCCCGCCGTGCGGCGGGCGATCGCGTACCGGCCGAAATGACGGTTGCAAGGAACCGGGACCGGACGTCCACTTCGAAATTCGAACCGCGGGCGCTGGTCGTGTGCGCCACCAGCGTGACCAGCGCACGATCCTGGGGTCCGGCCGGGACGCTCAAAACAACGGAGGGACGGACTTTTCCGGCCATCCCCAGATCCACGATCCAGACCTCGCCGCGGTTAGGAGCCGGCATTTGCCGCCTCCTCCGAGTCGAGCATACAGAACAGGGCGTCGGCCGCTTCCAGCAGCGCGCCCTCCGGCAATTCACCTTCTGCCGGCGTCATGCGCCGCAAGATCTCCACGGCGGCTTCCCGACGCTCTACGTCCGAGAGGGCGTCAAACGTCTCGAGTAACGCGTGAACGGCGGTTGTCATGGGCCAAGACCTCTTGATGAGGACAACGATGATTCCGCTGCCTTGGTTTTACCCAGAACGACGACGGGGCGGAACAATTCCGTCGAATCGGATTCCGTGGTCATGGGGATCGGTCTGCACGAGGAAATCCCCCGTCTCGGGAAACAACACGTCCTCCAAGGCGAGCGGTACCTGGTCGAACGACTCGGTTCCGTCGAGTCTCTGGACGCGGACGTACCGCCAGCCGTAGCGAAATGGATCGGGTGGTTCCTCAGGCGGAGGCGGCTGGAGGACCCGAAACTTCGAGACGGTACTCATCAGCACCCCCTTCGGATCGCAACCGCGGTCGAGATCCAATCAGCCACAATTGTACCACGGGGTGAACCGTCGTCACGTTGGCCTGCTGTTTGACCGTCTGCCGGTTTCATCGGTACGCCGGAGGGTGCATTCAGACGGTGGCCGCAACGATCACGGGCCGCGACGGCCGGACCGGTGCCAGCGGCACCGGCTCGGCTGCGGGCGGCGTTTCGAGTTGGGCCAGACCCCGCAGGTGCACGAGCCCTGCGTCCGTTACGCCCGACCCCACGAGTGCCAGAAACTTGAGCTGCGGCAGACTCTCCAAATGCACGAGTCCGGCGTTGGTCACGCCTGTATTTCGCAGGCCGAGCATCTTGAGCGTTGGCAGACCCTCCAAATGCACCAAGCCGGCGTCCGTCACGCCTTTGCTGTCCAGCCAGAGTACCTCGAGCCCCGGCAGATTCCGCAGATGCGCGACGCCGGCATCCGTTACCTTCGGGACCTTACCCAGGCGGAAGTCAATCAGATTCCTTAGCCCCTCGAAGGGCTCAAGCCCGGCGTCGGTCAACTCAGGTTGGTCGCCAAGACGGACGTGCGTCAACTGGAAAGCCTCCCTCGGCAGGGCCTTACCGGGCTCGATCGACTGATTCCGGCTGTTCACGCAGATCGTCACGGAGCCGCCAAGCGCCAACACCGTCTCCGCCGCTCGGCGATCCCTGTCGCCAGGCACAGAATCGCGCGGAGCCTGGTCCTTGCCGCTTTCCGATTTGGGAGGTTCTGGTGACGCGCTCTTTGGCGACAGGGTCAGCGGAGCCGTCGTCGCCTCGGCCGAGTCGGCGGGTGGGCCGTCCTTACCCGCGCGCACGTCCGGGAGAGGTACAAACCACACGATGAGCTCTTGTTTCCCTCCCGCCTGGACGGTCACTTCTTCACCGGACGCCTCGAGTCCATCCTTCTTCACCTTGATCTTGTGCTTGCCGGGGGCAACCGTGACCACTGCGGGCTTGCCGCCACCCGGCCAGGTGACGGCCACCTCCTCGCCATCGACGAAGACCTCGGCATCGCTCGGGAGTTTCACCAGTTCGATCAACCCGTTCGAGGCCTGGACCCTGAGAACCACCCCCCAGGCGACGACGATGCCGAAGAGCAACACCCCGCCGGCCACCGCCGGCCAAACCCAAGGAGACCGCCGCGCGGGAGCGATGTACGGTCTTGCCTCGATCGAGCTTTCCGTCTCCCGGAACTCGATCAGGCTTTCCCACCGAGCCTCCGGAACAGTCGGCTCAGCCGCCGTCTTAGCCCGGACAGCCGAGCCTCGGGATTCCGTCGCTCGCTGAGGCGGCGTTGAGACCGCTTGGCCCACCGGCTGACCCGCAGTCGACTGACTGGCCTGAGAGACGTCCACCTTTGAGCTCTTAAAGGCCGCATTCGTTTTCTTGAAGAACGGCATGAGCGATTGCACGACCTCGCCCGGCGTCTGGAACCGGCGGGCCGGGTCCTTCGCCAGCATCTTGGCGACCAGGGCGGCAAGCTCGGCCGGGACCTCGGGACGGACAAAGTTCAGCAGATCGGCGTCCCGGGAGATGTGGGCCTGGTAGATGTCGTAAACGGAATTCCCCTCGAACGGTGGGCGGCCGGTCAGGAGGTAATAGAGGGTGCCGCCGAGGCTGTAGATGTCGGCCCGGATATCGGCGCTCGGGGCATCGAGGATCTGTTCGGGGGCGATGAAGTCGGGGGTGCCGATGGCTTGGCCTTCCGAGGTCAACGCGCTGTCGACCTTCTCCTCGCGGGTCGCCTTGGCCAAGCCGGAATCGAGCACCTTGACCGTCGCCTTGTTCCCCTTGCTGGAGAGCATCAGGTTACCAGGCTTGATGTCGCGGTGCACGAGCCCTTCCTCATGGGCGTGCTGCAGCCCCAGGGCTGCCTGATAGACGAAGTTGCACGCGTGAGCGACCGGAAGCGGACCCTTGGCCTTGACCATCTTCGACAGGTCGAGACCCTCGACGTACTCCATCGCGAAGATGATGCTCTCGCCCAGCCGGGTGGCGTGGTACGCCGTGACGATGTTCGGATGGCGGAGCTTGGCGACGGCCCGGATTTTGCGAAGGAAGCGTTCGAGCACCCCAGCGCGTTCCATCATGTGCCGCGCCATCACCTTCAGCACCTCGTCGCGATCCATCAGCGTGTTGTGCGCCAGGTAGACCACGCCCATGCCACCCCGGCCAAGTTCTCGCTTGATCTCGTAATCGGGATGGTCAGCCAGGCCCGGCGGGAGCGTGCCGGCCGGAGGCGGAGACGGGGCGTTCGTGGGTTTGTAGCTCTGCGTCCCGCCGGGTTGCGACTGGCCGAATGTCGAATCGCCCGCGGGCTTCTGACCGGCGCGGATCCGTTCCAGGAAGCTGTCGGCCGACAGCTCGGCAACCCGTTTCCGACAATCCGGGCACTGCTCCAGATGCTGGTTGACCGCCGCCGCTGAACCGCCGTCGAGCTTGCCCAGGCCGTACGACCTCAGGGTCTGGTCGGTCGGATCCGGGGCTAAATGGGCGTCCATCGGTCGGTCTCCGGGGACGGGTCGAGCGACTGTTTCTGAAGATGAGAGGCCGGTTCCGCATCGAACCTGTCGCGAAAACAGGAATTTACCACAAGAGGTCGCCGGCTTCCTCCCTCAACCGCTTGAGTACCCGAGATTTGGCAAGAATGACCGCGTTCTCGGAAAGTCCCAATTCCTCGGCTACACGCCCGGCGGGGACTCCATCGACGCCAAACCGCTGGAACGCCTGCCAGGTGGTCGGGCTGAAGTCGGGCTGCACGACGGCAAGGATCTTTTGAACGACATGGTTGTCGTGATCCCGGTCCCACTCGCGGGCGAGGTCGTCATTCGGGTCGGACAGCCGTTCGAGAAACCCGTCGGCCGGATCGAGCCCGGCGGCGGGACGGCGGTGACGCTTCCTCCGGTAGTTACGGATCTTGTTCACCGTCACCTGCCGAAGCCATGCCCGGAACGACCCCTCACGCTGCCTGTCGAACCTCGGAACTTCGCGAAACACGACAACGAGGACCTCTTGGGCCAAGTCATGACTCACATCGTCCGATCGACGGCCTCGGCGATGCGGCGGCACTGGTCCATCAGTTGCTTGAAGGCGGCCGGGGTGATCGTCTGGGCCCCGTCGCTGACGGCGTGCTCGGGATCCTCATGGACCTCGATCAAAAGCGCATCCGCCCCGGCGGCGACGGCGGCTCCGGCCATCGGTGCGACCAGACGCGACTTGCCCGTGCCGTGCGAGGGGTCGACGACCACCGGCAGGTGGCTTTTTTCGTGCAGGTAGGGGACGGTCGCCAGCGGGAGAGTGAACCGGGTGTGGTCCTCGAAGGTGCGAATACCGCGCTCGCACAGCATGACGTTCGGGTTGCCCCGATCGAGGATGTACTCGGCGGCGAGGAGGAACTCATCGAGCGTCGCGCTCATGCCGCGCTTCAAGAGGGCGGGCTTGCCCGAATCACCCACGGCCTGGAGCAGTTGATAGTTCTGCATGTTGCGCGCGCCGATCTGGAGCACGTCGGCGAATTTGGCCACCATCGGCACGTGCTCGGGGGCCATGACCTCGGTGACGATGGCCAGCCCGGTCTCGGCGCGGGCCGTGGCGAGCATTTTCAAGCCAAGCTCCTTGTGACCCTGGAAGCTGTAAGGGCTGGTCCGCGGCTTGAACGCGCCTCCGCGCAGGCCCGTGGCGCCCAATGCCTTGAGCTGGCGCGCCAGCGTCACGATCTGCTCCTCGCTCTCGACCGAGCACGGGCCGGCGATCATCGCCACGCGCGTGCCCCCGACCTCCAGACCGCGCTCCTTGACCACGGTCCGCTCGCGCTTGAGCTCCGAGGAGGCCCGCTTGTACGGGGACATGATCGGCAAGACCTTCTCCACGCCATCGCCCGGCTCGAGGACTTCCGTCAGCCCGGGTCGCTCCTCCCCCAGCGCGGCGATAACCGTTTGGTGCGTTCCATGGATCACCTGGGGCTTCAACCCGAGGGAGGTGATCTGATCCGCCATATGCTCGATCTGCGCGGATGATGCGTCAGGTTTCATGACCACGATCACGGTCGACCGTCCTCCCAACAAAAAAAACCCCGGAACCATGCGACAGGTTCCGGGGCTTGAAGTGTATGCTTCGAGAAGTCGAGTCAGGAGTTAAAGGGATGCTCCGTCCTCGGCCCGGCGACCTGTAGTGGATCTGGTAAATGACCAAGACCACCACCAACCGCGGTCATAAGAGAGACCGTAGCCACCATCGACGAGGAATCGAGCCAACAGAAGTCGCTCCAAAAACGAGGCCTAGGCAATTCAAGCTCACGGAAACAGGATTCGACCAGGTCCGATGACCGTTCAGGCTCGAACCTGGTCGATCCTAACCGTAAGGCTATGGTCAAGAAGTGCGGCTGCCCGACGGGCAACCCGTCGGCTGCCGTTAGGCGAGCCGCCCCTGGTTCTCACTACACACGCGATCACCTCCTTTCGTTCTAGCCTCCCCGATCCCACCGGAGACCAGCCTCGAGTCGGGTCGGGCTCTAGTCCGTCGTGCCACGGTAGCACGACACGAAAGTCGGCCGGCTTGTGTGTCATCTCTCGACCGACACAGATAATTTATCCTTCGTCACCGTCATGATCAACAGACAAAACGAAAAAGTTGAAAATCCTCTCCCGAGGGGGTGGATTCCCAGCCATGCGGCGAGGTGAAGCTCCCAGGCCTTCCCCGCCCTCGATGTCCGCGGCTTTCGCTTGCCCCCAACTCGCGCGCGATGACGCTTCCTCCCTCCAGAGGCGACCCTTTCCGTCCCCTGTTGACTTCGATCATTTACTTCAGTAGATTTATCTCGATAAACGAACACCGATCGCGGAGGGAATTCGGATGGGTGAGACACAACTCGGGCGGATGCAGTTCCGGATCATGCAGGTGCTTTGGGACCGAGGGAGGGCGAACGCCCGTGTGATCACGGACGCCTTGAATGAATCCGAGCCGGTCGCCCACAGCACGGTGCAGACCCTGCTGAGGCAACTCGAGACGAAGGGGGCGGTCGGACACGACGCGGAAGCCCGCACGTTCGTGTTCTACCCCCGTTTGAAGGAAGACAAGGTCAAGAGGACCGCGACCCGTGAGTTGCTGGAGCGCGTCTTCGGCGGCAACGTGGGCAGCCTGGTTATCCACCTCCTGAAAAACGAGCGGCTGTCGCGCGACGAGCTGGACGAGCTCCACAGGTTGATCGACCAACAACGAAACGACTGACGGAGGCGCGGTGATGACGTGGCGATTCCTCATGGCCGGGTCGATGGCCGCGGCCGAGTTTGCACTGACCTGCTTGATCCAATCGACCGTTTTATTGGTCTTGGGCCTGTTCGCCGGTCGATTGGTGCGGCGGTCAGGGCCGGCTGTCCAGTCGGCCCTCTACCGGACCATGCTCGGGGCCGTCCTGCTCTGTCCATGCGTATCGATGCTAGTGACCGCGGTGGGATTCAACGGCCTGATGATCCGATTGCCGAGCCTCACGACGACCAAGGTGGCTGTCGCTGGGGCGTCTGATCGACTGCTCGATGAACGAGCTGAAATCTTCGAGTCGGCGACGTTGTCGCCGGCAGCCATCGTTCCCCAGGACGCGCGAGTAGGTGAGCGACGTTCGCGGGCCGACTCGGAGCGCACACCCCTTCCAAGGACGGTGCCGCCCGAATCGGCTTGGTCGCGGACCCTGACCACCCTGCTCGCCTGGGGCATTTCACTCGGCCTGGGGTCATGGCTGCTGGGTTCGGCCGCGTTGGGAGCGCGGCTGCTCGTCAGTCGCTGGTACATGGTCCGGCTTCGCTCCTCGGCGGTGCAGGCTGATCCGGGCGCGATTGCGATCTGCCGCGAGATCGCGCTCCGCATGCGCCTGAGCCCCCCGGCGGTCCTTCGCACCCCCTTCCTGTCCAGTCCCTGCCTCGATGGGCTGCGTCGGCCCGCGATCCTGCTGCCGGAGGATGCCGAGGAAAACCTGCGCGAGACCTTCGTTCACGAGCTGGCCCACCTCGCCCGCCGCGATGGCCTCTGGAACCTGCTCCGAAAGGTGTCAACCGCCGCGCTCTGGGTGCAGCCATTGCTCTGGGTGTTGTCGAGGCGGCTGGAGGCGACGGCAGAGGAGGTCTGCGACGACTACGTGGTGCAATTCGGGGCCGACCGCGCTCGATACGCCGGTCACTTGCTCGAGCTGGCCGAGCGGACGTTGCCGCCGCTGGCCCCGGCCGGCGTGGGGATGATCTCGCTACGGTCGTTGTTGGCGCGGCGGGTGACGCGGATCCTGGACACCTCGCGGATGCTCTCAACCCGGGCTGGCGCGCGGGCTGTCGCTGTCACCTTGCTTGCTGGCCTGGCCGGTACGCTGCTGGCCGGGCTGATCGGTGTTGGAGAGGGGAATCGCCTGGTTCTCGGGGATGAGCCGAAGGTTGAGAAGCCCGGGACGGCTCTCGAGCCGTCACCGCAGGCGCCTCAACCAAAAAATGATGGGCCGATCACGGGGCGGATCATCGATCTCGAGGGGCGGCCTGTCGCTGAGGCCACGGTGCGAATCGCGTCGTATATGACCCCTCGAACCGGAGATCTGACAACCTGGCTCGACGCCGTTCGAAACGACCAGCCGGCGCTGATCGCTCGACAGCACCTCAATTTCTTTGAAGTGCCTGCTACAGCCCCCCGAAAGGTGACGACGGATCAGCAGGGCCGGTTCCGATTCGAAAGCTTCGGTGCGGAGCGGGTTGCTCACGTGCTGCTGGAAGGGCCGACGATCGCCTCGGCCTTCTTCACGGTCGTCACTCGCCCGATCGAGTCGTTTCGCGCCCGCGGTTTTTCTCCGTACGGCCCGGAGACGATCTATGGGGCAGACTTTACTTACTCCGCCGCTCCCGGCCGGCCGGTTGAGGGGATTGTCCGCGATGCCGAGACCAAGAAACCCCTTGCGGGTGTGATCGTCCAGAGCAGCCGGCGCCTGCGCACCAATGTCGCCGTGATACCTTACTTTCAGACGGCCACTGACGACCAAGGACGATTCCGGCTGGTCGGGCTCTCCAAGGAGCAACTCCCCCGAGCGCGCGCCAACGTCGGGCATCTCCTGACGCTCCTGCCGAACGATGACCAGCCGTATTTCATGAGGAACATCTCGGTCCCCGACCCGCCGGGAATCGATTTGGTCTCGATGGAGGTCGAGCTGCACCGGGGGATCTGGATTACGGGCAAGGTCACGGACAAGAATACCGGCCAGCCGATCAGCGGCGTTTCCCTGCATTACATGCCCTTCCTGGAAAACAAGTTCGCCCAGAGCATGCCAGAATTCGGCCCGAACCGCAGCGTGCTGGTCATTGTCCAAGACCGTTACAAGACGACGTCCGACGGCACCTACCGATTGGTCGGTCTTCCGGGCCGCGCAATTGTCGGCGTCGCTCCCTCGGATCGTGTTCCCTACCGGTTCGGCTACGGTTCCGAGGCGATCAAGGGGATGGATGAGCGCGGTCAGTTCGCAACCTGGTGGAACCCCTTTCCGACCGGAAAGACGTGGCCGATGTCGATGAAGGAGATCAATCCAGTCGACGGCACCGAGGCCGTGCATGTCGATCTGGAGCTCGACCCGGGCGCCTCGGTCCGCGTGCGGGTTGTTGACCTCGAAGGCAAACCGGTGCCCGGCACGAGTGTCATTCGACGGATGAGCACGAGCAATGGCGAGACGATGCCCCAGGCTGATTTCGAGGTCGTGGCGCTCGGACCAGGCGACGAGCGGATCATGCTCGTGCGGCACGAGGGGCGGAGGCTCGGCAAGGGCGTACGCATCCACCCGGGAGATGACAAGGCGGGACCGGTCATGGTCACGCTGCAGCCGCTGGCAACCATCGTCGGCCGTGTCGCGGACGCCGACGGCAACCCGGTATCGGGGGCGACCGTCCGGGCCTGGTTGTCGCCGTCCGGGAGCAACCGCCCCTCCCTATCGGGAGTGGCGACAGGCAAAGATGGGCGGTTCCAAGTTCCCGACGTGGCGACCGGTGTCGATTATTTGCTTGAGATCTCAAGTAGGGGCAACCTCATGGGAAGCCGCACGGTCAGGAGCCAGGCCAAAGTCCGGCCGGGCGAGACAACCGATGTCGGGGAGGTTCGGTTCAAGGGGGATTGAGACAACGGCCCCGAACTCCCTGGGGGACACTGACTTCATGAGGGAATTCCCCTGCACTCCCTCACAAAAGATCGAGGAAACCAAGGCCATGGACGCATGTGGAAACCGGAGATCGCTTTTCAAAACCGCAGCGGGTTTCGCGCTTGCCGCTCCGTTCAATGGCCGACTACCCTGCGCTGCCTCTTCAAACATGCTCTTCGATCCGAGCTTTGGAACAGCATCGCAGGCCGCGCATGCTATCCGCGCGGGGGTGATCTCGTCGCGTGAGCTTGTTGAGCATACGTTCAAGCGAATCAAGCGGTTGAACCCGAGGATCAATGCGTTTATCACCCTGATCGAAGAGCAGGCTGTGCAGCAGGCGCGAATGGCCGACGACGCCCTCGCAAGTGGCAACAACCGGGGGCGCTTGCACGGCGTGCCGATTCTGGTCAAAGACACGTTCGCCACCGCCGGTGTGAGGACGACGTATGGCTCGAAGAACCTCAAGACCTACGTTCCGAAGGAGGATTCCGTTGCCGTAGCCCGACTCAAGAAGGCGGGTGCGATCATCATTGGCAAAACGAACACGCCACCCTTTGGCGGTGATCACCAGACCTTTAACGACGTTGCGGGCACGACCAACAATCCTTGGGATCCGGCGCGGACTCCAGGTGGCTCCACGGGCGGGGGAGCGGCTGCTCTGGCCGCCGGCCTTGGGTTCCTCGAAGTTGGGAGCGACCTGGGAGGCTCGATCAGAAGCCCTGCTCACTTCTGCGGACTTTACGGACACAAAACGACGTTCGATGTCGTGCCTCGTGCTGGCCCTCGCTTACCCGGGGAGCCGATTGTGGCTCTCGACAATCTGTGGGTCGTCGGGCCGATGGCACGCAGCGCTCAGGATCTCCAGCTCGAGTTGGAAATAATCGGAGGGCCCGCTCCTTCCGACGCGGTGGCTTATCGCTGGAATCTCCCCCCCGCGCGGGGAACACGGTTGAAGGACTACCGGATCGGTTACATCGTCACCGATCCTTTCTGTCCCCCCACCTGGGAAGTGAAAGAGGTAATCTCCAGCGCCGTGGAGGCTCTGCGTAAGCAGGGCGCCCAGTTGAGGGAAGGATGGCCTCGTGGGATCGATCCTCAGAGATGCTTCGAAGACTACTTCTTCCTTCTGCTCAACTCCAACCATCAGAGCGAAGAGGATCGTCACCGAGTGCGCGATTCACGCAAAGGGCTTGATGATTTTTACTCCGGAAAGATCAGGGAAGCCCTTTCCGCGCCGCATACCGAATGGACGGTCCGGGACGGTTCCAGACTTCGGGCACGCGCGATCTGGCAGGAGTACTTCCGAACCTGTGACGCATTTCTAATGCCTGCCCACTTCGTTCCGGCGTTTCCTCATGCTCAGCAAGAATCTTGGAGGGACAGGAAGATCGACACGCCTGAGGGAAAGCGCGATTACTCGGATGTATTACGATGGGTATCGCTACCGACACTCACCGGCTGCCCGGCCACGGTTGCTCCGGCTGGACGAACGAAGCAAGGCTTGCCGGTTGGCATCCAGATCATGGGGCCGTTCTTGGAGGACGCCACCCCGATCGCTCTAGCCGGATTGATCGGGGATGCGCTGGGTGGATTTGAGCCGCCACCTGGCTATGTCTAACGACGGTTCGCCTCTTCCTCCGCGACCCGCACAAAATAAGACCGACGTCAGAAGGGGCCGCTCACGGGATCGCAAAGAGCGCAACGCCCGTGCTTTTGGCGGTAGCCTTGAGCTTGTCGTCCAGACTCGCCAGCGGCAAGCCGCGTCGGATTGCCAGCTCGAGGTAAGCGGCATCGTAGGCAGACAGGTTATAGGCACGGGCAAGGTGCAAGGTTTCCGACCATGCCCTCGCGGCGGTTTCATCATCGACGACGATCGGCAGGCCGCTGAGCAGGGCGAAGAACCGAAGGGTTCGGGCCTCGTCGAGCCGCTTGCGGCGTTCGCCGACGATCGTGGCGTTCGCCACCTCGAGCGGCCATAGCATCGGGACGATTGCCCGCACCTCGGCGAGCTGGTCGCGAACGCCGTCAGTGTAAGGCGTTGCCTCGTCGTCAAAGCACCATGCCATCGTCAGCGAGCAGTCCAGCACGAAACCGTCCTGTGGTTCATCCATGGCGAATCCCTTCTAGACGGTCCGATTTAGAAGCGGCGGCCCTCGTCGATCATCTCGCGGATCGTGAGACCTTTGCCCAGCGTATTTCCCTTGCTGAAAGCCTTTAACTCTTCGATGACCTTCCGCACGTCCGGCTTGGGTTTCATGGTCGTGGCAGGCACCAGCCTCGCCACAGGTTTTCCATGCTTGGTGATGGTTATTTCTTCACCCCTGGCAACCCGTTCCAGAAGCTGCGGCAGGTGGGTCTTGGCTTCAAACGAACCTACTGTTTCCATGATCGCTCTCCATTAGATTTCAACCAGTCTCAACCAGTTTAATCTAAGTTCACCGGCTTGCCAAGCGGAAATTGCCATCCCGATAAGCGTGCATGGAAACGAAAGCGTGGGTCTGGCCAGTTAGCTCGATTGGGGATTTATCGTTTTTCGAGCGCTTCAACGCGAGCCAGCACGTCATGGCAGCCGGCGGCGAGCTGGGCGAGCCGAGGATCGTCGTGGCCGCAGGCGTCGATCACGGCGTGGTAGTACCAGAGGACTTGCTCGCGTCCGGCGTGGAACTCAGACCAGACGGGGCGCCCTTCGTGCAAGTCGAGCTCGATGCAGATGAGGTTATGCAGCTTGTCGGCCAGGGTGACCCCCCTGGCGGTCAGGGGAGCGTCGACCAGCGCCGCAATGTGGTCGCGCTTGCGGTCGATCCAGGACCGCTTCTTGCCGTGCGCGTCGGTCTTGACCTCGGAGCAATGCCGCACAATCTCGGCCACGTCCGCCCCGAACCGCATGGCCACGTGTTGCCAGGTCGCGGGCGTGTCCTCGATGATGTCGTGCAGCAAGCCGGCGATCACGACCTCTTCGTCGAACCCCGAACGGTCCAGGATCAGCGCCACCGCCGCGAGGTGCTCGAAATAAGGTGTGCCGCTACTGCGGCGAGTCTGTCCAGCGTGACATCGCGCCGCCCAGCTCATCGCCTGTTCCAGCCGCGGCGTCATCAATTCAGTTCGCATGGTCCCTCGAGCCGGTTCCGGACTGGCCTGCTGCTCCCTTCGTGCACCGCCAGCGAATCGAGCCCCGCAATGACGTCCGATACCTCATCCCATACTCACTCTTCAAAGATAGAGCAAGGTTTGACTGGCCGGAGTCACTGATCGGGTCTTGCCTTACGAGCGACCGCGAGCTATAGTTCCTACTAGCTATCTGAGTCAAGCTATTCTTTATCAAGCTATATCAGATGAGCCATTGGCCTCGCTCTACCGAAATCGATGAACGATGAGCAACCCAGACATGCGAAGCAACGCTTTGGATTCGCCGGCTCCGCCGGCATGGCGGCGTTCGGCTCCTGTCGTCGCGTTGCTTCTCTTATCGCCGGTCATTGCCGAAGTTCTCTTCGGTGCCACGCGGATCACGACGATATTCGTCCTGGCTCCACAGATCGGTATCTGGGGCTGCGGCGTCCTGATCATCCGAGATGTGGTCCGATGCCGACGCCGGGGCTGGACTGCGATCCTGCTCATGGGGATCGCCCTTGCAGTGGGTGAGGAATGTCTGATCCAGCAGACCTCTTTAGCTCCGCTGGTGGGTGCCGACCTGAACCATCCCTACGGTCGCGCGCTCGGTGTGAACTGGGTGTACTTTCTCTGGGCACTCGGTTACGAAAGCATCTGGGTCGTGGTCCTGCCCATCCAGCTCACGGAGTTGATCTTTCCCGCACGTCGCGACGAACCGTGGCTGGGAACGCGGGGTGTCGTGATCTCCGCCACGGTCTTCGTGCTTGCCTCGTTCGTCGCCTGGTACTCCTGGAGACAGGTGTTTGTTCCCCGCTTTTTTCCCGAGCTGGCCTACCAGGTTCCCTTCCGCTCGGTCATGATCGCATTGGCCGCGATCGTGGCGTTAGCCGCCACCGCCCTCGGTCCACAATGGTCATCACGGCCGGAGCACCGAACAAACCGGCCGGCGCCCCGACCGTGGCCGGTCGGGCTTGTGGCCTTTGGACTGGGGTTACCGTGGTTTGCCCTCGTTTTCCTCGCCTATGGTGCGGCTCCAACACTACCTCCCGTGATCCCTTTGGTCGCCGGACTCGCCTTGGCTGGCGTCGCATTTTCCCTGATCGCCCACGTGTCACGTTCCCCTGCCTGGCAAGATTCCTGCCGACTGGCGATCATCTTTGGAGGAATCCTCGCCAGCATGCTGGCGGGATTTCTGGTGTTGAAGCTCGGGGGCGCGCCGCCGATCGATGTCATCGGCAAACTGGTCTTGAATGTCATCGCGGTCTTGTTGCTGATCCGTCTCGCCGTGAGGATTCAGTCGCGCTCAAAAACAACTTGAGATCGTCTGTCCGCTTCGATCCGCTGGCAGGCGGCCTCGGGCCGATCAGCGACAGGATAGGCTCGGGAAGAGAGATTAGGTGATGCATTGCCCACGACGAACATTGACCTGGTGTCTCTTGACGCTGATCGGCCCGGGAATGGAATGGTGTCTCACGGCTGACGAGCCGCCCGCGCGGCCCGGCAAGCGGCCTGCGATCGCCATTCGAGGGATCTACGGCGGCGTGCCCACGCAGATCTTCAACCGGCGCGAGACTCTCGAAGATTACGGCGTGAATGCGATCTGGATCGGGTCGGAATCCGTCAGCCACGAGCTGGTGGCGAGCCTGAAGGCAGAGTCGAAAGCCCTGAAGATCTTCGCCGAATTCAACACGATGCACGATGCGAGCTACCTCAAAGACCATGCCAACGCCCGGCCGATCGGGGCCGACGGGCACGTTTCCTCGCCGCCCGACGGCTGGCAGGGGATTTGCCCGACCCATCCGGGCTATCGCCGCGACCGTATGGGAGCCTTTCGACGAACCCTCCGCGCTGCGCCCATCGATGGCATCTGGCTCGACTACCATCATGCCCATGCCAATTGGGAGCAGGCACAGCCCAACCTGCCGGATACCTGTTTCTGCGACCGCTGTCTGACCCGGTTCACGAAAGAGACCGGGATCTCGCTCGCCGATGGACCGACGGGCGAGCGCGCGAGGCGGATCTTGGATACCCAGAAGCCGGCTTGGGTGCAGTGGCGCTGCGACGTCTTTACCGACTGGGTCCGCGAGTTCCGCGGAATCGTCGACGAGGAACGGCCCGGCGCACTCCTGGGGACGTTCCACTGCCCTTGGTCGGAATCGGAGCACGAGAACGCACTGCGCGACAAGCTGGCGATCGACCTGAAGGCGCAGGCTCGATACCTGAATGTCCTCTCCATCATGCCCTACCACGCGCGGTTCGGCCATGCGACCGACCCAGCCTGGATCTCGCGCCAGACTGCCTGGCTGGGACGATTCCTGGGGATCAAGGGCGAGGCCGGTGAACGGATCAAGATCTGGCCGATCGTGCAACTGTCCGACTGGGGCGAAACGGTTGCGGCGTCCCAGGTCGGCGACGTACTCGACCATGGGACCCGGCCTCCGGCGACCGGAGTCAAGGTCTTCGTCTGGGGGACGCTGCATCCTCAATGGGACAAGGTCGAGGCGATGGGAGAGTTCTACCGGCGGATCCGACCAAGAGCGTCGGAAGGGCGGACGGCGGACGAGGGAGGACGGAAGAAACGCTCAGATTGAGGCCCCTCGGAGAGGTTTGCACGGGTCTTGGGGTACCCGGCGGTCGCCGCCGTTTTGAGTCATCTCTGTGGCGAGATCTTTTCGTTAACCCGTCGCAGATGCCGGCGGACGTCGCGGACGACCAGGTCCCTGTGGGTCAAGAATCCAACGTGGCCTGCATCCTCGATCGTCGCGAACCGGGCGCCCGGAATGCCGCCGGCCAGCGCTCGCTGCCGTGCCGCCGGGACAATCACGTCGTGGGCGCCTGCCAGGATCAAGGTCGGCACCTCGATTCTCCAGAGTCGATCGGAAACGTCGAATGATTCCAGCATGGTCAGCCGCTCGGCGATCACGCTCTGGTCGGTCTCCCAGATCCGGTCGACCACGTAATCGACGAGAGGGCTCGGGTCCGGCTTCGCTCCGTAGAGCAGATGGAAAAACTGGTTGACGAAGCGGTTGTCGCTGGGCAGTGGGAAGCGCTCGAGCACTCGCCGAGCGATCGTCGAGCCGAGTGTCGGTCGAAACTGAGCTTCCGCGCCGTTCACGATCAGCGCTCCGAGCCGATGGGGGTGCTCCACGGCTAGCTCCAATGCGATCGCCCCCCCGAACGAGACGCCAAAGATGGTCGGGCACTCCAGCCCCAACTGGTCGATCAAGCACGCCAAGTCGTGCGCATATTCACTAATATCCTGGGCTTGTCCCCGGTCCGTTTCGAGACCTCCCGAGGGAAAATGATCGCCGCGTAGCCCGAAGCTGATTACCTCAAAGTGCCGGGCCAGAGCACGGGCCAGCGGTAAGAGCAGCTTCCAGCTCCCCGCCAGGCCGGGCACCAGCACAACCGGCGCACCACGTCCGAGTCGAACCACATCGACCCATTCGTCCCCGATGCGAACGGACCGGATCAGCCGTTGTGCGATTCCCTCAGAACGCATCGTCCATGTCGTCCGCCACTTCTCCACAAGCCGCATGGTGTATCCTCGTAGGTAGTTTCCTCAGGTTGTGTTCTACTTCCCTGAGCATCTGTTATGCCTCCACCAAATCGGTCTTCCGAATTTGATCCAGCTTCAACAATCACTGCCAATCGCTCTCGTCCATCACGTTCCGATTGACGAAATTCCGGCGCCGAAATGACCGTTCAGCACACAACGGCGCACTGCTGACTGCTCAGATCCTATCTGAACCATCTAAACTTCCTAATCTTGAGATCTGGTTGGGTGCGAACGGAGAATCTGGAGAACTGGAGAGGAAGACTGACGAGAATACGAAGAATAAGTAGAATCGAGTGAAAAGACGTCAAGGCGGATGGTGGAGGCGGGCTTTAGCGAAATTTCGATAACGAAGTCCTTGCGTCTCGGCGCCGAATCGTTAGGGTGGAGAAGGTTGCCACAAGATTTGGCGCGATGATCTGCATCGAGCTCGTGTCACCAACGACCGCCCTCTGTGATGACATCATGGATTTGCCACAGCATCAACGTGGAGGTATACCTCGACCGTCGCCGGCGAATCCCCATGGGTCGCCTGGTGGGACTATCTGGGCGAGAGCGCGACACCGATCGGCGACGTTTGCGACCCTGGGATCATCCTGGCGGCGTACTCTGCTTCGGACCCTTTGGATGGGGTGTTCCCTGCTGGTGATCCTCTATTCGGTCGCCGTGCTCACTCACGTGGCCTGGATGGGCACGATCGGTGTTCGTTGCATGTTCGGCACGAAGGTGGAGGAAGTCATTCCGTCCGATTACGACTGGCGCAACGACCGGCCTCGGATTGGGGACTCACTGCTGGCGATCGGCCCGTACAAGATCCGCGAGCGGAGTTACGGGGATTACATCCGGGCGCTCCGCAGCTTGACCGCACGGGTTGGCGACACGATTGAAGTTCAGTGGCGGGATGCGCACACGCAGGAGAGCCATACCGCACAGGTGCTCGTTCAATTTCCTCCCCCGTGGACTTATTACCGGTCTTGCGTGTGGTTTTTCCAGGAACTGCTGATCTTCGCCATTGGCGCGCGGGTCTTCTGGAAGCGGCCCGATGACGCCTCGGCCCAGTTGTTTTTTGCCGTCTGCATCGTCACCGTCGGCGCGTTCATGGGAGGTTACCACTGGACCGAGATCGTCGCCGAGCCCGCCTTGATCTACCCCTTCGCGCTCTTCGCGGTGTTCGTGCCAGTGATCAACCTCCATTTTTTTCTGGTCTTTCCCCGGCCCAATCCCGTTCTGCAGCGACACAGGCGCTGGGTCTTGGGCGCCCTCTACGGGATCTCGACGACACACCTGGTGGCGCTGTGGGCGAGTATGCTGGCGGCCCGGTGGTGGTCCTCGCAGGCGAGGGCGGCGTTTCAGGTGCTCAGCGGCCTCGCCTTGGGGTACATCGCGCTGGCGGTGTTTCTCTTCGGGCTGTGCATCCTCTGCCTGGTTCTCAGCTACCGTAATGCGCGAACCCGCGGCGAGCGCAACCAGGTCCAGTGGATCTTGCTGGCTTCGCTGATCGCCTCGGTCTTGATCGCCTACCTGCTGGTGCAAGCCTGGAACGATCCGGCCACGTTGGGGCGGGGCAACGCCGCCTGGCCGATGTTCGGCGTCTCGCTTCTGTATACGATGGCGTACGCCTTCAGCATCACGCGCTACAAGCTGATGCAGGTCGAGGCGATCATCAATCGGAGTGCGGTTTACTTCGCGTTCAGTGTGACGGCCGGGCTGATCTATTCGGGCGTGCTCTTGATCAGCGGCAAGTTGATCGGCGACCAGTTGTTCTCGACTCATTCCACGTCACGAGGGGCGGTTGCGGCGGCCCTGTCGGTGATCTTGGTGCTGATTCTCTCCGAGGTGTTGCGGGGCAGGTTTCAGCGGGTGATCGACCGGCAGTTCTTCCGGGAGAAATACAAATTCGACCGGGCGATGCAGAAGATGCGGCTGGCGGTGGAGAGCCTGATCGACCGGGTAACGCTCGGCCGCAGGCTGCTCGATGCGGCGGCCGAGGTGTTGCGGCTCGAATGGGGCGCGCTCTACCTCGGTGACGGGGAGGGCCGTTCGCTCCAGTTGGTGGCCACTCACGGCCCCACGCCTGACGAGCGATGCCTTGCTCCCGACCATCCGCTGGTCGCCCGGCTGCGGCAGACCTCGACAGTCCGGCTTTCGCACACCCCGGTGCGGACCGGCGCGCCGGACCCGGCCACCGACGCGATGATCGCGCTGGGAGGTGAGGCAGCCACCGCGCTGGGAGGCGACGGACACCTGGCCGGGCTCCTCATCTTGGGGCCCAAGCGCAGCGGCATGCCCTACGAAGACGAAGAGATGGCGTTCCTGGGCGCTTTGAGCTCGGTCGCCACCCTCATGCTTCATTCGGCCGACATCCAGCAGACCCTCGAGAGCCTCAATCAGGAGCTGCGGGGCAAGGTCGAAAAGATCGCCGAGCAGCAGCGGCGGATCTTGATCCTCCAGGATCAGCTCAAGGATCGGGCGGAGCGCGAGTGGGAAGGGTCGGGTCAGTCGCCGGATCAATCCGCGGCGAACCAGCCGCTCGAGGCGCCGGGCGATGGCGGACTGGGGGTCTTCGACGCGATCAAAGGGACGAGCGCGGCCGTTCGCAAGATGATCGTCATGGCCCGCAAGGTCGCGGCGACTCACTCCGCGGTGCTGATCCGCGGCGAAAGCGGTACAGGAAAGGAGCTGCTGGCCGCGGCGATCCATCAAGCCAGCCCCCGCGCAGCGCGGCCGTTCGTCAAGCTCCATTGCGCCGCCTTGTCGCAGAGCCTGCTCGAAAGCGAGCTATTCGGCCACGTGAAGAGCGCGTTCACGGGGGCGGACCGCGACCGCGTCGGGCGGTTCGAACAGGCCAACGGCGGCACCCTCTTCCTCGACGAGATCGGTGACATCAACCTCGAGGTCCAGACCAAGCTGCTCCGCGTGCTCCAAGATATGTCGTTCGAGCGAGTCGGCAGCTCCCAGCCGATCTCGGTCGACGTCCGGATCCTGGCCGCGACCCATCAGGACCTCGAGGCCCTGATCCGGGCCGGGCGGTTCCGTGAAGACTTGTATTACCGGCTCAACGTGATTTGCCTGCACGCTCCGGCCTTGCGCGAGCGACGCGAGGACGTCTTCGAGCTCGCCGTATACTTCTTGAACCTCCATGCGCACCGGGCCGGCAAGCTGGTCACGCACCTTGACCCCGAGGCGGTCGAGGCCCTGGTGGCCTATGACTGGCCCGGCAACATCCGCGAGCTCGAAAACGTGTTGGAGCGGGCGGTCGTCCTCGCCGATGGACCGGCGGTGACGCTCGGCGACTTGCCGCAGGAACTGCGGCAACCGAGCCGTCGCCGCCTGCGCCCGCGGCTGCCTGCGCCTGTGGTGTCCGGCGTGGCGTCACCCGCCGCTCCTGCCGGCGCCGGCCTGCCACGGGCGGCCAAGGCCTCGGCCGCTTCCGATCCTTCCCCCTCGCTTCCGTCTTCCGGCTGGAGCGGCTCCGGCTCGGAACCCTCACCAGGCGAAGATTGGAACGCCGAGTTCGTCGCCTATGAACGCCAGCGGCTCATCGACGCCTTGAACGAAGCGAACGGCAGCAAGAGCGTCGCGGCTCGCATGCTGGGCATGCCCCGGAGCACCTTCTGCAGCAAACTGAAGAAGCATGGGATCGTCTGATCGACTCGGGGAACTGGCGGTAGCGGACCGTCATCGGTCAAGCAACGGAGGCGACTCATCCTCCACTCGTCCGTCGGAATGCCGGATCAGATGCCCCCAGCGCGTCGACGTGATCCCCGAGGCAAACGGATCGGCCCGGACCTCATCTTCTCACCACCGCGATCATACGTGCCCAACGAGGGCAATGGAACCCGTGTTGTCGCGGGGCATCATGAAGTTGCGGCCGGGAAACACATCACCGCGACGGGCTTGTTGACGGGGCGCGAGGCATCATCCCGCCATGGGGGAGGCGGTGTCCTCCCTGGTGCCGTCGGGCTCACCGGCGGCGCGAATTCGTTCCCACACCTCGGAACGATGGACAGGGAACTCAGCAGGGGCCTCGAAGCCCAGTCTCACGCGATCGTTCTTGATCTCGAGCACCGTGACTTTGAGCAATGGCGCGAAGCTGCGAGACTGTCCCACCACGACCGACTCAAGGCACTTTCTCGACAGGACCAACATGGTTGTTGTACCTCTGTGCTCATGACGGAACGTAAGGCTCACTTCCACTCCCGCTCCAGGTTTCCGCGGGGAGGCTTCGAGCGAGCAGGAAGACCTGCACCATCGTGCCGCTTGTGAACACATGCACCACAGTGCCGGTCGTCGTCTCAACCTCCACGGTCGCCTCGCGCACCTCGACACCGGTGATTCGCGTAATTTCCCGCCGCAGCGACTCGGAGGAGCTGGTGAACAACTGGCGGTGGAACTCCTGCACCTGAGCGGCCCCCGCGGGGGTTCTGGCCAGTGCCTTCTCGGCCGGCGACAAGGCCCCGTGGAGCGTGACCACCAAGGTGTCCTCAGAGAGGACCACCGTTGCCGATTCAGGCACGTGGCCAGTTCGCCGATGCCCGAAGGCGATGGCCGCCTGGGCAATCTGTTGCGTCGTGCTGGAATTGGTCTGAAGCACCCGATTCTCTCCAGTCGCCTGCGATCGTCCGGAGCAACCAGACGCAAAAAAAAGCCGGCGTGGCCGATCACCCAAAGTGATCGGCCACGCCGGCTTACTCGCAAACGAGCCCCCCGGCCGGGCCGGGTTGCCCTTCATCTAGTCGTCCGACGACATCAACTCAAGTTTTTAGCGGGACCGCCTGCCAGTTCGCACAGGCCCCCATTCATACCTCATTCTTGCCTTCACGGAGACAGAATAGCAAGAGATTTCTTTTTCTTCTTGGTAGAATCGTTTGCGAATAAACTAAGAACGGAGGATTGTGGCTGGGTCACCATCATGCGGCGACCGAGCGTTTGGCTCTTGACCGGGAAATCGGATGCGTTCGAGGTCACCATGAAGACGCAAGGAGAAATCGAAGCCGGCATTTGCGAAGGGATCACGCGCTTCGAGCAGGAATACATGGGCCGGGGGCCCAAGGACATCCGAGCGCACCTGATGGACGATCTCCTGGTGGTGCGCCTCCAGGGCGTTTTGACCGCGGCCGAACAGCACCTGGCCAGATCACTCCCGGCCGAGAAGGGGCGAGATTTGCTCAAACAAGTGCGGATCCATCTACTCGAGACAGCCCGGCCGCTCCTGGAAGCGATGGTCCTGGAAGTCACCGGCAAGAGCGTGGTGAGCCTGCACCACGACATCAGCACGGTAACCGGCGAAGAGGTCGTTCTCTTCACGCTGGCGGAATCGCCCCAGTTCCGCGAGGTCAAGAAGAAGTAACCTCTTGAATCGTGGACCTTCCCATTCACTCTTGGTTCGTTCAGCCGCCACCGGGTGGGGATCTCCCAGATCCATGGCACAAGAAATCGCAGAAGAATTCACTTGCGTTCGTTCTTCTCGCGCGGGACAATCAAAGCGTTGAGGGGAGCCTGGGTAAACTTGCATTCGGCTCCGATGAAAACCTGAATTGAAGTAGTCGGATGACTAGATGAGGAGCAACCCGGGTTGGCCGGGGGGCTCGTTGACGAGTAAGCCGGCGTGGTCGAATGCCTTTGGGCGTTCGACCACGCCGGCTTATTTTGTTTGCGGTTTGCCGGGACGATCAAGGCTGCGGCCTCCATCAGGTCTCAGACCATCGAAAGGGGTAATCAATGAGTCTCGGTACGATCTTGTTGATCGTTTTGATCCTGCTTCTTTTGGGCGCTTTTCCAAGATGGGGATACAACCAGAATTGGGGCTACGGCCCGAGCGGTGGCTTGGGGTTGGTCTTGGTGATCGTCCTCATCCTCGTCCTTTTGGGGCGCATTTGAGGGGAGTTGGATCCTGTCTGGCCGTGGCGGCTATCCCAATCCTGCCCCGGCGGCCCGCAGGCACCGCGCCTTGGCCGTCGGCAGGAGGCAGGGGCCGGCTGTTTGATGTTCGTTGCGATGGGCAAGCTCATCGTGAGACTGCCCAAACACCAATGATTCGTTGCTTCAGGAGAGAGAAACTCATGAAACGGACTCTGTCATCAGCCCTGATTCTCGGCGTCCTCTTGTTCCCCGCCGTCGGCCTGGTGGGCTGCGGCGAGGAGTCGAAGACGGTGAAAACGGAAACGATCACGACACCGGGCGGGAAAACCACCAAGAGCACGGAGACCAAGGTCAAATCAACCGGTGATAACCCGCCGCCGAACTCCGCGGGCGAGACCGGCAAGACCGGCAGGTGAGAACGATGGCGATCAAGGGGAGAGAAGCGTGATCACGGGATCGAATGACGTCGATGAGATCTACCATCGGATGGCGGTGATTCGCCGCGAGCTTCACACGAACGTGCGCGAATCAGTCGCGGGCGCTGAGGCTGTCGTCGACTGGGGACGGTACACGTGGACGTATCCCTGGGTCGCCCTGGGCGGCGCGGCCGCGGCCGGCTGCCTGATCTACGCCATCGGTCATCAGAAGGTCACGGCGGCCATCGCGAGCCAGGCCGATGGGGCCCAAGCTGGTGAACCGGTCGCGGGAGCCACGGCCAAGGGTCACGAACGATCGAGGACCGGCCAGAATCTCCTACTCGCCGCCTGGGGCATCTTGCTCCCCGTGGCCGTCCGTGCGGGCCAGAACTACGTGCTGCATTGGCTCGAACAACAATATCCCACGAGGACAGCGAACCGGACCGGTCTCTTACCGCCGGCCGGCGGGCGGGGTACCCGGAATGGACCGGGCGGAGCGGTAGAACATTGAGTCGGAGCAGCGGCTTCGATCGAAACCAAACTTTTGGAGGTCAGGACAATGAATGACCGCGTTCAAGTCACGAGATCGGAGTTTACTCCCCAACTGGATGAGATCAAGGCGATGGCGCGCCAGGACGTGGCGGTCGCCCGTGAGCGGCTGGCCGACGGGACTGCAATCGTGAAGAACTATCTGGTCAGAGAACCGGTGAAGGCCCTGGGCATCGCGGTCTGCGTGGGAGTAATCCTGGGATGGTTGATCACGCGTCGGTGAACGGTAGCGAGAGAGCTCGTGGGCGCGGTTCAAGCTCAGCGGCGGGCGAGGTCGACGGTGTTGCCGAGTTCGTCGACGACCTGGCGACCCTTGCCGAACTTCAGGCCGAGCTTGCGGTCATCGATTTCAGGGATTCCGCCCGGAAGGCGGCGGTTCCGATCGTGCTGACCGTGGTGGGCTTGACCGTGGTGGCGGCCAGCGTCCCGGTGGCCCTTCTTGGCACAGGCTGGCTGCTCGCGTCCGTACTGAAGATCCACCAGGGCTGGGCGATGCTCCTGACGTCCGGAGTGGCGATGGCCCTCGCGGGACTGGTGGCGGGGCTAGGCGGGATGCGGCTCAGTCACAGCTTCGAAAGCTTCCGCCGCTCGCGCAAGCAACTGTGGCTCAACCTGGCATGGATCCGGACGGTCCTTGTCACCAGCGCGCGCTCGCATCCGCGGCATCGTTCGTGACCTTTACCGCACGCCCGGAGCGGGTGTTCTCAAATGGCTCATCGAGGTTGAATCGAAATCCACCAAGGGAGCCGGAATCGCACCGGCCGATCCCGCAACAAGGAGTCAAACGACGATGGCGATCAACGCGCAGACGATTCAAGGCGAGTGGAATTACCTTTGCGGTCTGGCAAGGCAGCGCTGGAGTCAGTTGACCGAGGACGACCTCGGGGTGCAAGAGGGGAACTTCGAGCAGCTCGTCGGCCGGATCCAGCAGAAGACGGGCGAGGGGCGTGAGGCGATCGAGACGTTCTTCTCTGAGATGACATCGCGCGGCTCATCGGCCGTCGCGCAGGCGGCCGAGGCCGCCGGCCAGTACGCCCACCAGGTCAGCGACCGGCTCCGGGAGCGTTACGACGATGCCGAGAGTCTGGTCCGCCGCCACCCGACGGAGACCGTGGTAGCGGCCTTCGGCATCGGCCTGGTGGCCGGGCTGATTGCCGGGCTGGCGATCCGAGCCCGTTGAAATCCAAGTGACCGGGATCGGAACGCCGCCGTGGCCACTCAACGCAAGTCCCCGATGGACCATCCGGCCGTCGTGACCTTCCTCATCCTGGCGGTCATCGGCGCGATGTCGCTCGCGGCCGAGGTGCTGAAGCCGCTGGCCCTGGCGGTGCTCCTCAGCTTCGCCCTGGCGCCACTTGCGGGATTCTTCGAGCGGCGTCGGGTGCCGCGGGCCGTCGCGGTCGTCCTCACGGTCGTCCTCGCGCTCGGGTCCCTGAGCGGGATCGGCTACGTCGTCGTGCGGCAACTTTCCACGCTGGCCTACGAACTGCCGAGCTATCAGGAGACAATCCAGAAGAAGGTGGACTTCCTGAAGCCGTCCGACGACACCGCGCTCCGCCGGGCTCAGAAAGTCGCCGGCGACGTGGCCAAGTCGCTCGACACGCCGGTGGTCAAGGGGCAGGAGGCGATGGACGTGCGGGTCATCGAGCAACCCACGTTCCGGCAGCGCCTCCAGGCGGCCGTCGGCCCCTACCTGGAGTTCATCGGCGTCGGTTGTTTCGTGCTCATCCTGGTCCTGTTCATGCTCATGAACCGGGAGGACCTGGGAGACCGGATCGTCCAGCTCTTCGGCCAGCGCCAGATCAACCTCACGACCCGGACCATGGGCGAGATCGGCCAGCGGATCAGCCGCTACCTGGCGATGATCACGCTGGTCAACTCAGGGTTCGGGCTGATCACCGGCCTGGGCCTCTGGGCGATCGGCGTGCCGTACGCGGTGCTCTGGGGATGCCTGGCGGCGATGATGCGGTTCATCCCCTACGTCGGGGCGGCGGTGGCGTTCCTTCTGCCGCTGGTCTTCTCGGTCGCGTACTTCGACGGCTGGAGGCAGCCGCTGGAAGTGGTCGCATTCTTCGCGGTTGTCGAGGTGGCGCTCTCCTATCTGGAGCCGGTCATCTATGGCAAGACCACCGGGGTGTCAGCCCTGGGCCTCCTGGTCGCGGCGATGTTCTGGACGTGGCTCTGGGGGCTGCTCGGCATCCTGCTGTCGACGCCCATGACGGTCTGCCTGGCGGTCCTCGGCAAGTACGTTCCGAGCCTGAGCTTCTTCGCGACGCTCCTGGGCGAGGAGGCCGAGCTGGACCAAAATATCAGGTTTTACCAGCGGCTCGTGTCGCTCGACCAGGACGGGGCCACCGCGGTCCTCGAAGCCGCCCTCAAGGAACGCCCGCGTGCCGAGGTCTTCGATCAGATCCTGGTCCCGGCCCTGTCGCGCGCCGGGCGCGACGCGCTGCGGGGGGAGCTGGAGGAGAGCGAAATGGCCTTCATCCGGCGGGTGATCGGTGAGATCCTCGACGACCTGGAAGGGACGGAACAGATCAGCTTGAAGACGACCGCTACCCGGTCGGGCGACGGAGAGCCGGGGCGGGCCGATGGGACACGGGCGTCGCTACCGTTCGAGGTCGCGGGCGTGGCGGCGAGCGGCACCTCCGACGCCTTGACGCTGCGGATGCTGGGACAGCTCCTCGCCCCGTCAAAGTGTACACTTGCGAATCTCGAGGGCGCCGGCTCGCCGATGCAGCTTGCCGAGCGCGTGGCGGAAATGTCCCCGGCGATGGTCATCCTGTCGCACCTGCCTCCGGAGGCCCTGGCGCAGGCCCGCTACCAGGTCCGGCGGCTCCGGTCGCGGTTCGCGGCGCTGGCGATCGTGGTGGGGCGCTGGGGGGAGACCGACACCGAGGCGGCGTCCGAGGGGCTCTCCGGAGTGGGGGCCACGCACGTGGCCTTCACGCTCGCCGATGCCCGCGACCAGATCCTGGCCAGGGCCGCCTCCGTGGTTCCGGTGAAAGCGGCGACGGCGATGGCGGCGACGACGAGGGGCTGAGCCGAGTCGCGAACCCGGGGCGCTTGAAGCCGACAGTCTCCCCGACCACCGCGGATTCCAGTCAGGTGAGTTATTCTCCGCTCACTTGTTTGAGGCCGCCATGGCCCGAACCATCGCCCGGCACGTTTTCTCGCAGGCGTAACACGCCTTGGCACAATCCTTCATCTCCGACGCCCCGAATTTGTCGCACTCAGCCGCGCACGCCTTGCACGCCTCGGCGCACGCGGCGCAGGAATACACCATCAGCGGGCTGCCGTTAGCCAGGAGGTCGGATGACAGGTTGCAGAACTTGGCACAGTCGGCGACGAGGTGCAACGCCCTGGCGTGCTCTTTCTTGCCCTGGGCCACCTGCTCGTAACAGTGCTGGAAGGTCTCGTTGCACGAGCGCGAGCATTCCTGGCAAGCCCTGATGCAGTCCTCCGGGTCGATCAACTGGCCGGGGGACCTGCCGGACGGGGGCCGGCCTCGATCGCCCTATCCATTTCGGCCGCGCCCAGGAGCACCAAGGCCACGAACCAGAACCAGAACAACAGCACCATGACCCCCCCGAGCGTTCCCAACGACTTGTTGTAACTGCCGAAGTTCTGGACGTAGAGACGGAACAGGATGCAGAAGATCAGGAAGGCGATGGTTCCGGCAAGGCTCCCCGGCGTGACCCAGGCCCAGCGCTGCCGGGCGTCCGGGCCGACATAGAAGGTCAGCGCGAAGCTCAGGAGCACCATCAGGAAGACGGTGGACCATCGGACGAGCTCTGCCACCCATCCCACAGCACCACTCGGATCCAAGCCGAGAACCCGGAGGATCTGTGGCCAGGCGACGATCGCCGCGAGCGACCCGAGCAGGCTGGCTGCCTGGAGGAGCGTCATCGCCATCGCCGTGAGCCGGAGCTTCACGAACGATCGCGTCTCCTTGACCCCGTAGGTCCGATTCAGCGCGTCGATGACGACCAGGAACAGGCTGGACGAGGTCCAGAGCCCGAACACCACGCCCAGGGAGAGCAGAGCCACGGGCGGCTCTCCTTGGATGCGCGCGATCTGGTCCCTGACCAGGACGAAGGCTTCGTTCGGGAAGAGCGACCTCAAGGTCGAATCGAGCTGGTCGACCGTCAGGTTACCGAGGCCGGTCGTCCGGCCTGCGCCGGACAGGTCGGGCAGTCGCAACACCACGACGACCAGGACGAGGGCCAGGAACGGGACGGTGGCGAGCATCGCGTAGAAAGCGACGGCCGCCGCCCAGGTCATGGCATCGTGTTTCTCCATCCGTTCCCACGTTCCCACGGCGAGCTGCCACATGGATAGGCCGCCAAGACTCATGGGCGTGCGCGGGCAAAGGCGGTCGGGCATGATTTCAAGAACCCTGCGCGAACGGCACGACGACCTTGAGAATGAACCAGTAGTGAGCCATGCTGCCTCCCAGCACGAAGAGGTGAAACAACTCATGGGCCTCGAAGATTCCCGGCAGGAGGACGGGCCAGTGCAGCAGGTTGAGCACCGCCCCCACACTATAGGACAGGCCCCCGACCACAATGGGCAGCAAGGCACGGTGCGACACGACCTGCGCGATCTCGTAATAACAGACGACGGCGCCCCAGCCCATCCCCAGGTAGAGGCAGGTCGCCAGCACCGGAGGGAAGTGGTTGCCGGCCGCGATCAGAACCGTGGCTGTGGCGGCCACGCTCCAGACGACCGCCAGGGTCCACCACCGCCATCGGCCTCGCATCAGGCACCAGGCCAGCGGCGTATAGCTGCCGGCGATCAGGGCGAAGATTCCGACGCCGTCCAGGCGGGCGAAAGCCGCGATCCGGGCGGCCGGCAGCCGGACGCCGTGAAAAAGGGTACTGGCCGCATAGCAGAAGGCCAGGGTCAGGCCGTAGATGAGTACACTCAGCCGCTTCGTGGGGTCGCCGAGGCTGCGCCGCCAGAGGAGCAAGGCACCGGGCAGTGCCAGCATCAGCCCGGCACAGTGGCTCCAGGTGCTGACGGGCTCGCGAAAGTTAAGGAAGTCCATGCCGTTTCACCCGAATGGATCTGCGGTCGAGACAGAAAGCCGCGCCAGGAAGACCAGGTAGCCAGGTCAATCTGAGAGCGCCCAGAAAGTCTGGATCCTCGACACTCTCTATTCTTGCGGGCGAGTCAAGGCGATCGGTCGCCAAATCGTCATCCGCCTCCGGCCAATTGCCTGTGGAACGGGCTATGCAACCAGTTGCCCTCCTTGGGACGCGAGGCGCTCGCTGAGGAGGTCTAGAGCTTCCCCTGGTTCCGGGTTCTCTCCGTCAGGTCCGTCGCGTTTCTTCAGGCCTTCGAGAAGCGCCGCGCCCCCCGTACCGAGGGACTCGAGAAGCGCGAGCGCCGCCTCGCGGACCCGCAGGGCCGGGTCGCCGAGGGCCTCCATCAGGACGGCGCCCGCCTTGGAATGGCCTGGTTCCGCGAAGAGAAGGGAGCTGGCGGCGATCAACCTGATGCGCGAGTTCGGGTCCATGACCAGGTGCTGCATGACCTCGATGACCGCGCCGGCCGGGACCAGCTTGAGTGCAGTCGCCGCATTCATCCGCAGCCCGTCGTTGTTATCGGCCGTGCACTCGATGAGCAGTGGAATGGCCGCGGCCGGGATGACGTCGAGCCGAGCCAGCGCGTGCGCGGAGTTGGCCCGCACCTGAACCTCCGGGTCGCGCAGGGCTTCGATCAACGCGGGGATCGCTTCGTCCGGGATGGCTGTCGCATTCATCCAGCCTGCCGAGGCCACCCGGCGGACGTCGCCGCAGGCATCCCTGAGGCCGGCAGCGAAGGCCTGGGTCGTCTCCGCGGGTTGGATCATGGCAATCGAGCGCATCGCCTGTTCGCGTACGCCGACCTCCCCGTTCTGGGCGGCGTGGAGCAATGGTCCTCCCGCGGCGGCGGCCGCGGGACCGAGTTTGCCCAGTGCCAATGCGGCGTGAACCTGGACCCAGTCGCTGTCGTCTTCGAGCAACCGACGGCACAAGCCGTCGATCACCGCCGGCGTGGGGCCGGCCAGCCTGGGCAGCACCCTGGTCACCTCGACCTTGACCTGGTCGTTCGCGTCATCGAGGAGGAGCATCAGGCTGAAGAGGGCCGGTTCGGTGGGCTTGCCCCACCGGCCGACGGACTCCACCGCGGCGGCTCGTACCAGCGGGTCGGGATCCTGTAACCCTGCCAGGACCACTTGGGCCGAGGCCGGCGTCGGCCCACCGATGGCGCCCAAGGCACGGACCGCTTGGCCGCGGACCCCGCCGTCCTGGTCCCGGGCCGCTTTTTAGAGCGCCGGCCGCGCGGCAACCGCGGTTCCGCTCATTCTGCCGAGGGCCTCGGCAGCGTTGCGGCGGACCTCCGAATTGAGGTGGCTCAGGGAACGGACCAGGGCGGGAATCGCCCCGTCGGCCGACTCTCCCATCTGGCCCAGGGCTTCCGCCGCCAGTGCGCTGACCCAGTTGTCTCGATCCCGCAGCGCCCGCACGAGACCGGGAACGGCGGCGGCCGCGGCGGGTTCGCCGATCTTGCCCAGCGCCTCCACGGCCTTGGCGCGCACCCGGTCATTGCCGTCGTCCATCGCCTCGACCAAGGCCGGGGCGGCCCGCCCGGCCGCCGCGCCGATCGTCCCCAGGGCCTCGGCCGTCTGGGCGCGCACCACGTTGTCCGGGCTGGCCAGCCCTTCGACCAGCGTGCCGGTGGCGGCTTGGTTGAGCGGCCCGACCTGAGCGATGGCCTCGGCCGCGGCCGTGCGCACCGACTCCTCCCGGTCTTGCAAGAGCGGCACGAGCGCCGGGACCGCCGGGGCGGCCGCCTTCGTCAGCGCCCCCAACGCCCGCGCCGCCGCCACCTTGACCACGGCACTGGTGTCCTCCAGCAGCTCGACCAGCGCGGCCACCGTCGCCTTCGCTTCCCCGCCGACTTCGCCCAGTGCCATGGCTGCCTGGCAGCGAACCATCTCGTCCGCCTCCTTCAACAGGCCGATCAATCTGGGGGCGACCGCGGCGGCGGCCGGCCCGATCCGGGAGAGCGCCAGGGCGGCCTGGGTCCGCACCGCGGTTGAATCGTCGTCCAGAGCCGACTCCAGGGTCGCCACGGCCAGCTCGACCGGGTTTCGGGGCGGTGGCGGCGCGAGTCGCTTCGTTCGCCTGATGAACCACCAGGTCCCTCGCGGCCTCACGCCGCGGCGGCGGCGGCGGCTGGTGCGTGCGGGTCTTGGCCACGGGCTACCGAGGATCCCCAGCGCTTCCACCACGCTTTGCCGCACGCCGTCGCTGGGGTCTCGAACGAGGACGGCCAACGAGGGCACGGTCTCCAGGGCATGGAGGTGGCCGAGCGCGGCGGCGACGATCGCCCGCACGTGCTCGTGCGGGTCGCGCAGATGGCGAACCAAAGCGGGGATGATCGACGGGCCGATCGTTTCCAGGATCAATGGCAGTTGCTCGCGTTCTTCCTTGGTCAGCGATGTGACCAGCCGCAGCGACGCCAGCAGCGGTGCGATGGCCGTGGTACCGTAGATAGGCAGCGCGGTTCGCGCTCGCTCGTGGATCGGCTCGTGGGGGCTCCAGAAATCGGCGATCGTCTCCGCCAGCAGTTTCCCTTGCCGCAGTGAGGCAGAGATCTGCTGGAGCAGCACCATGGTGAAGAACAGCTTGAGCCCGGCCAGCAGCGTTGAGGCCGGCCACGCGGCCTGACGAACGAACGGAGCCCCCATGATGTGGTGCGACCTGACCAGATCCAGCACGTCAATGATGCCCAGGAGTCTCGTCAGGGCATACGCCAGGAAATCGGCGTAGTTCGGCTCCCTTTGCTGGTCCGCCACCTGAAACCAGTCTCTGCCGATGGTCTCATAAAGGCCCTGGTTGACCAGCGCGAATCCACCGATCACGGCGGCGCTGGCGGATATGAGCAGGGGGAGTCGGACCTGCTTGCCGTACCGCTCCAGGTTCATTGCCCGCCCCTGGCCCTTCAGCGGTTTATGGACGGCCTTGTGACCTCGTCCAACCTCATCCCGCTCCAGGTTGATGAACATGTACGCCAGGCAGGCGATGGCTCCCATGAACAGCGGAGCCAGGCCGCAAACGACCTTCAAGCCCGGCAAGGGACCACCGGACAATCCGCCCACAAGAACAAAGCCGAACACGATCGCCACGAACAGCGGCCACGAAGCCCATGCGAGCAGACGCTCCCAGAGCAGGAAGCCCTTCCAGATCACCGCTCTCACCACAAGGCCGAGAACCCGAAAGACCCAGCCGATCACCCCGAGCTGGTACAGGATGCCGACTGACAATACGACCCCCGCCAGCGTTGCCAGCAGCAGGTAGGACGTATTCGCTTGTTCCAAGCTGGTGAGCCAGGAGGAGGTATTCATGTGCCGGCTCGCCTCACGGGTCTCATCAGGCTCAGGGGTTGATGGCCTTGTCGAGCTTCCGCCCGGCTTTTTCTCCAGGGCCCGCAGGATTGACGACATCCTTTGCGTTTTGGATGCCCTTGTCGATGGACTCACCCGCCTTCTCGGCAGGCCCCTTGGACTCACACCCAACCAAGGTCAAGCACGCCCCGAGCAGCAATGCATCCAGAAACGCGACTCGATCCTTCCATTGCTGGCTCATCCGAAAACCTCCTCTGAAGATGCCGTGCACACCGGAGGACCGACAGGCACGCCGGGTCGCACGACGAGATCCATTAGCCTCAATACCGTTGAATCAGTGATAAATCTAAGGCAGCAAAGGATTTGCTTCTCGTTCCCACGCTCCGCGTGGGAATGCTCTCCCCGACGCTCCGCGTCGTCGGACCAGGACCGAGGCTTTGCCCATCGAGCGGACGCGGAGCG
>JBIOJM010000021.1:0-51393 GCA_044450785.1 Isosphaerales bacterium
ACCTGGTACTTGCCTCGGCTTCCAGGTCCTGGTCGTTTCCGACGATGGCTCGCTTGGCACGCGTCGTTGCTGCCGGCATTGCTCATCACATCACCCGGCGGTGAAACCGTCGGCAGCAGACCGTGTTCTGCGAAGCGGACGACCCGTGCTACCTGCAGCTCATGGCCCAGTTCTGTCGTTGCGAGCAGGTCGAGATCTGGGCCAATTGCCTCATGCCCGATCACGTCCACCTGATCGCGGTGCCTCAATCCGCAGACGGTTTGCGCCGGGCCATCGGCGAGGCGCATCGCCGGTACAGGCGGCGGGGCAACTTCCGCGAGGGCTGGCGCGGGCATCGCTGGCAAGGGCACTTCGCCTCGTTCGCGCTCGATAAATCCTATCCACCGACCGCCCTGCCGTCAGTTGTAAGGTTAGGTCTCTATGGAATTTGCGTCATCCATCATCCTCTGCGACACGCTTTCCCAGCCCTGAACTCCGCCCCAAAAAAGTTCAATAGCCGTACCGATCGTCCGCAAATGGCCTGTGCGAATCCATGCCTACTTGGTTGCAGCCACCTGATGGGCTTCGAAGCGAACGATTTCTTCTTTCAGTTGATTCACGAGTTTTTTCAGCGATTGTCTGGTTAGTTCGCGTGTCCGGACATTCGCCACGGGTTCACCATCCAGATCGCGAAGGCGGTCTTCCAGCAACTTGAGCTTAGCGCGGGTGTTTTCCAACTGCCGCTTGCTTTGGAGGCTCATAGGATCACCTCAATAACGCCTTTGGGGACAGCATCACGATCCGACGCGTAAAGTTGTTCAACCATTATGGCGAATTCCTTCGCCTCCGTCATGTGCAGGTCGATGAACGGAAGTCCTTCGCTCAGGTCAGCGGCGGCAGCCGAGTCGAGTGGAAAATCGGCTGACAGCAGCAGCGCGCAATCCACATCGTTGGGTTCAAACACATCAGTAACAAAACTGCCGTTGATGATGAGCCGCTGTACTCCGGCTTTTTTCGCGATGTCGACAAGCCATCGAACAGAATCCATCTGCGCCTGCCGAATTTCCGATTCCTGACCGAACCGCACGGCAATTTCGTCGAGCGACGCGAGATGCACGCCCGGTGGAAGGTAGCCAACATCGTTGAATTCCGGGATCATTTCGATGAACTCTTTGGAGGTTGGGACATCCGCTCCTGTTCAGTTTTAGCCGCCTGCAGTTCCTTCCGCAACTTGGCCGCGTCGTCCTTCTTGTCCGTCGCCTCGTAGAGTTGCGCCAGGCGCTCGATCGCTTCGCGGAGGCGGATCTTGGCTTGCTCCGGGATCGTCTTCTCCCGCTGCCTCATCCCCTGGTAGCCGGCCCGCAACAGCGGCTCGGACTCGGCGTACTTACAGCGAACAACTCGTCAGCCGTTACGTCGGCGTTGTTCGCGCTTACCTTGCCGCCGGATGGCGCGGGACGGTGTCGCGCGAAGACACTGACGATGCCACGCAGGAGGTGTTTGTCGAGTGTTTCCGCATGGGCGGCGTACGGGAAGCTGCGGGGACCGGTCGGGTGCCCCGTTTTCGCGCCTTTCTCTAGCGGAGTCATCCGCAATGTAGCCCCCCGCATTGTGAGCCGTCCTGAGCGCGGTTGCCAAGATCCTCGAAAGAGACCCACGAGCAGTGTTGCGCGCGTCGGTCACATCGACCGAAGCGTCGGATGGCCGTAACGAAAGCGCAACCCAGCGCTGCCCACGAAACAAAGTCGCCGCTGAACCGGTTCATTCAACCCTCCGTCCAAAGCAAGGCAGTCAAGGCAACCTACGTACCGAATTTGGCCAATCGTTGAGATTCGCCAGAAAAAGTTCTAACGGTGTCTTGTCGCCCCGACCGACAAGATGGACTGCCGGCATTTTCATGCGCGGTCGGGCCGCAAACGCGCAGCGTTCTTAGGGTCGCCGGGGTTCCGAAGAGACCGTACCTAACTCTTGCCTGAGTTTCCCGCTCCGAATTCCGGGAACACCGTACCGGTTACTTGCCTCGGCTTCCAGATCCTGGTCGTTTCCGACGATGGCTCGCTTGGCACGCGTCGTTGCTCCCAGCATTCCTCATCACATCACCCGGCGGGGAAACCGTTGGCAGCAGACCTCCTTCTGCGAAGAGGACGACCCGTGCTACCTGGAGCTCATGGCCCAGTTCTGTCGTCCCGAGCAGGTCGAGATCGGGGACGATTCGCTGGTGCGGGTTGCTCCTTTGCTCCAACTGGCCCCCAACTGGCGCCGCCTGCTGGTCAGCGTGATTCGGGAAGAGGAATCGAAAGTCCTCCGCGGCGACGAGTATACCGGCCGCCCGTTGCGTGACGAGGCCTTCTTGGCACCCCTGGAACAGAACCTGTGCCGAATCTACAGACGCCAGAAACCCGGACTCAAGGGCAAGCATCCGAGTTGAGAATGGTGTCCCCGGAACCCGTTTTGGAAGGCCATCAGCCATCAGCCACCAGCCATCAGCCAACTCGCACCCAGCAACCCGGAACCCGCTTTGGGAGGGCCGGCCGGGGACAGAGTGGAGAGGGCGGAAGAAATCGGGGATCGGTCTTTCCTCCGTCCTCCGTCCTCCGTCCTCCGTCCTTCCGGCGACGCCCTCGGCCGTAATGCGTCCGTTCAGTTTCTGGGAGCGCGCGCGTCTCGCCCGCACTCCCGGGATCGCGAATGTCTCACTTGGAGCCGCGAGCAGTATAACGATCGTAAATTCGCGGCGGCGGCAGCATGTTGTGGGAATCCTGCGCGGATTTGCTCATAATGGGCGGATGTTAAACCTTCGTTTGAAGTAGGTCGTAGGACCGGAACGACCGGCCGGATCTCCGTATGAGCGACAGTGAGTCGCTCGGATCGCACGGTTTCAATGGCGGGTCCGCGCGGGCAAAGCCGGCTCTACACTGAGGAGCCAGAGCGATGTCGAAGTCACACCTGAGTCGTCGCCAGTTCATGAATCGATCCCTGGCCGCCGCCGGGGTTGTGGGGGGGTTTGCCATCGGCGGGACCAAGTCGTCAGGGCGGGTCCTGGGAGCCAACGACACGGTCCGCCTCGCAGTGGCCGGGCTCAATGGGCGAGGCGGATCCCACGTGGATGAGTTCGGCCGAATGAAGCCGGGGGTCGAGATCACGCACTTGGTCGATCCCGACACCCGTACGTTCAAGAAGCGGCTCGACCAGATCCAGAGCAGCGGTGGGCGCGCACCGACCACCGTGCAGGACATCCGCCGGGTGCTCGAAGATAAGTCAGTCGACGCGATATCGGTCGCCACGCCCAACCACTGGCATGCCCTGATCACCATCTGGGCCTGCCAGGCGGGCAAGGATGTCTACGTTGAAAAACCGTGCAGCCACAATGTCCACGAAGGCCGGATCGCCGTCGAGGCCGCGCGGCGGTACAACCGGATCGTCCAGCACGGCACGCAGAGCCGTTCCAGCCGCGAGTGGGCCCTGGCCGCCGCAGCGATCCAGTCGGGCAAGCTTGGCAAGCTGTACGTCTCTCGGGCTCTGTGCTACAAGACCCGCGACAGCATCGGCCTCAAACCGACCACGACTCCGCCCGAGGCACTCGACTTCGACATCTGGCTCGGGCCGGCGGCGCGGCAGCCGTATCACGCCAATCTGGTTCATTACAACTGGCACTGGTTCTGGGACTTCGGCAACGGCGACATTGGCAATCAGGGTGTCCACCAGATGGACATCGCTCGCTGGCTGATCCCGGCAGCAAGCTCGGGTGGTCATAGCAATAGCGCGACCTTTCCGAAGTCGGTCCTCAGCCTGGGCGGCCGGTTCGGCTATCGCGACCAAGGGGAGACGGCCAACACCCAGATCAGCGTCATGGACTACGGTGACACGCAGCTCATTTTCGAAGTGCGCGGCCTGAAGACCAAGGATTTCCAAGGCCAGAGAGTCGGCAACATCGCCCATCTCGAAGCGGGGATGATCACGGAGGTCCGTGCGAACCGCAAGACGGAGGTCAAGTTTTATCCCAAGGGGGATACCGAGGCGGTGCCGCTCGCGAGCTTGGTGAAGGTCGAGGCCGAGCGCGGGCCGGGCCGAGGCCACTTCGGCAACTTCATCGCAGCGGTTCGCAGCCGCAAGGTCGAGGACTTGAACGCCGACATCCTCGAGGGGCACTACTCCGCCGCGCTCTGCCACCTGGCGAATATCTCGTACCGGCTGGGACAGGAAGTCCCGTTCAACAAGCCGACCAGGGCCTTCGGCGACGACAAGGAAGCCTATGAGACGCTCGGCCGAATGGACGAACACCTCAAGGACAACGGCGTGGCACTCGATGGCCTGAATTACCGGCTGGGCCGCAAACTCACATTTGACGCCGCCGCCGAGTCATTCGCCGGCGACTCCGAGGCAAACCAACTCCTGACCCGTCCCTACCGTGCGCCGTTCGTGGTGCCCGACCGGATCACGTGAGCAGGCCCACGCTCGGAATCCGATTTTCTGCGCGGATCGCGGCTGGATGGGGCCGGCATACCCGGCGCCTGGGATAACCGCCGGTCCCGTCCTCGTTTGTCTAGCGGACATAATCCTGGACAAAGTCCAGGTAACTGGTTTCACCCGGCGAAAGGTTGGAGTGCCGGCGGACCGACTGGTCCACCGTGCGCAGGCCAGCGATCCAGGTCTCGTACGAAACGTCCTCGCGCATCAACCGCGTGGTCTCGAGCACGGCACACAAACGGACGACCTGGAAGCCGGCATCATCCGGCGGATCTGTCCGATTCATGCAACTGCGAAGTGCTTGATCGATCATGCGATCATCGATGTTCGGACCTTCGCGCGCCTGGTTGACCAGGGCGAACTCGATATTTTGGAGGACGTCGACATGATCCCGCGTCATGTGTTTCAGCCCGGCCCGGGCCGATCGATCGTGCTGGTAGGCGTGGATCACGTCCTGGTTTTTGAAGAGACGCTTGGGAGGTTTCCTTGCCGGCATCGATGCTCCTCCTTGAGGTAGATAGGACCACTTGGTCGCCAGTGAACTGGCGTTCGACGTCAAGCCGTGGGTGGCACGGGCATCTCGCCCCTGTGCAACGCACACATGGGCAGGAACCCAGCACCGCCTTCGGGCACTCGGGCGCTGCTGGCTGGTTCAACCGATGAGGTCGCGCCAGGCGAAGTAGGCATCGATCCATTCGTGACCTTTGGGCAGCGGCTCAATCCATTCGAGCATGGTGATGTCGACGACGCGCGTCTTCGCTTGGGATTTGCAGACGGCGTTCAGACCGTAGCCGTTCTTGGGCCACTCGAAACGGACGCATTCGACGTCCTCGCCCGCGATGCGCGCGGGGAATGGGCAAACCACTTCCTCGCGGATCATGCTCAGCAACCCGGCGTGCTCGTCGCTTTCGTCAACACTGTCGCTGGTTGCCTGGTCGATCAGCGCGCGGAGTTTTATCCGATCGGTCGGGCCCGGCGCGATATTCAAAGTCGCGGAATTCCCCGGTTGTCTGTTCCAGATCATGGGTGCACTCACCTTTGCTACTATCAAGCTACAAGTTGGATGTTTCTCTCGTCGCCAAGAGGTCGACGGGATCTGCTTGGTCTGGGGGGTTGCAGTTGGTGAGTAAGTATACTCGATCGGCAACGAAAATCGGCTTTGTTGAGCAACATGCCCCAATAATTTGGGCGCGTGCATGAAAGCTGACTATCGGAATGTGGTGTTTCTGGCGGATCCGCAGACCGCGGAGTGCCGACTGTTTTTCGACGGCGGCTCCTGCCGGCCATCGAAAGGGAAGACATGCGTGGCGGCGGTCAGGTTCAGACCTGACTCGCTGGCCATGACGGAGAGGAGGAAGAGGCTCGGATTCTCACCGTCGGACGACTGAAATCGCTCGACCAAGTGGTCGCGCTCGGTCATTGGGAACTTGTGTGGTTCCCAAGATACCTCAGGAGCGAACCGTTTTTCAAGGTGGTGCCGGAGGATTAAATAATACTCCGCCCGGCCTCTGCCCTGGTATCATCAATGGATCGAGAGAGGAAGGATGGAATCGAAATCAGGAGCGACCCATGAAGATGCTGATTGGGGCCTTGCTGGTGCTATCGGCTGCGATCAATGCCGATGCCGGGGAGTGGAAGCTCGTCTGGAGCGACGAGTTCGATAAGGCCGGTCTGCCGGACGCGGCCAGGTGGGGCTACGAGACGGGCTTCCTTCGCAACAACGAGCAGCAGTTTTACACGCGGGCTCGCAGAGAGAACGCTCGCGTTGAGAACGGTATGTTGATCATCGAGGCGAGGAAGGAGAAGTACAGGAACCCCAGCTTTGATCCAGCGGCCAAAACGGGTGGCAAGGGACGAGGAAGACGCGGCCGCGAGTACGCGGACTACACGTCGGCCAGTCTGACGACGCGCGGCAAGGCCGCCTGGACCTACGGGCGGATCGAAATCCGTGCCAAGCTCCCATCCGGCCGGGGAACCTGGCCTGCCATCTGGACCCTGGGGACGAACATCGGCGAGGCCGGCTGGCCCGCGTGCGGTGAGATCGACATCATGGAGTTCGTCGGCTTCGAGCCGGGGGTCGTCCACGCCAACATTCACACCCGGAAATACAACCATGTCAGGAAGACCGGCAAGGGCGACAAGATCTCGATCGCCGACGCTTCGGAGATGTTTCACGTCTACGCCGTCGAGTGGGACGCCCAGAAGATCGATTTCTTCGTCGACGGCCGGAAGTACTTCAGCTTCCGCAACGAGGGGACCGGTCCGGACGTCTGGCCCTACGACAAGGACCAATATCTGATCCTCAACCTCGCGATCGGCGGGGCCTGGGGCGGGCAGAAGGGGATCGACGATCGCATCTTTCCGCAGCGTTACTCGATCGACTATGTCCGGGTCTATCAGAAACCGCGGGCGAATCCCTGAGCCTGGCGGCGCTGCTCGATCGCCAAGCTCCACCCCAATGAGGCGTCGTCCAGGACCCGGGTGATCATGGAATGAGCCAGATCCGCGTGTTGATCATCCTGTGGGCCGGCCTCTTCGTCCTTACCGCGCGATCGGTCGAGGCACAGGGGTTCGCCGCTCCAGAAGCGGCGGGGCGGATGTCCGCCGCCGTTGGCCTCGAGGTCCGTCTCGTCGCGGCTGAACCGATGATCCGCCAGCCGGTGGCGATCGAGTTCGACGACCGAGGCCGGCTCTGGGTCATCCAGTACTTGCAATATCCCAACCCTGCCGGGCTGAAGCGGGTCGAGGTGGATCGTTACTCGCGGACGGCGTACGACCGAGTCCCCGAGCCGCCGCCGCGCGGGCCCAGAGGCGCGGATTGCATCACGATCCTGGAGGATGACGACGGGGACGGCCGGGCCGACGGCGCCCGGGATTTCGTGACCGGGTTGAACCTGGCCAGCGGCCTGGCCTTCGGTGACGGAGGCGTCTACGTGCTCCAGGTTCCTTACTTGTTGTTCTACGCCGACCGCGACCGCGACGACCGACCCGACGGTGATCCCGAGGTGCTTCTGACCGGCTTCGGCATGGACGATGCCCACTCGGTGGCGAACTCGTTGACCTGGGGCCCCGACGGCTGGCTCTATGGCCTTCAGGGGAGTACCGTCACGGCCAAGGTCCGGGGGGTTGAGTTCCAGCAGGGCGTCTGGCGCTATCACCCGCGGACCCGGCGGTTCGAGTTGTTCTGCGAGGGTGGGGGCAACATGTGGGGCCTCGACTTCGACCGCCGGGGCCGGCTTTTCGCCAGCACGAACGTCGGCGGGTTCGTCATGCTCCACGGCGTCCAGGGAGGCTACTACTGGAAGTCGTTCGGCAAGCACGGCCCGCTCCACAATCCTTACACGTTCGGGTACTTCGACCACGTTCGTCACGATGGGGTCAGAGGCGGTCACGTATCGGTCGGGGGCCTGTTTTATGAAGCGGATGCGCTTCCCAAGGCGTGGCGTGGCCGTTACATTGCCGCCGACCTGCTCGATCACTCGGTGCATGGGCACGAGGTCACTCAATTCGGTTCGACCGTGAGAGCCCGCCAGGTGGGCGACCTGCTGCGCTCCAACGATACGTGGTTTGCCCCCAGCGATCTGACGCTTGGCCCCGATGGTGCCGTCTACGTCGCCGACTGGCATGACCGGCGGACGGCGCACCCGGACCCCGATGCCGAATGGGACCGCACCAACGGGCGCATCTACGCCGTCACAGCGCGAGGCGCGAAGTCGATTGCGCGGCACGACTACGACGTGGCGTCGAGAACAAACGAAGGGCTCGTCGCCCTGCTCAGCCATCCGAACGTCTGGTATCGGCGCAAGGCGCGTCGTCTGCTGGCGGAGAGGCGCGCAAAGGACGTGGCTGATCGCTTGCGACAAAGCGTGCTGGAAGGGCAAGGAGAGACGGCACTGGAATCGCTATGGGCCCTGCACGGCTGTGCCGGGCTGGACGAGGGTACGGCCGAGCGGCTGCTCGAACACAAGGACGCGGATGTCCGCGCCTGGTGTGTCCGGTTACTGGGTGACGAGTCACGGGTGTCCGCCCGAGTCGCGGCCCGGCTGGTCGAAATGGCCACCCACGAGCCGGACGTGACGGTTCGCGCACAGCTTGCGTGCACGGCGCGGCGGCTCGCACCCGCACTTGGGCTCGACATGGCCCAGCGCCTCCTGATGCGCGACCTGGACGGGAACGACCCGCACCTTCCTCTCCTCTTGTGGTGGGCCGTGGAAGCTCACGCGATTGCTGATCTCGATGACACGCTTGCCAAGTTCACCGCGCCGGCATCCTGGCAATCGGGGATGGTCCGATCGGCGATCATGGGGCGACTGGCGCGCCGGTTGGCCGCTGAAAAGAGCGTGGCCGGCGATACGGCCTGCGCCCGGCTCATTGCCTCGGCTCCGTCGGGCGACCTGCGCCGACCGCTTCTGGCCGCGCTGGAGGAGGCAACCCACGGGAGGGGGCCTGGGTTAGTCGCGCCTGGCCTGGCACGGCCGGTCATCGACCTGGCGGATCACGACCCCGCCGATGTGACCTTGATGATCCTGGCCGCTCGACTGGGGAGCCGTCCCGCGGGCGCCCGAGCCCGGGCGATCGCCACCGATCGTCGGGCGCCCGAGCCAGACCGGCTGGCGATGCTCGACCTGCTGGGCGAGCTCAAGGACCGGGCGGCCGTCGGGCTGCTGCTGGATCTGGCGACCGGCGGCGATTCCGCCGCCGTCCGGTTCGCCTCCCTGGGCGCTCTGGGTCGGTTCGAAGACGAAGCGATCGCCTCGGCCCTGCTGGCTGCTTACCCGCGCCAGGTCGAGGCCTGGCGGTCCCGGGCGCGGGACCTGCTTTTGAGTCGGTCTTCATGGGCGCGCGTCTACCTAACGGCGATCGACCGCGGCGCGGTTCCGGCCGGCGAGGTGACTCTCGATCAGCTCGGGCGGTTCGCCACGCTCCGGGCTCCGGACCTGGCCGTGCTGGTCCGCAAGCACTGGGGTGTGACCAAGGGGACGACGCGCGAGGAGAGGCTCGCCGAGGTCCGTCGGCTCAACAACGACTTGCGCGCCGCCCCCGGCGACCCCGTGCGAGGGCGCCCGTTGTTCCGCGACCGCTGTGCCAACTGCCATCGCCTTTACGGTGAAGGAGAGACGATCGGCCCGGACCTGACCCACGCCAACCGGCGCGACCGCGACTTCCTGCTCGTCAGCCTGGTCGACCCCGCCGGTGTCGTGCGCAAAGAGTACCAGGCGTACAATGTCGCGACCAGGGATGGTCGGGTATTGACCGGCCTGATCGTCGAGCAGACGCCCGAGGTGATCACGCTGCGCGACGCCAAGGGCGAGCGGATCAGGGTCGCGCGCTCGGAGGTTGACGAGCTGAAGGAGCTGGACGCCTCGCTGATGCCCGAAGCGCTCTACAAGGAATTCAGCCCGCAACAACTGCGAGACCTGTTCAGCTTCCTCCAGAGTGAGCCCGCGGTGGGCCGCAAGGAGCAGCCATGACCGAGAACGTCGAAGATTCAGTCGCTAAGGCGAGTGGCAGGTCGAATGATCCCCGTAGCCGAAGTCGCCAGACTTCGGGCCGGAACTCTGGCGAGTTCCGCTACGGGTATGGCATTTTCTGCCGCTCGCCTAAACAACTAGAATGAACGTGTGGCACGACCAAAACAGTTTTGGGACCAAAGACCAAGGACGAGTGAGCCATGCCCACGGTGACTATCGAAGAAGCCAAGACCAAGTTGTCCGAGTTGATCCATCACCTCACACCCGGCGAGGAGGTGACCATTACCGAGAACGACCAGCCCGTGGCTCGCTTGACCCTGACGACCCCACCCGAGCGTAAGCCCCGTCAACCGGGAACGCTCAAGGGGACTGTGCTCTACATGGCCCCGGATTTCGATGGCCCTCTGGAGGACTTCAAGGAACAGCCATGACTGAACACGTTGGAAGATTCATCCGTCTCGTTGCCGTGGCAGGTGTGGCTTTGACGGCAGCGGCCCAAGCCCGCGCCGGCGAGGACTCGCCGACACGGGATTATGAGAACCGGCTCAAACCGATCGTGGCCCCCAAGCCGATCCTGGCGGATTTCCCGCGGTTCGTCGAACCGGTCCGCGAGGTTGCGCGGTTCGAGGCCCCGACCTTGATCGATGACCCCGGGGCCGACCTGGAGGTCCGGGCCTGGCGGTTCTCCTACAACGCCCGGGGCATCATCGAAGTGCCAAACCGGCTCCGATCAGGCCGGACGGCCGTCATCGTGGTTCACCCCTGGGGCATCGACGACGGGCAGGGCTGGCGCACCCCCGAGCCGGCCGGCGTGGCGTTTCAGTGCACGCCCGCCAAGAACAAGATCGTCCTCGACCACGCCGCGACGGTCATCAATCCGTTCCTGAAGACAATCCGGGGAAAAGTCCGCCTGGTGGCTTATAGTTTGCCAGGTGTCGAGGACCCGATCCGCAAGAAGATCTATCGCTCATTCCACGGCCAGCCCGGCGAGCGGGAACGGGAAGAGGGCCGCCGGGAGCTCGACGCCAGGCTGAATGCTTTCGACTACCACGGGCAAGCTCTTCCCACCGCGCTCTCCGTCTCGGCTGAAACGCCGACGATCGACTACTTCAAGCAGTTCCCCGGCCTCGACTCGGGTGCGGCTTACGATGCCCGCGGGTTCTGGGACCTGCCGATACCCGTGATGAAATCGATCGACGTCGACCCTCGCGATGTCGTGATTTACGATGGTGAGGGATACGCGGCCCTGCGCGGGTTCCTCAAGAGTCAAGGCGTCCGGCACGTGCTGCTGGCGGGCTACAACACCGACATGTGCGTCTGCTCGACGACGGCGGGCTACAAGAACCTGGGCCAGGACTTTGACGTGTTCTTGATCGGCGACGCGACCATTGCCACGTTCCCGGCCCAGCCCACGCCGCGGTTCGCCACCACGTCGTCGGTGTGCTTCGCCGCCCTCAACCTGTTCATCACGCAGGTGTCATGGGTTCGACCTGTTTCGGCTGCTCGCGAGCGTTGATGAGAGGAAAGGTAGATGATGCAGCCACTGGCGGTTCATCACGCGACGCGACGAGGGTTCCTGGCCTCTGCAATCTCCACAAGCCTGGGAGCGGCAGGCACAGCCCGCGCAGTTACTTCTCCTCCGCCCGCCGACAAGGCCCTGATCGCCATCACGCTCGACCTGGAGATGAGCCGGCACTACCCGACGTGGGACCAGACGCACTGGGATTATGAGAAGGGGAACCTCGACGCCGCGACCAAGAGCTACGCGTTGGAAGCCGCGCGGCGGGTCAAGGGTCATGGCGGTGTGATCCACTTCTTCGCCGTCGGGCAGACGATGGAACAGGAAGACGTCGGCTGGCTTCGCGAAATCGTCGCCCAGCGCCATCCGGTCGGCAACCACACGTACGACCACGTCAACGTCAAGGCGACGCGCGCCGAGGACATTCAATTTCGCTTTCGCCGGGCGCCGTGGCTGATCGAGGGGAAGACCCCCGCCGAGGTCATTGCCGGCAACATCCGCCTGGCCGAGTCCGCCCTCAAGCACCGGGTCGGGATTCCGCCTGCGGGGTTCCGCACGCCAGGTGGATTTGCCGACGGCCTGGCTGACCGCCCTGACCTGCAGGCGATGCTCCTGAAAATGGGCTACTCGTGGGTGAGCAGCAAGTACCCGGCGCACCCGATCGGGGCCGCCGGCCAGCCTCCCGACCGCACGGTCATGGCAGGGATCGTCGCGGCCCAGGCGCAAGCCCAGCCTTTCATCTATCCGTCGGGTCTGGTCGAGGTCCCGATGAGCCCGATCAGCGACGTCACGGCCTTCCGCAGCGGGCGCTGGCCACTGGAAGCGTTCCTGGACGCTGTCCGGTCGGGCGTTAGCTGGGCGATCGAGCAACGGGCCGTCTTTTGCTTGCTGAGCCATCCTTCCTGCCTCGTGGTGACTGACCCCGCGTTCCGGGCGATCGAGATGATCTGCGAGCTGGTGCGCAAGGCGGGGGATCGCGCCGCCATCGCGGACCTGGATACCGTCGCGCGCCGGGCGATCAAGAAGTCCCTTTCCTCTTCTCGTTAGTCTCCGCCTGCGTGTTACAATCATTGATAGGTTCGGACAAATGGAGAATCGACCGCAATGAACATCACGATTGATCTCTCTCCCGATCAGGAGAAGATTCTCCTGGAGCGTGCTTCCCTCTTGGGTGAAGATATTGCGCGATATATTCACCGCATAATAGAACGGCACATCAAGGCCCCTGACGACCTCGCCGCATTCCTTGCTCCGATCCGCCAGCAGTTTGCAGAAAGCGGGATGAGCGAAGAAGACTTGGACTCACTGGTTGAGGAAGCTCGCGAGGAGGTCTGGCGAGAGAAGCAGATGAGCCAGAGGTCGCCGTGACCCCTCGTGCCGTTTTTGACTGCATGGTCTTTGTGCAGGCGTTGGCCAATGACAAGGGGCCAGCGTATGCCTGTCTCCAGCTCGCACAGAGTGGCAAACTCGATTTATGCGTCAGTCCCGAGATTCTCGTCGAGGTTAGGGATGTCGTGAGTCGACCAAAACTCCAGAGAAAGCTTCCGGCCCTCACGATGGAACGGGTGGAGGCATTTCTGAGCGACGTGGTGAGCTTTGCCACCTTCATCTCCGAGGTTCCCCACGAATTTCACTACGATCGCGATCCCAAGGCCGAGCCCCAGACAGGCGGCCCTGAAGAGAATGAGTCGCGACACAGTTTTCCCAGGAGGCGTGGAGATGGCAAGAATCGTCAAGAGGGTCGGTTGCTGGAGCGCGTGCATTTTGGTGCTTGGCTTGTGGTCGCTGGAGGCGGCCGAACCCCCGGCCGGCTGGAAGGCCGGCGTGGCGCGGGTCGATACGACGCCCACCACACCGGTCCGGATGGCGGGCTACGCATCGCGGACGTCCCCCTCACAGGGCGTGGCGCATCCGCTCTTCGCCAAGGCCACAACACCACGCTCCGGCCCGATATGATGAAAATCGCCGCGGATTTCGCCGGCTATGCCCAGGACCGGATCGAGGCCGACCATCCAGGTGCCGTTGCCTTGTTTGTCACCGGCCGCGCGGGCGACGCCGACCCTCATCCGTTCGGCACCCTCGCGATGGCCCGCGAGCACGGCGAGGAGCTGGGCGAGGCCGTGAAGTTCGTACTGGATCACCCGGCCTGGTTGATGAGCCTGAGCGGTCCGCTGCGCACGGCCTTCATCGAGACCACCATCCGCTTCGGCGGTCCGACCGACCGCGCCTCGTACGAGAAGCTCCTGAAAGACCCCAATCAGGGCCGCCGGAGGCACGCCCAGCACATGATCGAGGATCGAGTCGATCGTCGTCAATGCGGCCCATGAGGTGGTCAAGAAGGTTCGTCGAGAGTGAACACAGCGTCGTTGGCCGCCTCGGACGCCGGCTGCCCCGCTGGGAGCGCCATGACCGCCGGCCTCGGGCTCCCCGGGACGGGAGGCGGCTGCGGCGCGCAGGCCGGGGCGCTCACCTGGCTCAAGGTCTCGGCGATCTCCACCTCGCTGGCCAGCGACAGCCAGCGCGAGATCCGCGACCGCTGCCTGGACAGCAAGGCAAATGCCTGCCGCGCCAGCGGTCGCAAGAGCGGGTGAGCCAGGCGGTTGGCCCAGTCGCGATACGCTTCCAGGGCGAAGAGGCACATGATCCAGGCGCTGCCGTCTCGGTAAACGGCCCCCTGGTCGCTGACAACCACCAGTTCCTCGGGGGGCTCGCCCGGCCGGTCCAGGCCGGGGAAGAGCCGTTCGGCCACGGTCGAGCCCGCCGGGATGAACCTCAAGTCGATGAGCGTGTGCTGCCGCATCAGCCACCGCTTGGCCCAGCTACAAAGCCCGCACCGGTCGTCATAGAGCACGTAGAGACGTTCCATGGTATCGCTCCCCTGGACGCACGCGAGGAGGAATCAGGCGCCGGCCGACGGCGGCTCGCCATCTGCCGCGCTCGCCCGACTGCTATCGCGTGCGTCAATTGATGGGTTGGTTTGCCGGGATCGGGTCAGTGGTTCCACGCTTGCACCGGCTCGACGAACTGTTCGGGCGAAACCGGCGGCTTCTGGTGCCGCAACAAGGCCCGCCGTCGCATGCGCGAGAAGACGTAGAGGTTGAAGAAGTGCATCGCACCCAGGACCAGCAACACCAGTCCGACCTTGGTGCTCAAGGTCTCGATCGCCTGGGCCATGTCGACCGGCTTCTCGCCGTACTTCAGGGCCAGAGCGATGTAACCGACATTGACCAGGTAGAACCCCACGGCCAGCAAGTGGTTGACCGAGTCGGCCAGTGGTTCGTTGCCGAGGAACGAGTCGACCAGAAAGATCCGACCGTTCTTGACAAGTGTTCGCGCGACCCAGACCGTCAGCGCGATGCTGATGCTCAAATACACGACATAGGCTCCCACGACGTACATGGCATTTCTCCTTGTTCTGGTTTGATTCACCGAATTCAGCCCCGGAGTCGTCGAGGGCACCGATGCCCTGGAACCTCCGATTCGTGCTGCCTGGCAGCTTGTCTCAATCTGGATAACCGCAAAGGCGTCGGGGGATTAACCGAGATTTTCAGAGACGCCTCGCTGAACACCACCGCCAGGGCCCCCTCACCCGGCCTTCGGCCACCCTCTCCCCGCGGGGGCGAGGGAAAAGAAAGTGCCGCCCCTTCAGGGCTTGGGGTCTGTTTGAATTCCTATTCCCAGGGCGATGCCCTGGGCTGATCTGTTTTGGCCCCTTCAGGGCGTCGATTCGTCTTCCTTCTGTTCCCCATCAGTCGGAAATGACCGACTTATCTCCACGCGGCTCGTAACCGTGGTCCCGCGGTCGATGCGGCTGGTATATTGGCACGCGAACAGGTTTCGAGCCGGGGAGGCCATGCCGGGGCTTACCGGACCAACGAGAGATTCGGCGGGGTTGAGAACGAGTTATGTGGCCCGACGCGGGCGAGACACAGAATTTGTTGCGCCGGGTTGCGCAGGCCGACGCCTCGGCGACCGACCAGCTCTGGGAGCGGTACCGGCCCGCCCTGCGCCGGATGATCGACCTGCGGCTGGACCGGGCCGTATCCGGTCGCGTCGATGCCAGCGACGTTGTCCAGGACGTGCTGCTCAAGGCCAGCCAGCGGCTGGGTGAGTACCTTCGCAACCCGGTGCTGCCCTTTCATCTCTGGCTGCGCCAGATCGCGCGGGATCACGTCATCGATGCGCACCGGCGGCACCGCGGCTCGGCCAGGCGGACCGTGGATCGCGAGCGGGCGCTGTACGCCGGCCACGACGGTGGGGCTCTCGATGATCGTTCATCGCTCGATCTGGCCGCGCAGTTGCGCGACTCAGAGCTCACGCCGGCGGCCGAGGCGTTGCGGCGCGAGCTCCAGGGCCGGTTTCACGACGCCCTGCTCCGCCTGGAGGACGACGATCGCGAGATCATCCTGCTCCGCCATTTCGAGCAGCTATCCAATAGCGAGGCCGCCCAGGCGCTGGGCCTGAGCGAGGCCGCGGCCGGGATGCGCCACCTCCGCGCCCTGCGCCGGCTCCGTAGCGTGCTGGGCGAAACGCCTTCGCTGTGTGCTTGAGGAGAGCCTGGAACCCATGACGCCTTCGGAGGGAATCATGACGCCCGCCGATTCCTCGGATGCGGGTCGCGCCGCAGCCGAGGACTCGCTGCTTGCCTCGCTGCTCGATGAGCTGACCCAGGCGCTGAGACAGGGCCGGCAGCCGGACGTGGAGCAGGCGGTTGCTCGACATCCCGGACTGGCGAGTGATCTCCGCTCGATGTGGGCGACCGTCTGGGTTGCCGAGGAGATGGCCAGGAAGGACTCGCCGGAGCCGGAGCCACTCGCGCGACCAGACGCCGGTTCCGGAACGATCGACTGGCGGCCGTCGACCGAGCCCGACGCCACCATCGGACCGGCATCGCGTCCGAGTCCGGCCGCTTCGTTCCGAGGCCGCTTCGGCGATTACGAGCTTTTCGAGGAGCTGGGCCGGGGTGGAATGGGGGTCGTCTGGCGGGCGCGGGAGGTGGCGCGCGACCGGATCGTGGCGCTCAAGCAGCTCGTGCGCGGGCCGGCATCGACGCCGCAGGACATCGAGCGGTTTCGGGTCGAGTCACAGGCGGCGGCAGGGCTTGCGCACCCTCACATCGTGCCGGTCTTCCAGGTCGGCGAGTGCGACGGCCAGCCCTACTTCACCATGCAATACATCGAGGGGACCACGCTGGCGCGGAAGCTGGCCGACGGCCCCTTGCCGGCGCAGGACGCAGCTCGACTGCTGATCCCGGTCTGCCGGGCGGTCCAGTACGCGCACGACCGCGGCGTCCTGCATCGCGACCTCAAGCCGTCGAACATCCTGATCGACCGCCAGGGGAATCCTTATGTCAGTGACTTTGGCCTGGCGAAGCGGATCGACGTCGATCCGACGCTCACCCCTTCGGGGGCGTTTCTGGGCACGCCCAGCTACATGCCGCCGGAGCAGGCGGGGAACTCCGGCTCGGGCCGGCGCGCGCCGCTCGGGCCGGCCGCCGACGTCTACAGCCTGGGCGCGATCCTGTATCACATGCTGACCGGCCGGCCGCCGTTTCAGGCCGCCACGCCGATCGAGACCATGCTGCTGGCCCTCGAGCGCGATCCGATTCCACCGCGCGCGCTCAACCCGCGGGTCGACTCCGACCTCGAGATGATCGCACTTCAGTGTCTTCAGAAGTCGCCGGCGCTCCGCTATCCATCCGCGGCGGCGCTGGCCGAGGACCTCGAGTCATTCCTGCGGGGCGACCCGGTCTCGGCTCGTTCGACGAGTCTCCGCGCGCTGACCGCCCGGCTGATGGGCGAGACCCACCACGCGCCGGTCCTTGAGAACTGGGGCTTGCTCTGGATCTATCACAGCATCGCCTTGCTGGTCTTCTTCGGGATAACCAACTGGCTGTACCTCCAGGGTGTGACGGCTCGCTGGCCTTACGTGCTGATCTTCACCGCCGGGCTCTGCGGCTGGGCTGTGCTCTTCTGGGCGTTGCGCCGCCGCGGCGGCCCGATCCGGTTCGTCGAGAGGCAGCTTGCTCACGTCTGGGGCGCCGGGATCGTCTCCATCAACCTGATCTTCCTGGTCGAATGGCTGCTCGATCTGCCGGTCTTGAAGCTGGCCCCCATGATCGCCGTGACCAACGGCATGCTGTTCATGATCAAGGCGGGCATCCTCTCCGGTGGTTACTACCTGCAGGCCGCGCTGACGTTCTTGGCCATCTTTCCCATGGTGGCGTTCCCTCGATTCGCTCCCCTGATCTTCGGAGTCGTCGCCGCGGCCTGTTTCTTCCTGACCGGCTTGAAATACCGGCTGCGCCGGCTGCGGTCGACGTGACGGCAATCATCTGGTGGACGTACACCCTTTGCCCGGCCGCACGAGCGGGGTGGACGGGCAGTCGATTCTACCGGCGCCAGCGCATCTTGACGCGCCTGTCCGAGTCGGTGACGATGTCCGTCCCACACCTGAACGAGGGAGGTCACCGATGGCGACGGGCACGCGCAAGACGGGCGAATTCTGCTGGATCAACATGCTGACGCCGCAGTCGGCCGAGGCGCGTGTGTTCTTCGGCAAACTGCTCGGTTGGACGTACATCGAGATGCCAGGCATGGGCCACCGTGTCCAGGTCGGCGGGCGCGACATCGGCGGCTTGTTCGACCTCGCGGGCCCGAACACTCCGCCGGGGACGCCGCCGCTGATCGGCGTCATGGTGAAGGTCGACAGCGCCGACGCCGCCGGCGAGAAGGTGACGTCGCTCGGCGGCAAGGCGAAGCCGGCGTTCGACATCATGGATGAGGGCCGGATGGCCGTCTGCTTCGATCCCAACGGCGCCGAGTTCGACGTGTGGGAGCCGAAAAAAGGTCCCGGCACCGACGTCGACAGCAGCCTGCACGGCGCGCCGAGCTGGTTCGAGACGATGACGACCGACGTCGACCGCGCGACGACGTTCTACTCCGGGCTGTTCGGCTGGACGCCGGAGGTGATGCAGATGCCGGGGTTCAAGTACACGACCTTCAAGCACGGCACCGCGCCCGTCGCGGGCATGATGCAGATCACGCCGGAGATGGGGAAACAACGGCCGCACTGGGGAACATATTTCACCGTGAAGGACGCCGACGAGACTGCACGGGAGTCAGTCAAGCTCGGCGCCAAGCTCTGCGTGCCGGTACAGGACGTCCTGGGCGTCGGCCGCTTCTGCGGCATCACGTCACCGCAGGGCGTCACGTTCTACGTCATCAAATACGCGCGCTGAGGCGAGGTTCTCAGGCCGTCTTCTGCTTGGCGGGCGGCTTCATGGGCTTGGTGCACTCGGCTAGCCGTCCGGGCCGTATCGACCCGAAGGTGAGGGAGCGGCAACCAGCCGTTCCGGTCCTCGGTTCACGGCAGAGCATCAGCGAGTGGGAGGGGGCGAGAGAGCGCCGTCCGCGTAGCGAACTGAGCGTCCAGCAAGCCCGAACGAGCGCGGTCGGTAGGATGGGCGGGTGTCCGCATCCGTTATTTGCTAGACTTGACCGTGACGTGCAGTAACCTGTTCCAAACCGATATGAGGTAATATCTACCAGGCGGAGCCACCACGGCTCTTTCCTGGCCTCGTAGCGCGTGAGTGTTCGGGTGATCATTCGAGGTTATTGGCAGCGCCGACGGACTCTGCGGCGGGGCGGGCGGATGCGGTGGAGGTCGGTCCAAGAACCATCCGCCGGCTTATCCACGCGGGGCAGATCCGTGGCCACCGGCTTGGCAGCCGGCCGGTCATTCTTCGACGACCTTTAGCGGCATATCCAGGCGACATTCGCCCGTCGGCCCGTCCAGAAAGAGGAAACCACAATGGCAACGGCCCCCTCGACGGCAGTCTTGCCGCGATCGTTCGACGATCACGGCCGGGCCGTCCGACTGACCGAGGACGAGATCCGCGAGAGGAACGCACTCGCCTTGGCGGCGCTCGACGCCGTCGAGGAAATCGGCGACGCCGCCGAGCAGCGCGAGACCCTTGACTATCTCATGCGCGTGGTCGATCTAGACCGGTTGTCGGACCGGCCGCGGTTCGGCTCATGAGGCTTGTCGTCCTCGATACGGGAACGCTCGGATTGTTGACCAATCCTCGAGCGCAGCCGGACACCTTGGCGTGTCGGCAGTGGGCGCAGGCCCTCTTGGCGATGGGCGTCCGGATTGTCGTCCCAGCAATCGCGGATTACGAGCTGAGACGCGAGCTGATTCGGGCCGGCAAAACGTCAGGACTCCGCCGGCTTGACGCTGTCCGCGCCGGCTTTGAGTTTAATCCGATGACTCAGACCGCGCTCGACAAGGCAGCCGAACTATGGGCGGCGGTTCGAAACGCGGGCCTGACAACAGCTCATCCAGCGGCCCTCGACGGAGACGCGATCCTCGCGGCGCAAACGATCATGGTGGCCGACGCGGGCGATATCGTCACGATCGCGACGAACAACGCCCGGCACCTTTCGAGATTCCCGATGATCGACGCGAGGCTCTGGCAGTCGATCACTTCTTGAGTGGTGTGAATCCACCCGACGACCAACTGAGGCGACGGCGACGAGCAGAGCGGCCGGACGTGGAGCAGGCGGTTGCTCACCACCCCGCACTGGCGACCGATCTCCGCTCGATGTGTGCGACCGTGTGGGTTGCCGAGGAGATGGCCAGGAAGGACTCGCCGGAGCCGCAGCCGGTCGCGGGCATGATGCAGATCACGCCGGAGATGGGGAAACTGCGGCCGCACTGGGGGACGTATTTTACCGTGACGGACGCCGACGAGACTGTGCGGGAGTCGGTCAAACTCGGCGCCAAGCTCTGCGTGCCGGCACAGGACGTCCCGGGCGTCGGCCGCTTCTGCGGCATCACGTCACCGCAGGGCGTCACGTTCTCCATCATCAAATACACGCGCTGAGGCCAGGTTCGCAGGCCGTCTTCTTCTTTGCGGGTGCTTTCATGGGCGTGGTGTACTCGCCTACCGGGCAAAGTGCGGGAGCAGGATCAGGGGAGACGCGTTAACGACGCGCATCGACCGTCCGCTCCAGCTCGGCTTTCAACTCCTCGGGGGTGACCTGAAGAGCGTCGACTTTCGCGTCGCTGAGCGCTTTGAGAAAGCCGGCGCGCGTCAGTCCCGCGATTTCGGCGCCCTTGCCCTGCGAGATCATGCCCCGGTCGTACCAAAAGATCGCGGCGGCGAGCCGGAGCTCTCGTGCGAACTGCTCGTCAGAGTCCCCGAACGGCAGCGCCGTATCGTCGGGTAGTTCGATCGTAATTGTCTTCACGGGCGACCTCCTTTTTTCATTTTAACCCGTGCTCCTTCTTTCGAGCCAGCACGCCGTTGCCCCATCGCTTTTCGTCGATACCGGACGCGTGAAAGGCGGAAAGTGACCAGGCGAGCTTCCAGAACCGGTCGTCCGTGCCGATCTTGTCCTGTCGGGGAATTCACCCAGCCTGGTCATGGCATTCTCAAGGCCCTCATACCAGCGGGCGGCGGTGTCTGGTGGGCGTTCCGCGATCCACTGGAACGCTTCCAGGGTGTCGGCCCTGGCCCTGGGCGCGAAAATGACGCGGTAACTCACCGGCCTTGCTTATTGGCGAGAATCTGCCTCATTTCGGCCAGGACATCCTCGGCCGGGATGCCCTTGCCGATCCGCATGTCCTCAACCGACACTCGGAGGGCCTGCATCTTTTCCGTCTGCTCGGCCAGCTCGATGAGCTTTTGATAGGAAGGGGTGTCCTGTACGACCAGCTCAGCCTTGCCGTTAATGGTCAGGACGACCGGCTGGCCGGTTTCCTTCAACTGGCGAAGGAACTCCGGTGTGTTCCGCTTGAAGTTCGAGAGAGAGTGGATGTCCCGGTTGATCTCCAGCAAACCGCTTACTTCGCGCACGCAATTTGAATTTGATGTTATGACGCCGAGGCGGCGGAAAGTAACCAGCGAGCACCGTTCGATGAGGTTTGGTACGTCGTCGGCACAGAGCCGAGGAACGACAACCCTTTCTGGGAGCGGGGGGTCGATCGAGCATAGCTGATGTCTTGAGACTCGCTTGGTCGAATCCCTGCTTTGAATACTGGCTTCTCTTTCATTTCGAGCTCATCGGGCGAAGCTTCGATGGTAACGACGCGATCAGGCCGTTTGTGAGCCGGCACATCAGGCGTTACGAGAAGAGTACCGGTTGCTTTGAGCAGATCTTTGCTCGCATCCCGACCGCGATTGATCGTTCGAAGCGAATTCACGGCTCCCAAAGGAAAAGCACTCTAAAGCCAATCGACTGCAATCCCGCGACAACCGTTCACGAGCTCGTTGAGAAGCTGATCGAGGTTGCGGGTATGACCGTTGAGCAGTACCAAGAGCGGAATTCCCTTCGCGAACCAGTGCAACCGAAGGGCAAACGTACTCAACGGCCGCAGATTGACTGCTACCCGGCTGGACTGAAAGGAACCGTCACTTGATCCGGTCGGCCGCGCGGGGCGGGATGCCCGCGACCTTCCGGGACTCGATGTTGACGCGGACGCCGTGATCGAGCACGGGGAGTTAGCGGCGACCGGCTGTGTGACAGTCGCCGGTACTTGACGAAGCATGAGCGGGAGGGCGCGCGCCGTCCCAGAGAGACCAGAGCGAGAGCCGAGCACGAAATCACGCGGCCGCCAGAATGGCGGGGGTGTCTGGAGCGTTGCGCGCGTGATCGAGAAGGGTGGAACGGGTCAGGGACGCAGGCTCGGATCTACGACCAACAGGCCCTTGCCTGTGGTGTGAGTTAGAAGGGGGGTTTCCAGAAAGGGGGTTTGCACAAAGGTGGTATGCACAAAGGGTATATAAATTATATATAACAACTTCCTCTTGACAGTGGGAGTGTAATCTTGATAGCGTTTGAAACTAGCGACTTCCAGAACATCCCCTTTTGGAGACAACAAAGTGGATACGAACATCGCGACAGACGCCGCTCCGATCGAGATCCGTGTCAAGTACATCCATCCCGCGGGAAATAAGACCGGTTCCCTCGGTGTGCTCCGGGAGTCCGACGGGGCGGTTGAAACATATCGCTCCCAGTACGGCATCACCACCGAATGGCTATATGTCAGCGACCCAGCGACAGGGATGGAATTGAAGGCCTTTCGGCCGATTGAGGGCAATACGCTCCGGTACGTCAGGGATGAGCGCGGCATCCGAAATGGCCAGGTGTGCATTCTCACTCAAAGGGCGGTTTCGAAGCGAGGCCAGATGACATGGAGGTTCATCTCGATCAAGCCGGTCTAGGGCATTGACCGGAGACGGTGGTTGGGGAGGAGCCAGCGTCAGTGCGGCTCACTCCCCGGCCATCCGTCTTTGCCATGACGCGATGCTCGCTTGGTTGCTCCGCTGGATTTGACGCTGATATGCACAAACCTTAGCACTGGAGGAGCAATACCCGAGGGCAACCCGGTCCTTCGAACGGACCCCATCGAACCAAACCCCGACAAAGGCTGGCGACAGGCGAGGGCAGTCCTTCTCCTGGTTCTCTCCGGGTTCTGTTCCTTCACGCTCGAGCCGGAGGGATGCGGTGAAGGGTTGGGACGGCCTTTAGCTGGAGTCTGCCTTCTTGCACGGGCGCTGGGCGTTTCCCACGCCGACAGCGGATTCAGGAATGCTGTGTATGCAGCGCTTAGGCCTTCCCGACACGAAAGACTCTTGTGCCGATCGGAACCTCACGCCTGGCCAATTTGGTCTTCATCCCGGCACGTTGGGGAGACTGGACCTCTTGAACGGGGTTCTTGTCCACCTGGATCGAAGCGACGTCTTCCTCGAAAAAACGATCGGCGAGCAGGTAACCTACCCGATCCCCAAGCCGCAAGACATCGCCGGTTACGTCGATGCTGATTACGGAGTTGGCCGTCCAGTAATGGGTGACCGTCCCGACGAGGGTGTAGTGAAAAGGGTGCTGCTGTAGCCGTCCTTGGCCGTACAAGACCTCCCTGACCGCCTTGCTGGGCCACTGCCAGTCGATCATGCCCCGGATGAGCCGGAACAAGTCCCACGTCGTCGTCAACCCAGTGCCGTTTTGCGTCGCGTCCTGAATCTGCTGCTTGGTGAAGGCGTTTTCATGGTCCCGATCCATTGCCGGGAGATTCCGCTGGTGGTTGATGACCGACAGGCCGGCGACGTCCGTGCGGTCCCATTGCCGGATTCTTCGGAGGATGTACTTCGTGACCTGGAGCGTGTCTCCTTCCCTTGGCATTCCCGCCAATCCCTTGATCTCAATAAGCAGCGAAGGCGATTTGTCGAGAACCTGCAAGTCCTCTTGCTTGTTGGGTTCAGCGTCAACCGCATCGTCTACATCAACGACCTGGCGGAAGCCGATGATCTCCAAGGCGCGTTTTACATCTGCCACCAGCGCGGCGCCGGACTTGGTGAGGATGCCGTGGAGGAAGCCGAGGCGGTCCCGCTCGGCTTCAATCTCTCGATCTAACCGCGCGACTTCCTCATTGGCCTTCCGCTGGATTTCTAGTTGAGCAGCCTTCCGTTCCAGGATCGAAGGGTGTTCGTACTCGTCTCGGTGGACCCAACGGCCCCCTTCGTGGTCGGGGAAGAGGCGAGGAGCGATTTCGGGGAGGATGTTCTGGATCAGGTCAAGGACTGCGCTCTCTTTGTCCTCGAGTTGAGGCAGGATCAGTACGATCCCTTCGTCTTTCGCTCTAGGGAGAATGATGCCGGCAACAGCCTCCCCAAACTTGCTTGTCGCCAACGGGAAGTAGACCGGGCCCTGACTCTGTTCACGCAGCGGATACAGCGCGTGCAGTGTGGCGCGAATCGTGGCACCATCCAGGTGTCGACGCAGGAAGGCTGAGAAGAGGCCCAGCCCTTCGTCGACCTTGATTTCAGTCCCAGAGTCGGCGTCAATCCGCAGGTGGATCGATGATAGGATGGATAGGAACGACCAGTTGTTCTCCTTGATCTCCTGTTGGACGTTAAGCGTTCGGTAGAATCCGGTCCGTACCGCTGCGAGTAACATCTGCGGCTGAACCCGCGCCGCGGCGAAGACCACAAAAACGCCGCGCGTCTCGAGAATTCTGTCAAAGGCATCTCGAACGACGGTCATTACGCGCGGCCTGGGATCAATGATGCCGATGCTGGCCTTGGCATACCAGTCAAGTTCTCCCGGGGAGGTCATCTTCTCGCCCTCCGGCCCATCGACAGTCTCCGGTGGCATGAGGTCGATGACGACAACCTCCTGTTCTGAATAGTTGGGAAGGGATGCGTTCGCAACGACCGGCTCGAATTCGTCGCTCTTGGTCACCCTATACGGGCGACCCAAAGTCCCGAATGTAATGTTGTAACCAACAGACTTCAGCGTCGTCGCCAGCGATTCGGGCAGATCAACGGTTAGGATCTTCGGCTTCTTGTAACGGATCTGGGCCGTGTTCGGCGGTCTGTCTGCACTGTCATTCATCACTCCACCTCGGCGATAACGGACCAAGAACACAGCGTTACACCTACATAGGAAAACATCGGTCCGCCCGACCAGTATCTCCGCGAAGGCTTCAGCCCCTTCGTGCTCTCGAATAGCGATAAAGGTTTAACTTTCCTCGAATCCATAATCATCAAACTTGAGCGTCCGACAATTCTCCGTTACATCTCGAACAAGCTTGTCCGAGGCGTTCTCCGGAAGCTCGACCTGGATGTCGAGGGTGATCTGAACGTCGGCTCCGACGATGCTAGAAAGATGCTGGACGACCTCCTCGGCGATTCTTGATCGTCCCGGCCCAAGCGAACGGCGTCGAGTGTCACGGAACCATGGAAGCGTCTCAGTTGCCGGGTCTTTGCGTGGGTGGTTGTACTTGTGGATCTTCTGGTACCGACGAATTGGACGGTCGAGGTCGAGTGTGGTTGGTGTCCCCGTTCAGTCTCAGCACCGGTTACGGCGACAGAGTCACGCTGAAGGTCGGCTTCAAATTGTGGGGCGGCCGCATCTGGCTTGACGAGCAAGCTTCGATCATCGAGGAGGGCGCGGATGGTCTCTTCGGCCCGAAGGCTCTGGTAGAATTCCCGCTCCTCGTTCCGCTTGTACCGACTCTTGATCGCGAAGTTGTGGCTCCAGGACAATTCTCGCAACAGCGGTGTGAGTTTTGGCTGGTCGCGGGTCAGCTCGACCTTGGTCCGGCGAGGGCTGCGGAAGAGCGAGCTTTTTCGGTTGCCGGTAACGCGCGCGGGTCTCAGGTACGCGCCACTGAAAGTCCGGCAAGAGTGCAGGACCCACGGGTGATGGTGCGAGGACATCGCTTGCTGCTTGGCACCTTTCTCGGGGAGCCACAGCCCGACCATTCCCCTTGAGCGTAACCGTCCTCGACCGTCATTGCAACCATCGCTTCTGTTGGGCGAAGGTGTCAGCCCTTGCAGCCCGGCACTGGCACAGCCAGTGGCACACGGCTTCCACCTCTCACGCCCGAATTGCCCTGAGTTGATGAGTCCGGAGCACGAATCTCCTCGCCATCTTCCTTGGATCCGATGATGCGCGCACTACGGACGCGTGATCAGCGTGCACAATGCAACCCAAGATAGACGGCGTGTGCATCGCTTCGTACCTTACCGCACGCCGCACGGCGAGATGTTTCCCATTTTGCTTTGACGGGTTCTTTCTCTCCATCACGTTCGATTCCAAGAAACATCGGAAAGTCATGGGTCAATTCGCCATGGGCGGCTCCGTTGAGTGGCTCCAGCTCGGGAATGCTGCATCACCCGGGCTCGCCGAGACAATCGCCCCAACGCTCGCTAGGCCACTGCGAGCCGGGCCAGCGTGCGGAGCAGCCGCGCGGGCAGCGGGTAGTCCAGCCGCCAGGTTATGCTCATCGGCCGGCTGCCGCTGTGGTTGACGTACCGAGCAGGACCGAGGAAGGAGTAGGGCTGAGCCGAGCCGTTGCGGCTCTTGTGCTCGCGGCCGAACAGCAAGATGGTGTGACCTCGTTCGGCGTGTTCGATGTAACGCCGGCCGGTGGGAGACTGCGCCGAGGTTGTGCTCTGCGATTGCCAGTGGAACAGCCGGTCGTTGATGGCGTAATCCTGGTACATCGTCGTGGGTGAGTAGTCCTTCTCCGTCTTCTGCAGGGTGACGAAGAAGATGTCCGCTCGGAGGTCCGGGAGGTGGAGCACGCCCTCGCGCATCCCAGGCTGCTCGGTGCGAGTCCAGCGTCCCAGAGCGGCGAGCACCTCGTCGCGGGTGTACGAAGCGTGGAGCGTCAGCGGGCAGGCGAACGGCAGCTCCAGGGGTGGGGCCACCGAGTCGATGCGGCCGAGCTGGTAGGTCAGCAGATCGCGGAGCTCGTCGCAGAGCGTCGGGTTGGCGTCGAGCCGCCCGAGGCCCTCAGCCGGAGAAGCCGGCAGGCCGGCCTGCGTCCACAGGCCGAGCTCGAGCATCAGAAACCGGCGATCGTCCATCGGGTCGAGCGCGAGCGCCGTTCGTGGCGTCGAGCCGGGCTCGAGCAGGACCAGGAGGCGGCGGATCAGCTCCACGTCGTTGATGTGGGCGACCCGCCGCAGTCCCTTCGTGAGCCGTTGCTCCTCGGGATCGTGGAACGGATCGCAGAGGCCAGCGTCGGCGACAAGCCGAGACCAGCCGACGCCACGGCGGTACAGGTCGTCGGGGTCGATCTCGGTCCGCTCCAGAAACTCGGACAGGCGCGGAGGCCGGCCCAGTATCCCCGCCAGCTCGCGCAGCGCATCGACCAGCCTCGATTGGGTCTGGCGCAGGTTCTGGCGGATGTTTTCCAGCACAGACTGCCGCGCGACCCGCTCCATGAGGATCGTGCAACCGGCCGGCAGGTGCGTGAAGCCGTGCTCTACCTGTTGCTGGAGCGACACCGAGGGGTCGGTCAAGAGCGCCCGGTAACGCAAGTCGAAGCGAAAGTTGCGGTGGGCCTGGCCAACGAAGTCGAGTACGGTCAGGCACTCCTTCTCCTCGTCCAGTCGCAGGCCGCGGCCGAGCTGCTGCAGGAAGACCGTCAAGCTCTCGGTCGGGCGGAGGAAGAGCACCGCGTCGAGCTCGGGGATGTCGACGCCCTCATTGTAGAGGTCGACGACGAACAGGAAATTCACCTCACGGCGGCGCAGGCGGTCCTGGGCCGTGTTGCGGTCGGCCCTCTGGGTCTCTGCCGAGAGAGCCTCGGCGGGGATTCCGGCCTGTCGGAACTTGGCCGCCATGTACTCAGCGTGGGCGACGCTGACGCAGAAGCCCAGCGCACGCGTCTTCCGGGGATCGAGCAGAATCGACCGAACCTTTTCGATCACCAGGGCGGCACGCAGGTCATTGCCGGTGTAGATCCGGTCGAGCTCGTCGATCCGATAGCCACCGCGCTGCCATTTCAGGCCGCTCAGGTCCGCGATGTCGGTCACGGCGAAGTACTGGAACGGCGAGAGCAGCTTGCGGTTAATCGCGTCGGGCAGCCGGATCTGCGCGCTCAGATGCCCGCCAAAGTACTTCAGGACATCGAGGCCGTCGGACCGCTCGGGCGTGGCGGTCAGCCCGAGCAGGACGCGAGGCCGGACGTGGTCGAGCAGCCGCTTGTAGCTCGGCGCGGCAGCGTGGTGGAACTCGTCGACAACAACGTACTCATAGCGATCGGCGGGCAGTTCGTCGAGCGACCGGCTTTGATAGCTTTGAATCGACACAAACAGGTGATCGAGCTGGCTCGGTTCGCGACCGCCGACCAGGAGGTCGCCGAAGTTGGGGTCGCGGAGAACGGCGCGGAAGGTCTGGAGGCTTTGTTTAAGCAGCTCTTCGCGGTGAGCGACGAAGAGAAGCCGCGGCCGCTGGCCTGTCGCCGAAGGTTGCTCGCGAGCCCAGCGGCGATAGTCGAACGCGGCGATCATCGTCTTACCCGTGCCGGTGGCGGCCACGACCAGGTGGCAGTCGCGCCCCTGAACCCGACGTTCGGCATCGAGCCGGTCGAGGATCTCGAGCTGGAACGCGTAGGGGCGCAGCTCGAACGGGAACGGCTCGGGACCGGACGATTCGCCCGACCGCTCTTCCTCCAGCGCCCGCTTCAGCCGGTCCCGCTCGGTCTTCTGATACGGCTCGAACTCGCGGTCCTCCCAGTAGGTCTCGAATGTCGCGACGACGCGGTCCCACAGATAGGGCGACTCGTACTGGCTCAGCTTGACGGTCCACTCCAGCCCCTCGGTCAAGGCTGGGTGCGACAGGTTGGCCGAGCCGACATAGGCGGTGCCGAAGTCGGAATCGCGGTGAAACAGGTATGCTTTGGCGTGCAGCCGCGTGCGATGGGTATCGTACGAGACGCGCACCTCGGTGTTGGGCAGCGATTCAATGAGGTCAACAGCCTTCAGGTCGGTTGCGCCGAGGTAGCTGGTCGTCAGCACGCGCAGCCTGCCTGAGGATTTGGCGGTGAAGGCGCGGAGATCTGCTTCCAGAATGCGGACGCCGCTCCACTTGATGAACGAGCAGAGAATGTCGACTCGATCGGCCGAGGCGAGCTCCTTGCGGAGCTGTGAGACGAGGCTAGGGTCGAGTCGAGTCCCGGCCAGTAGGCTGCCGAGCGCCAGGGGCGTATCAGGGCGCTCGGGCTTCCCGCCCACTCCGAGCGGTTCCAGAGGCCAGATGCTCAGCAGGCGGCGCGCCGGTGGCGAGACCGATCGATCACCTTCGGGATCGGACGCTTCGAGCTCGCACAGGATGCGATTGACCAGCTCGACCTGCCGCATAAGCCGGTCTTCGCCCGGGAAGGCATCGAGGACCTCGCGGACCACGCGTCGAAGATGATCGGCCAGGACGGTGTGGCTGTCGCCGGCGTCGAGCGCTTCGTCGTGGACTTCGATGGACGATCTCTGCAACGCGGCCAGCCTGCGCTCAAGGAGCCGATCCACGACCTGCTCATACAGGCCCGGAGGCAACGGGGATGGAGCGGAGTCCGCGGGGATGGGTGACACTTCTGCTAGCCTCGAGGGCGGTGAATGAACTTCGACTCAGTGAGGTGGACCCCAACTACTGGACCACTCGGCCGGGGGGTATTTGTTAAGGGCCTTCCCCTCTCAGCAGATCGATCAATTCCTAACGCGGCAGAGCCGCAACGGGATGTAGGGTGGGTCGAACGATGCTCGGCATCGTGTGGCCCACCGATCGCCACAGCCCGCGCGGTGGGCCTCGCCGCGACGAGTCGCGGCTCGACCCACCCTACGGCACGGTTCCGCGCCCGCCTCAGCCCGACCCGAGATGCGCGCACGGCGCAGAGATCCGACGGAGGTAGAATCTAACAGCCGCTGCGGCCGGCCTCCATGAGAAGCCCGCCCCAGAGTTTGGCCCCGTGGGCCAGGAGTTCTCGGACTGACTCGGGACGGACGTGGATCTGCCCGTACGAAATGAGGGGCTGGCCGTGATAAAGCTCGTTCGGGTCCCCACCCGCGTCGAGCCAGCGGCGGAGGGCCACCGCGTCTCCGGCCTTGATCGCCTTCACGTGGTCCGGGTCGTAATCCGTTTTGGATCCAATCGAGGTCAGCCGCGGTGAGCTTCGGTCGGATCGTTCCAGACTCTGGTTCGCAAAACTCGAGGTGATCGGCACAGACGCCGACCGGCGGACGACTGACTCGTGCCACCCACACCGCGTCCAGGTTCGTTGCCAGCTCCCCCAACTCAGCTTCCAGCCTGGCCTCCCTTGCCTGGGCCCATTGCATTTCTGTGCGGAGATAGTTCCCCCGAGCGTCGCCGCGCTGGTCGAGCCAGCCCGCGTAGGCCAGTCGCGGGGAATCGTCCCGCGCAGCGGCGAGGATATCACCGATGAAGGCCTCGTCCTGGTTCATTGTCTTCCACTCCCGCGGCTTGGGTCCCTGGCTCGCAGCGGATCACCGTTGCCTGACCCATTCATTCCAGACCTGGGCGAAGGTGTCAACCATGGCGGCAAGGAGCGTGCCGTCGCGAAGGCCGATGAGGTCCGGGGCACGAATCTCCATGCCGGCGAGAGCCGCGAAGAGATCCTCCGGCAATATCCGACTCTCGATCCCCTGGATCTCGGCGCAAGGCTCGGATATGATGATCTTTTGTGTTGGGCTCTGACGGAACTTGGGCCTCGAGGTGATGATGGTGTTCGCCGCGCCCGACACCATGTTTCGAGCCGGGGAGGATACCGAAATGGCCGAGGAAGCGGTTATGGCGACCCTGACGGGCGAACACTTTCAGCCGGTTCGTCTCCATTACAGGGTCCTGGATCAGCGGGGACTTGAGCGCGCGTTCAAGACGCTCCGCTGTTTGGAGTACGATCGAACCCAGCACCGCTGGTGTTGGCTCTATGAGCATGAGGCCAGGAGGCTTCGCTTCAAGCAATCGTATAGCAAGATCCCCGAGATCATGCGTCCGATCGTCATCGGCTCATTCTTTCTTCGTCCCGGCGATCAACTCCTCCTCGATCTCCGCACCTGCGAGCGCGCAATCCTGGCCATTCCGTTCTTCGACAAGCATCTTCCCCGGAGCGTCGCCAAGGTGACCGAGGCCGAGATTGTCAACAGGCTTTTCCCAGCCGGGAACCGGATATGGTCCGCGGATCGCCTGTTCGATCGTCAGGCCAGCACGTTCATTGATCCGCAGGCCGCACTGGGACGACTCAAGGATCGGATTGCCGGCGTCTCAGATCGCCAGGAGAAGCTCGAGGCGGCGATGGAGGAAATGGAATCCAGCTTGAAACAACCCTTGCCCGAGATCGAACGCTTTCCCATTCACTTTTATGAAGACGGCATCGACGGTTTTGCGGCGATGTTGCGATCTCGCCAGACCGTAGCCTTGCAACACTGGCTCGGCAATGCCAAGTACACGCTCATGGACGCTGTCCGGGCGGGCCTGAAGTCGAAATGATGGGTTGACCCGGCCGGAACAGAGGCTCGAGGTCATCTCTGAACATCAAGGAACGGCCATGTCTGACCCTTTGATTCGCATACGCAACCGTCACTCGGCGGCGTGTGGTGATCCCCTGATCGTCAGCGGCGACGATCCCGACCTTTACATCGGCTATTTCGAGAACCGCTACGGCGAACAGTGGATCTTCACTTGCCACCGAAAAACCCGCAAGGTCGAACTTCGTGGCGGCGACATCGACTGGAACACGGTCCACGAGGTCGAGAACGGCACGGTCGAAGGCCTGATTCTCAACCCGGAAGAGCGCGCCTGGCTCCAGGCCTGCTGGCTCGCCGCGATCTCCTGATGATGAGGACCGGCACACGAGTCTCCTCGCCACCTTTGTCGGTCTCCATGATGCGCGTCGTGCGGATGCCGGACTCGCGTGTACAATGCAATTCAAGATAGATGGCAGGGCATCGCTTCTTGCCGTACCGCGTACCGCGCGTCGAAGCGCTCCCGATCTTGCTTGGCAGGCTCCCTCCATGACGTTTGATTCCAAGAGACAGCGGAAGATCATGGGTCAATTCGCCACGGGCGTCACCGTGGTCACGACCGGGGGAGAGGCGGGCCGGCACGGCTTGACCGCCAACGCGGTCGCCTCGCTTTCGCTTGATCCACCCCTCGTTCTGGTCGCCGTCGACAAGAGTGCTCTGACGCTGGACTACCTGAAGAAAAATCGGTGCTTCGCGGTCAACATCCTCCGGCTTGACCAGGAAGACATGTCGCGCCGGTTCGCCACGCCGGGGCCGAAGGATTTCTCCGACTTGAAGATCATCACGGCGTCGACCACCGCGCCCATCCTGGCTGATTGCCTCGCGTACGTCGATTGCCGGGTCGTCGACATCCTTCCGGGAGGCGACCACGAGATCTTCATCGGCGAGATCGTCGGTGGTGAACACCACGGGGGCGAGCCGCTGCTGTACCATGCGGGGGGATACCGGCGGCTCGCCGAGTGAAGTGAGAAGATGACGAATCGGAGGAACAATCCATTTGTGACCGGTTACACGCCGGACGGCAGGCTCATCTTGGTGGTTTACGAAGAGATTCGGGGACGGAGCCCTGCCTACAGGAGGGTCCTCGCTGGCGCGTTTTGAAGTTGCGCTTTCTCCACGGCTGGCGAACTCGAAAGCCGCGCGCCGCGCGTAGACACCAGCGGCGGGGTCAGGAGACCCGCGCCGAGCGCGTGGGTCCTTGTCAGGCCGTTTCAGGGCTCTGCTGATTCGTGTGGTTTGGCTGTTCCCAGGGCGTTGCCCTGGGCTGGTATGTTGCAGCCCCTTCGGGGCGAAGACGCAAAGGCGCAACGTCAAAACGAGCACATGTACCCAGGCGTTGCCCTCGGCTGGTATGTTTCGGCCCCTTCGGGGCGACGACGCGAAGGTGCAACTTCGAAAACGGTGCGTCGGGTTGGTGTCGGGGTCGGCTCCGTCCGGCGATCGGTTCACTTGATCGCGAGGCCGTCGATCCAGATCCGCAAGGGGGGCGCGCCCCAGGAGTCGAAACCTAGCGTCAGGGAGTTGAGCGTGGTGAGGTTGGTTCCCTCGCGCTTCCAGAGGGCGTCGCCCCGCAGGGGGACCACGATGTAGGTCCAACCGTCCCGGGCCTCGTTGTACGGCGGGCTGCTGAGGAGGTCGCCCGCCTCCAGCTTCGCGAACCGGGACGGTGTCTCGTACAGGGTCACCACCGGGTTGGCGTTCTGCCAGGCCGGCACGTTCTCGTTCTTGACCTTGATCCAGAAGGCCAGGGTTGACTTCCCTCGCAGAGCGACGTTCAAGCCGCTCCCTGCCGGGAAGCGGAGGCTGACGCGCTCGCCGCCGTAGGGGTTGATCATGGCACGCAACGACGACCTACCCACAATCTTGGTCTCGGAGTCCATGGCGAATGTTACGCGGGACTGGGGATCGACCCAGTCCCACCGCGCGGCCGCCTCGGGCCCCTCGGTGCCGAGCTCGTCCACGTGCTCCACGACGTAGAGGTCGCGCCAGGCCAGGTCGGCGAAGGGGCCGTTGGTGACTGTCAGTCCCAGGCGATAGAAGCCGGGCGCCTTGTAGGTGTGCTCGACGCGAGGGCCGAGGGCGCGCTGGCCGTCACCCAGGCGCCAGTGGAACTGCAAGGGGCGACCGTGAGTCTCCTTGCTGTGACTGGCGTCGAGCACGATCGGCCGGCCGACTTCGGCGCGCGCGGGGGCTTCGAGCACGGCCTTGGGTGCAATGAAACCCTCAGTATCGGGCGGGTGGACCGTCATGTCGGTGACGTCGCCGTCGTCCTTGATGTTTCCCTCACGGTTGCCGCTGATCGTGTTAGAGGCCAGGTCGATCCAGTCGGCGTGCTTCATGTACAGACCCCACCGGTTTCGCTCGAGGGTGTTTCGCTCAATGATCCAGTGATGGGCTTTCCATTTCTTGCCGTGGGAGCCCAGGTCGCCGACCAGCGCGATGCCCGCACCATTGTTGTCGACGCAGGTGTTGTTGCGGGCGATCGTGTGGCTCGACGGACCGAACATGAAGATGATGCCCGCATGACCGCCGCCCGGTAAGTGAGGCGAGTTGTGGAAGCCGCGTGGGTCGCCGTTGTGCGAAGCCTCATTGCCGTCGAGCACGGTCTGGTCCGACGCGCCCAGCCAGAACCCGTAGCTGCAATGGTTCGCCTTGTTGTGGCGATAGACGTTGCGCGGAGACCAGGCTTCGAATCCGTTGTTGTTGGCGTACGAGCAGTCATTCCCCTCGAAGACGTTGCCGGTGCTGACCCAGCCGTTGAGCACGCGGACGAAGATGCCATCGCCGCCGTGGGTGCAGTCGTTGTCCACGAAGTGGTTGTCGTTGGACCCGCTCTCGATCAGCACGCACGTCGAGTCGCGCGCGTGCACCTCGCCGGGGCTAATCCGCAGGCCATAACTGAGGTTGTTCCGGCGGACGAGATTGCGGCTGGAGGTCCAGAGTTTCATCGTGGTATTGGAGGCGTGAGAGAAGTCGTTGTCCTCGATGGTGTTGTCCGAGGAATCGACCAGCACGCAGGCGTCCCAGACTTGATTGGCCCGGCAGTGGCGGATGGTCGAGGAGCGGACGCGCTCGAGGATGATGCCGCCGCGACGGCCGTTCTCGCCCCATCCGAAGGACGGATCGTGAAAATTGCGCGAGAAATCACAGCGTTCAATCTGCCAGTTCGCGCCGCTCTCGACCTTCAAACCCGTTTCCCAGCCCCGGGCATTGACGTTGCGGAGCCGGACGTTCGAGACGCCTTGCGCGCGGATCGCCACGCCCTGGAAGTCGCCCGGCTTCGGACTTGCTTTCGCGGCAGCGGGACCGAGCAGCCAGGCGCCCCGGCCGTCGACCGTCAGGTTCGACGCCTTGATCACGATGCGGCGGTAGGTTCGGGCGGGATCGAGGACGATGTCGCGCGTGATCTCCAGGGCGTCATCGTCGGCACAGACCGGCATGACCGGCAAGGCCCCCAGCAACAGAGTTGCCAGGGCCCACAATCGAACGGTACGTGGGAATGGCGGTGAGTTCATGGTCTCGGATGGCCTCGATCAATTCATGTGCGCCGGAGGGGTGTTGTGCCTCACGGGGCAGGCGCGCCGGCGATGAACTTCCGCCCCCTCCCGGGCGAGACTTTCATTCTGGGTTCGTTCTACCAGGGGCTGGCGCCCAAGACTACTGCAATGTCGCCCGCTCCGCAGGCTGCGTTGTTGCAAGTCGTGGCGGCTTCTGTCGTACAATGGCGTACACCGCGTGCCGACATTGGAGAGTGCTGTCCAGGCCGACGGCGGGCAACGTCACCGGAAGAGAAGGTTCCGCAACCAGGAGCGATTGAACGTGATTCATACCGGGAGGCGAGCGGCGTGGTGGATTCGGTTTGGGATCGTCGGTGGGCTGATCCTGGCTGTCGTGACGAGCTGGGCGGGAGCGAGTTGGGCCTTGTCCGCGGAGATCCGATCCGAGCTTGATGAGCCACCGGCCGCACCGGCGGCGACGGGCCCGGCCTCGATCGAGCTGCGCGAGGGACTGGCGGTATCGGTTGCAGGTCGCCAGCGCAGGGCGGCGATCGGTACCGATCCCATCGCCGCCCGGGTCGCGGCCGGTACGTGGACGATGCCCCGGGCGGGTGATGGCGTGACCTTCCCCGGAGGCCGGACGGGGCGCTGGGAGGCCGTCAAGGCGGGAACCGATGGCTGGTTTTCCGGGCCTGTGCTGCGGGGGGGCTACGTCGCGTCGACCGTTTCGTCCGCGGACGCCGCGGTGATGGTGCTCGAAGCCTCAGGGCATGCGATGGTCTATGTCGAGAGAGAGCCTCGCGCGGGGGATACCTACGCGAGCGGCTTCGTGCAGCTCCCGGTTCGGCTCCGTAAGGGGCCGAACGTGTTTCTGTTCCAGACGGGACAGGGCCGGCTCAAGGCCCGATTGACCGTTCCCAAAGCGCCGGCGTTCTTCAGCGTGGCGGATACAACCACGCCCGACCTGATCGCCGATGAGCCCGCGAGTGGCGAGGCCGCCGTCATGGTCGTGAACGCGAGCGAGACATGGCGGGACGATCTGGCGATCGCAGCCCGGCTTGCCGGCGGCCCGGAGATCCGCACGGCCGTTCCGTCCCTGGTTCCCCTGTCGGTTCGCAAGGTTGGCTTCGGGTTTCGAGGCCCAGCTCAGCGCGGTGAGGGGACCTGTGCACTCGCGCTCGCGCTCCAGCGAAAGAGGCCCGGGGGTGATGGTGATCGGTGGGAGACGCTCGACAGGGCGTCGGTGATGCTGCGAGTGCGCCGGCCGGGCCAGACGCACAAGCGGACGTTCCGGAGCACGATCGACGGCAGCGTTCAGTACTACGCGGTCGTGCCGGCCCTTCCGGGCCCGGGCGGGCCGGCAGACGGGCGTCCGGGGCTGGTCCTCACGCTCCACGGGGCGGCGGTCGAGGCGCTCGGCCAGGCGGCGGCCTACGCGCCCAAGCCGGGTCTGCACATCGTCGCTCCGACCAATCGCCGTCCCTATGGCTTCGACTGGGAAGACTGGGGCCGGCTCGACGCCATCGAGGTGCTCGAGCTGGCCCAGAAAGTCCTGGACACGGATCCGCGCCGGACGTACTTGACGGGCCACTCGATGGGGGGACACGGGACGTGGCACCTGGGCGTGACGTTCCCCGACCGGTTCGCCGCGATCGCTCCCAGCGCCGGCTGGATCAGCATGTGGTCGTACGCGGGGGCCCGGCGCGCGGAGTCTCCGAGTCTTGTGGACCAGCTCATGGCGCGCGCCGGCGCTCCCAGCGATACCCTGGCCCTGGTGCGGAACCTTGCCCCGATCGGGGTGTATATTCTGCACGGCGATGCCGATGACAACGTACCCGTGGGCCAGGCCCGGCGGATGCGCCAGGTCATGGGTGAGTTCCATCCCGATTTCGCCTATCACGAACAGACGGGCGCCGGGCACTGGTGGGGCAACGCCTGCGTCGACTGGCCGCCGCTGTTCGCATTCCTCGAAAGGCGCATGATTCCGGCGCCGGCCGAGGTGCGCCGGGTCGATTTCGTCACCGCCAGCCCGGGCGTTTCACCGCGCGCGCACTGGGTCACGATCGAGGCCCAGGTCAAGTCGATGGTGCCCAGCACGGTGCATCTCGAGCTCGACCGAGAGCACCGGCGGTTCCGCGGGACGACGGAGAACGTCGCGCGGTTAGCGATCGATGTGGGCCGCGCTCTAGCCGAACCCCAGGCTGGTGGTGGACCGATCGCGGTCGAGCTGGACGGACAAGCGCTGGCAGGCCTTTCAGGGGTTTCCACGCCTCCGGGCAGCGACCGGTGGATCTGGCTGGTGCGCTCAGGTGGCACCTGGACGGCGGCGCGGTCGGCGGCTCCGCTGGCCCGGAAGGGCCCGCATCGACAGGGCCCATTCAAGGAGGTGTTCCGCAACCGCTTCGTCCTGGTCATCGGAACCAAGGGGACGCCCGAGGAGAACGCCTGGGGACTGGCGAGGGCCCGGTTCGACGCGGAGACGTTCTGGTACCGAGGCAACGGCTCGGTCGATATCCTCACCGATGCCGTGTTTCTGGACCCGGGCCGGGCTGATGCGCTGCGCGACCGCAACGTGATCCTCTACGGTCATTCCGAGAGCAATGCGGCCTGGCCCGTGCTCGTGGGGGACGGACCGGTGCAGGTTCGTCGCGGCGAGGTCCGGATCGGCGGGCGCGTGGTCACGGGCGACGATCTCACCTGCCTGTTCGTCCGGCCTCGCCCGGACAGCGAGCGGGCCGCGGTCGGCGTCGTGGCCGGATCGGGCTTGATCGGCCTGCGTCTCGCCGATGGGCTCCCGTACTTCACCTCGGGCGTGGCCTATCCCGACTGTCTGCTGCTGGGCGGCAAGAAATCGTCCCAAGGCATTTCCGTCCCGATCGCCGCCGGCTACTTCGGCGCAGACTGGGACGTTGAGTCAGGCGAGTTCGCCTGGAGTGATTGAATCCGCGAATCCTGGCGGATCGTCCAGGTTGCCGGCTGGCCTGCTGGTGGGCTTACGCTGATCGCCGCTTCGTAGCCTTCGGGCGTGAGCTGAAGCCGCATCATGTGCTGTTGCAAGCCGGGTGCATCGGGGAGCTTCAGATCGCCGAGCGATGCCGTCCAGTGCTTGTTCTTTTCGAAGAACGTCTTCTGAGCGTCGTAGATCTGCATCAGGCGATCGCGCAACGGCCCCGCGGGATCGGGCCGGTAGGCTGCATGGCCCGGTGCGGCGGTCGAGAACTGGACGTAGCCCCACCGTTCAGGGCGATGCATGTCGATCAAACCCTGGGGCGACCACACCCAGTTGTCCTCGGGCGTATTCGGGACCTTGCGGTCGGTGCCGCCACTGATCTCGTGCCGCCATTCGACGCGGGAGAAGTTGATTCGCCACTGGTCGCCGTCCTTGGGCGGCGCGGGCCGGTGAGCGTATTCGGCGAGCGCTTTCCACGGGATCGCGAGCTCGACCGACCAGGATGCATCCATATCTTTGGGGTCGTTGAGCGTGCCGTCGACGTGGACGGCCGTCCGCAAGCCCGGGACCTCCCATTCGCTCTGCGCCGGGCCACCGTCGCGATAGGGCTTCTTGAGGAACAGGTCCCACTCAGTGTTCAGGGCGTTGATCTCGATCTCGTAATACTCGTGGTTGTCGCCGTCGGGATCGATGAAGATCTCGAAGTCGTTATCGTGGAAGATGACGGAGTCGTGCTGGGTCAAGGTGCCCCAGACGTGTGGTTCCTCGATCAGAGCGCCGACGTAGAGATACGAATCGTCCCAGAGCATCTTGGCGCGGGTCTGGAACCGGGGACGGGGGCGAGCATCGCCCTGGATGTCGATGAATGCGTCGGTCCACGGGGCGGCTTTCCAGGCGTCGTCGTCGAGCCGGCCGTCGACCTGGATCGGAGTATTCGCCCGAAAAGAGACATAACCCTTGGGCGCGGGGAGTGATGAAGATTGTTTCGCGGCTTTCGGAGCCGAATCGGCCTGGGCTTGACTTGCGATCGGCTTGAGGATCTCGGCGAGCATGTCCGGTCTGGCGGTGTCGCGCACCAGCTCGAGGTATCGCGGGCCGCCGGAATAATCGAGCACAATGGTGCGAAAATCCTCTCCCTCGATCAGCAGGAATTCGATCTTGTGCCGGGTGACGCTGTCGGCGAGCGCGTCGAGCATCCGCTGCCGGCTGAAGGTCTTGTTGTTGACTCCGATGACCTTCATGCCCGGCCCGAGGCCGGCCCGGTCGCCGGCCAGGCCGCGCGTGATCTCGATGATGGTTCCATCGCCGCTGAATGTCAGGCCGATCGAATCCTGGGCCGCGACGCCGCCCCCGCCGCCCCCCCCGCCCCGACTCTGGCGGCCCATCTGCTCGCCGGAGGGCCGGCTCGAGTATTGAATGCGGTAGCCGCAGCGCCCGACCACGTCGAGCGGCAGTGTCTCGAGCGGCTGGGATACTCGCTTTTCCAGGAACGGCCCCCAATCGAAGTCGGCAAGCTCGCTCAGGATCTTGACGATCTCGGGCAGCTCGTAGGGGACGACCCTGGCGGTGGACGGGCCGGCACCCAGGAACTTCCGGCAGAAATCGTCCAGGCTCTTCTTGCCTTTCGATCGCTCGCGGATGATGGCGTCGGCCTCGAGCCAGAGCAGCATCCCTTCGAAATAGTAATCCTGGTCGCGTCGCAGGCCGTTCCAGTTGGGGCTGCTCGCCCGCAGCATGTACGACACCACCCCGGTGTCTTCCAGCGAACGCCAGCGCCGGCCTTCGTGATGCGAAAGTGAGCGGATGGTGGCGGCGAGCCCCCGCCGATATTCGTTCTGGTCGATCAGGCCGGCGCGGACCTGAAGCACCTCGCCGAGGTATTCCGCCAGCCCCTCGTAGACCCAGAGCAACCGGGTCTTCTGTGGAGTATGAAAGTTGGGCGTGCACATACCCGCGGGCCGGCGGAACTTGCCGCACCAGGAATGCACATATTCGTGCGGGATCAAGTTGGCGACCCAGCCCCTGCGCCAGGCCTCGCCGGTCAAGTCTCGCTCGCGGACGCCGTTCAAGCTGGAGGTGAGGTGCTCGAGCCCGAAGTAGCCGAGGTCGTCGCTGCACGTGATCAGGAAGTGGAACTCGGGGTAATGGCAGGTGCCGAAGAGCGCGCCGGCCTCCCGGGCGACCCGGCTGTAGATCTCAACGACCTTCGGGCCGGTCTCCAGGGCGGTGGGCGATTCCGACGCCAGATCCAGGAATGCCGGCGGATCGGCCCCGGTGTTCAGCGGGATCGTCCGCAGGTGTCCGCCGGCGATCAAGGGGCAATCGACCAGGTCGGTGAGGGAGACGGTCTGGAACGTGGAAACGCCTTCCTTCGTTCCTTCGTGCTTGAGCGCTGTCGCGAACTTCCACTTCTCGGGGAGCCGCAGGCTCAGGTGTGCCTGGATGTCGTCGCATGGGGGCCCCTCGGGATAGATCAGGCATGTGCTCCAGTTGATGATTCCCACCAGCCTGTTGCCAAAGCTCAGATAGCCGGCGGCATGCTCGGCGGCTTCGTTGCAGATCGTGTCGAGCTCGACGGTGATCTCACGAGTGCCTTCCGCCACGTCGCAAAGAACGCGATACGGCTCGGCCTCATCACGGCGCCACTTCAAAGCCTGGCCCTGGGATGTCCGAATGCGCAGGCCCCCGACGTTCTGGACCGGGCCATACGGCCCGTGTGTTCCCGGCACCCATTTCGGAAACCAGAGGGCGAGCTTGCCCGGCTGGCACGGTACTTGGATCCGCGAGTGCAAAAGCCGGCGCGGCAAGTCGCGCGCGTCGATCTCGATCTGAAGCGTCGGGCCGGGGCCGGCACAGGCAGGGTCAGTCCATCCCAGATAGAGGAGCCAGCTCATGAGAAGGAACCACGGGCGCGAGCTTTTCGCCGCTCGGAAATGGTGGAAGGGCATTTCGGATTCACCTCAATAACCACGGGCCGGCGCACCCCAGACAAACGATGTCGGGAGCATTCTGAGGACCAGTCCATCCTAGTGCGGGATCGTCCGCGACGCCATCAGGGTGCCAGGGAGTTGCATCCGTTGCACGCAGGGCCGATGATGGTCGGTCTGGCGGGGGAGAAGGGGAGTCCCTTGTTCCCGAGAGTCTTCCGATCCGGAATTCGAGGAACTTGCCGTGTTATCCCGCATGGTCGTGATGGGCGTCGTGGTCGTGCTGGCCGGCTTGGTTTCGATGGTCGAGCTTGCGGCGGCGGGTGAGGCGACCGACGATCAGCCGTCGAAGCCGCTCAGAGCCGGAATCATCGGCCTGGATACGTCGCACGTGGTCGCGTTCACTCAGCTCCTGAACGCTCCGGCCCCCAAGCCCGAGCTGGCCGGCATTCGCGTCGTGGCGGCTTATCCCGGTGGGAGCCCCGACATCCCTTCGAGCCGTGATCGCGTGGCGGGCTACACGCAGGAGCTGCGCGACAAGTTCGGGGTGACGATCGCCGGCTCGATCGACGAGCTGCTGGCGAGCGTCGACGTGGTGCTGCTGGAGAGCGTGGACGGGCGGCCCCATCTCGAACAGGCGCGACCCGTATTCCGCGCCCACAAGCCGGTGTTCATCGATAAGCCGTTGGCCGGCTCTCTGGCTGATGCGATCGCCATCTTCGAGCTGGCGCGGGAGACGAAAACCCCTTGTTTCTCCAGCTCGTCGCTCCGGTTTGGCCCGGCGATTGACGCGCTTCGCCACAACGCCAAGGTGGGTGATGTCATCGGCTGCGACACCCACGGCCCGTGTTCCCTCGAGGAACACCACCCCGACCTGTTCTGGTACGGCATTCACGGCGTCGAGGAGCTTTTCACGATCATGGGCACCGGCTGCCAGTCCGTGTCTCGCACCCAGACCTTGGGGACCGAGCTGGTCGTAGGGGTCTGGAACGGGGGACGGGTGGGGACGTTCCGCGGCCTGCGGCAGGCGCATTACGAGTATGGCGCGACCGTCTTCGGCTCAAAGGGGAACGCAAGCAGCAAGGGGGATGGGGGCTATGAGCCCTTGGTGGTCGAGATCGTCAAGTTCTTCAAAACGGGCAAGCCGCCCGTCAGCGCCGACGAAACGCTCGAAATCTACGCATTCATGGAAGCCGCCGACGAGAGCAAGCGTCAGGGGGGCAAGCCGGTGACGCTTGAAAGTGTCATGACCAAGGCCAGGGCTCAACCTGGCAAGTAGCGTCGGAACTGCGGGCCGCGAGCCGCTTCGACCCGGACGGACCCACGCCCCGAGGAGCCCCAGCTCGATGAGCGACTCACCCGCGCCGCCCTATGCCCCGACCGACCCCGAGGCCACACCGCCCCTTGACCTGGGCGAGCGCTCGACAAGGGTCCGTTACGGCGTGCTCGCCTTTCTGGCGGCGATGGCGTTCATCCTTTACCTGGACCGCGCCTGCATCAACCAGGCAGCGCCGATCATCAAGCAGGAATTGGGGATCTCCAGTACGCAACTTGCGATCGTTTTAAATGCCTTTGCTTTGGCCTACGGGGTCTTCGAGATTCCAGCCGGTTGGTGGGGCGACCGCTACGGCTCGCGGCGCATCCTGACGCGGATCGTCGTCTGGTGGTCGTTTTTCACGGCATTCACGGGTGCGGCCTGGGGATTCGGGACGCTCGTCGTGATTCGATTCCTGTTCGGCGCCGGGGAGGCCGGGGCACTGCCGAACTCGGCGCGGGTGCTGCGTGGATGGTTTCCCGATTCGTCGCGAGGGCGTGCGCAGGGGTTTGTCACGACCGCGATGCTGATCGGCGGGGCTGCCGCGCCCCTGGCCTCGCAATGGCTGATTGATCGAGTGGGGTGGCGGTGGTCGTTCGTCGTCTTCGCCCTGGCCGGAGTGGGCTGGGCCATGTCCTTCTACGCCTGGTTCCGCGACGATCCGGCCGAGCACCCGGACACCAACGAAGCCGAGCGCCGATTGATCGCCGTGGGGCGAATACCTCGCTCGCCAGCGGACGCCGCCGAGGCGGCACAAGCGGCTGTCGTCGCCGGCAACAAGGGCGAGGTCCACGGGCCGATCCCCTGGGATCGGGTGATCCCCTGCGCGAATATCTGGCTCCTGGGCGCGGTCATGATGACGATGTCGGCAATCCATGAAGTGCTCTCCTCCTGGTACCCAACTTACTTGCAGGACGGCCGGGGTGCGTCACAGGTCCTGTCGAGCCGGCTGGCCAGCCTGGTGCTCGCCGCCGGGGCGTTCGGCACGTTTTTCGGAGGCTGGCTGACCGACTGGCTCGTGCAAAGGACAGGCAGCCGGCGATGGGGGCGCACGGCGCAGGCGGTCGCCGGCGCGGGGCTCGCCGCTCTCGGCATCCTGGCCAGTATCCAGACCGACTCAACCGTGGCGGCCTCGGCATTCGTCGCGCTGGCGGCCTTCGGCGTGCAGCTCCAGCTTCCGTCCTGGTGGGCCAGCGCCACCCAGGTCAGCGGCCGGCACCTGGGTGCGCTCTTTGGAATGATGAACATGATGGGTATGTTCGGCAGGATCCTCTTTAATTTCTTCATCGGCGGCTTCGCCGACTGGAGAAAGAGCCTGGGCTATACCGGCCGTGCCCAGTGGGACCCGGCGCTCTACGTCTACGTGGGTGTCGCCTTGATCGGTATGATTCTCTGGAGCCAGATCGACCCGGAGAAGACCGTCGACCGTCAGAGGGAAGCGACCTTGCAAGCAGAATAGGTAGACAGGGCTTTCGAACCTGACCTACACGGACCGAGGTGGACGGCGGTCGTCGTTGCCTACACTTCCAGCCGCCACGGCGATCGCATCTCGCGCGACAACATCGCGTTCCCCTTGTCGGCGCGGGGGCCGACGAACTGCTCGGCCTCGGGGTCCCAATCGAGTGGGATGCCCAGCCGCAGCGCGATCGCGCCCAGGTGGCAGACCGTGACCGAGCGGTAGCCGATCTCGACGTCGCAGATCGGCCGTTTGCGGCTCCGTACGCCGTCGATGAAGTTGCCCATGTGGTCGTTCGAGACGTAGAGGCGCACAGTCTCACCGTGGAGCGGTTCTTCCAGCAGCTTCTTGTCGCTGGCTTCGATCCGGTCTCGGTTCACGAAGATCCATCCCTCCTCGCCGATGAATCGGTTGCCGTTTTCACCGTCGCTCGAGGTGATCAAGTGGGTGCCGCCGGCGTAAGTGTAGGTGACGGCGAAGTGCGGGTGGCAGTTGTAGCAGTTGGGCTTGTGCGAGGGATCCACGCCCGTTGCGGTGACGTTCACCGGCCCGGACCCATCCATGCCCAGGCCCCACTGCGCGATGTCGTTATGGTGGGCGCCCCAGTCGGTGAGCTTGCCTCCGCTGTATTCATACCACCATCTAAACTCATAATGACAACGTTCCTTGACGTAAGGGACGTCGGCTGTCGGGCCTTTCCAGAAATTCCAGTCGAGACCGTCGGGGACCGGGCCGGTCTGGAATGGGCCGCCGATCGGGTTGTCGCCGATGCGGGCCTCGACAGTGTGTACCTCGCCGATCCGGCCGTTGCGGACCAGCTCGCATGCCAGGCGGTACCGCGAGTCGGAGCGCTGCTGGCTGCCGGTCTGGAACACGCGGTCATACTTTCGCGCCGCCTTGACCATCGCCTTGCCTTCCTCGATGGTGAGTGACAGCGGCTTCTCGCAATACACGTCGCAGCCGGCCTTCATCGCGGCGATGGCGGTGAGCGCGTGCCAGTGGTCGACCGTGCCGATCGTGACTGCGTCCAGATGTTCCTTGGCGAGCAGCTCGCGGAAGTCTTTGTAAACGTGGCAATCCTTGCCGACTTCCTTGGCGGCATCCTTGGCGTGACCGGCGTCGAGGTCGCAAACCGCGATGAACTTGACGCCCGCCTTTCCCTTGGCGGCCTTCATGATGCCGGTCCCCTGGCCGCCCACTCCGATGGCCGCCATCACGATCTGGTCGTTCGGCCCCGCCTTCTTGATCTTCTCGGCCGCCGCGCCCTGCTCCTCTGACTGCGCCAGGACTTCGCGGGCGTACCAGAGCGGCAGTCCCGCGATCGTCAAGCCCGCCAGTGAGCGATCGAGAAATCCCCGTCGAGACAAGGTTCCGCGTTCGAGTTCCATGGTCGATCTCCGCAAAGACACTTCGGTCCCGCCTGGTCACGGTTTCATCATATCACTGAAATCGAGTCGATGAAACGGCCTGCACCTGGTTGCTTGGCCCAGCGCATGGAATGCGGTTATACTGCGAGCGGCCCCGGCTCGAGGTCGACAGCGCGACTGTCCCGGCCGCGCACCCAGAGCCAAAGTGCCTCGGAGAACGAATCGCGATGATCGGCCGTGCCCTTGGTCTCTGGATCGCCGTTTCGTCCGCGATGGCGGGCGGGAACCCATCGACGTCCCCGCCCCCTCGATCGCTCGATTCACGGCTCGTCTTCGAGCGGATCGCGGCCGAGCCCGATATTGTGACGCCCACGGGGATCGCGGTCGATGGCCACGGGCGCATCCTGGTCATCGAGAGCCACACCCATTTCCGGCCGAAGGGTTATCACGGTCCCCCGGCGGACCGGATTCGCGTGTTCGAGGATCGAGACCAACGCGGCAAGCCGGAGTGCGTCGGCAGCTTCTTCGAGGGCACCCGGATGACGATGAGCCTGGCGGTTGCTCGCGATGGATCGGTCTTCGTCGCGACCCGAAGTGCCCTTTACCGTTTGTGGGACCGCGACGGCGACGGCCGGGCCGACGGTGCCGTCGCGGGCACGCTGCCCGCGCCGATCGTCCGGCTCGATACGACGGGCGACTACCCTCACAACGGCCTGTCGGGCTTCGCGTTTGATTTCGCCGATGTCGTCGGCAACGTCTACTTCGGCCTGGGCGAGAACCTCGGAGCCGATTACCGGCTGATCGGCAGCGACGGAACGACGCTCTCCGGTGGCGGGGAAGGAGGCAACATCTACCGATGCCGGCCCGATGGCTCGAAGCTCGAGCGGATCGCCATCGGGTTCTGGAACCCGTTCCACGTCACGTTCGACACGTTCGGACGGCTGTTCGCCGTCGACAACGATCCCGACTCGCGCCCACCGTGCCGCCTGCTGCACATCGTCGAGGGAGGCGATTACGGTTACCGCTTCCGCAATGGCCGCAAGGGCCTGCACCCGTTCACCGCCTGGAACGGCGAGCTGCCCGGCACGCTGGGGATGGTCGCCGGCACCGGCGAGGCTCCGAGCGGTGTCGTCGAGTACGATCGGCACAACCTGCCCGAAGACTACCTCGGGACGTTGCTCGTGACCTCGTGGGGCGACCACCGCATCGAACAATACCGCCTCGAGCCGCATGGGGCCTCCTTTCGCGCGACGATGAAGCCCGTGGTGACCGGCGGAGATGACTTCCGGCCCGTCGGCATCGCGGCCGCGCCCGACGGGTCGCTCTATATCAGCGACTGGGTCGACAAGTCGTACGACCTGCACGGTAAGGGGCGGATCTGGCGGCTGCGGAACGCCCACCCACCCGGCGGTCGGCGTCTCGATGCGACGGACCTCGGGGCGGCTGATGAGCGTAACCCAAGGTCCAAGGCGATCGTGCTGGGGTCTTTCGCGGCCGCGGCCAGCCCCGGCCTGAACGATGAGGTGACTGCTTCGGCATTCCTGCACGACGAATCCGCTCTCATCCGCGCGATGGCCGTTCAAATCCTGCCGGCAGCCCGCATCGATTTGAAGTCGATCGCCGCCTCGGACGCCTCGCCTCTCGTTCGCGCCGGGGCGATGCGCCGTCTGGCTGATCCGGCGGCCAAGGATATTCTCTTGAAGGCACTCGAATCCGACGATCCATTCGTGCAGCAAGCGGCGCGCCAGGGTCTGCGGCGCTCGCTCAAGTCGGACGAGCTGGTCGCAATCGCCGGTTCGAACGATCTTCTCCCCAGCCGGCGGCTTGGCCTGCTCTTGATCCTTCGCGACTCGGATCGTCCGGAAGCCCGCGCACTCTTGCCGAAGTTCTTGTCCGACCGCGACCCGTCGATCCGCTTCGCGGCGATCCAGTGGGTCGGCGAGCATCGATTGGCGGAGTTTCGACCGCAACTGAGGGCAGGGCTGGCCTCGAGCGCGGCGACGCGAAACCTCTTCGAGGCCACACTGGCGGCGCTGGAGCTGCTTGACGACAAGATGCGCGGTCCCAGGGAGGAAATCGCCGGCGAGGACTACGTCGCCGCGCTGTTGAAGGACCCTCGAACGCCCGCGGGCGTACTCGAGCGCGGCTTGAGGATGCTTCGGCCTGACCACCCCGTGCTGACGATCGACCGCTTGCGCCGGTTCCTGACGAGGCCCGAAGAGGCGGTTCGGATCGAGGCGGTGCGCAGCCTGTGTCAGGGCTCACTCCCCGGGCGGTTTGCGCTGCTGGCGAAGCTGGCCGGCGATCGAAACGCCGGCGCTCCGCTTCGCGCGGAGGCGATCGTCGGCCTGGCCGATGACGCGACCCGCCAGCGCGACCGGCTGCTGGCGCTGGCCACGGACGAGCAGCCGGTCTTGCGGCGCGAAGCACTGCGCGGCCTGCGCGGAATCGCGCTGACCGAACGCGAGCGATCCCTGCTGCGGAGAACCAGCCGCGGCGATGCTCCCGCGCTCGAATTGATCGACTCGCTGGGCGCAGGGGGAGCCGCGACCTCTTCGCAAGCTGTCCGCAACGGCCCTGTCAACGTCAACGTCAACGTCAACGTCGACATCGACGCCTGGCTCGCTCGCCTGGAGGGTCCCGCCGACGCGGCGGCCGGGGAGCGGGTGTTTTTCCACTCGAAGGGCCCCGGCTGCTTTCGGTGCCACCAGATCGAAGGCCGGGGCGGCCGGGCCGGGCCGGACCTCTCGACCCTGGCGGGCGGGGTCGACCGCCGCCGCCTGGTCGAGTCGATCCTCGCTCCCAGCAAGGAAATCGCCCCCCAGTTCGTCACGTGGAGCGTCGCCAAAACCGATGGAACCGTCTTCACCGGTATCCTGCTCGAGCAGTCGCCCGAAGGCATGCTTGTCTTCGCCGGCGCAGAGGGCCGGCTGACCGCGATCAAGGCCGCTGAAATCGCCGAGCGCAAGCCGCAATCGGCCTCGATCATGCCCGATAACGTCGCCCAGAGCATGACCGTCCAGGAGCTCCGAGACGTCCTGGCCTTTTTGTCGCGAAACCGATAAGCCTTCGTTCCCTCCTGTCCAATTCTTGAGATGCCGATGAAGCGCATTCCCCGTGACCTGGCCCGCAAGTTCGCGTTCGATTGGCGCGACGAGCCGCTCTTGCGGGTCGAGCCTGGCGAGCCGTTCGAGGTCGAGACATTCGACGCGAGCAACGGGTACATCAAGACCGAGTCTGATAAGGCGATCCCGGCGCGGCGGCCGGGTTTCGACCGGGTCCCACCCCTGGCCAATCCGATCGCCGGGCCGATCTGGGTCGAGGGGGCGCAGCGGGGCGACGTCCTGGTCGTCGTGATCGATGAGATCGTGGTCGACGACTATTCCTGGATCGCGATCGGACCAAGGCGCGGGCCGCTGGGCGAGTCGACCCGCTGGCCCGAGCTGTCGAGCGAGTATACCACCAAGGTCTTCCGGCACACTCCCGGCCCCAGCGGCACGACCCGCGACGGGACTCTGCACTTCGACGAGCGGCGCTCGTGGCCGATCACACCGTTCATCGGCACGCTGGGCGTTGCTCCCGACCGCGAGGTGACCACCAGCCTCGATGGCCAGGGGGAGTGGGGGGGCAACCTCGACGTCCGCGACGTGGCGCCGGGCAACCGGATCTTGTTGCCCATCTTCCACGAGGGGGCCCGCTTCTATCTGGGCGACGTCCATGCCAGTCAAGGCGACACCGAGTTCACCGGCACGGCCGCCGAGACCAAGGCCACTGTGCGGCTCCAGCTCGAGCTGACGAAGGGAAAGCGCATCCCCGGGATGCGGATCGAGAAGCCGGGGAGCCTGATCGCCGTCCACGCCGAGAAGCCACTGGACCAGGCCGTCGAAACGGCGACCGTCCACCTGATGGATTGGCTGATTTCCGAGTATGGTTTCTCGGCGGTCGACGCCTACTGCATGGTGAGCACCTGTCCGGACTTTCGCATCAACGTCTACCAGATGTGCCGGATTCGAAACTTGCGGCCCGTGGCCGGGGCGGAGATCCCCAAGGCGTACTTGCTCTCTTGATCGTGATGCATATCAGGGAGGGTCGAAGAAGTCATGCCTGTGCTCGTACAACCGCGGAATCAAGGTCCTCCCGGCCCCCCGCAGACGTGGCTCTTCGGCAACTTGAAGGAGTTTGGCCGAGACCAGTTGGGAACGATGACCGGCTGGGCCCGAGAGTATGGCGACGTCGTCTCGGCCCGATTCGGCTCGAAGCGAGTCGTGTTCGTCAACCATCCCGAACTGGTCGAGGAAGTTCTGGTCAACCAGAACCGCAAGTTCATCAAGCACTATCGGCTGCGGGAGACGAAGCGGACGCTTGGCCATGGGCTGTTAACCAGCGAGGGTGAGTTCTGGCGCAGCCAGCGCAAGCTCGCCCAGCCGGCGTTCCATCGCGAGCGGATCGCAGCCTATGCCCAGTTCATGGTCGGGTACACCGAGCGAATGCTCGAGTCCTGGGTCGATGGCCAGGCCCGCGACGTCCAGGATGACATGATGCGGCTGACCCTGGAGATCGTGGCCAAGACCCTGTTCGACGCGGAGATCGGCGGCGATACGGCGGAGGCCAGCGCGGCGATGGAGACGCTGATGCGCTGCTTCGTTGCCCGGACCGGCCGCCTGGTCAATCCACCGCACTGGCTTCCCACTCCGTTGAATCTGCGGGTCGAGCGAGCGATGCGCCGGCTGGAACGAATTCTTGTGACCATCATCGCCGACCGGCGCACGAGCGGCGCGGACCGGGGAGATCTGCTCTCGATCCTGCTGCATGCCCAGGACGAGGAGAGCGGCCGTCGAATGAGCGACCGGCAGCTTCGCGACGAGGTCATGACTCTCTTCATGGCGGGCCATGAGACCACCGCCAACACCATGGCCTGGACCTGGTTCCTCCTGTCCGGGCACCCCGATGTGGAGGCCCGGCTGCACGCCGAACTCGATGAAGTGCTGGGCGGCCGGCCGCCGGCGGTCGCCGATCTGCCGCGGCTCAAATATACTGAGAGCATCATCACCGAGACGCTGCGGGTCTATCCCACCGTGTGGATGGTGGGCCGTGAGGCGATCGAGCCGGTCGAGCTGGGTGGGTATCGGATCCCGGCGGGGACGACGGTGTTCATGCCCCAGTGGGTGGTCCACCGCGACAGCCGCTGGTACGACGATCCCGAGGAGTTCCGCCCCGAGCGGTGGGCGGATGGATTGATCCAGAGGATTCACCGTTATGCGTATTTCCCGTTCGGTGGCGGGCCGAGGATCTGCATCGGCAACAATTTCGCGCTGATGGAAGCCTCGCTCATCCTGGCGACGATCGCTCAGAAGTACCGGCTCAGGCTCGCGCCCGACGCCGTGATCGCCCCTCTCCCCACGATGACGTTGCGGCCGGCGCATGGGGTGAAAGTGGTTCTGTCCAGGAGGTGAATCAATCGTTGATGATGATGGGCACACACGAGGGTTGGGGCAAGAAAACCGGTCTGTTGTCACGGCCTTTGAGTTGAAAACGAACTGCGTTCCCGTTTCAGCCCCGCACAGCCGCAGCCAGAGATGTCGATGACGGAGAAATCGTCCTCGCCCGGGAGTGCCCATTTGTGGTAAAATCACCCTGGTGCTTACTGTTGGGAGAAATCGTATGGCAGAAACCCCGATGGGGACTCAAGCGACCGACCAAATGGTTTCATCGGTCGTGACCCCGACAAATGGCTCAAGTTCCTCGCCCGCTCGCCCTGAGCAGGATGATGATGCCGAACGTCTTCGTGGTGTCGTCGCCCTGCCTCACCAGCGGGACATTCTCTTTACCGATGAAGTCGAGCTGGATGCGGGCACGCTTCCGCACTGGCGTCCCCACATCATCGTTGACAGTGGAACTTGAGCATCCTGAACCAGTCGTCGGTCACCGGCCTCGAATTCGAGCACCGCATCGTGGACTTCCACGATGTGTTCACGGTTCCCCGTGAGTTCTTGGAGTCGCTGCTGGGTGCTCGGCGCCGAGACCGACCGCGTCTGTTATCGCCCTACCGCGAACATCTGTCCCAAGCGTTCGCCCGTTATTTCATGCGCGTGGACCTGCCGGCTCCGATCGACGAGGCTTGGTAGCTTAACGGCTATGAGGGAAACACCGAGGACGATGGCGCACACGAGTGTGTTGGGGAAAAACCGCTCCCAGGTGTCACCGCCTTACGGGCATTGGAGTTACGTCTAAGCGGATTTTTCCTCGTCGAACGTATCAGCGACGCAACTTCATATAAGATTTGCATTTACGTGTGACGGCATTTTTCCCGGCCGATTCGTCTTCGAGAGGGCGACCAGACGCCTTTTGGGGTGTTTCTGTCGAAAACACCGGATTTGTCATGGATGCGGAGTTGGCGGGCAGGACGGAAGGACGGAGTGAGAACGGAGACGACGGCAATGCCGAGTTGGAGGACGAAGGGGCGAGGACCGGACAGCCTTCACCGGTCGAGAGTCCGCGCACGGTCCGCACTTACTGGTATAAAAATGCCGATTCCGGCGGTCCGTCTCTTTGCCGTAAATGATTTGGAATCCGATATCTCCGTCGAATGAGTTGTGCGGATCCGGTTCCAA
>JBIOJM010000022.1:0-50847 GCA_044450785.1 Isosphaerales bacterium
GTTGCGTCGCATCATGGCAAGTCTGATCTCCGCCAGGGTGCGACAGCAAACGTCTGTCCGCGTCCCGTGCGCGCTACCGAAAGCGCTACCAGTCTGATACCCGAATACCCAGACTTGGCCGTCGTCTTGGCCGCCTGGCCCGAGTTGCCCGAGGCCTTTCGCGCCGGAATCGTGGCGATCATCAAAGCCGCCGCGAAGTGAGTGCATCCATTCCTGTTTAGCATGGCAGACCGGCGCACGCGACAACCTGAAGCCGCGATGTGGTTGAATCCGAAGCCGCACTGCGACAGAATGGGGTTGCGATGGCAGCCATTGTCTAGCTCCGAGGACGCGATATCTTCTGATCAGCTTTTCGCCCCTCCTCGGGGGATCTGGCTACCGCGTGCCGCCTCGTTTTACGGCTGTCAGAAGTGTAAAGGGTCAATATCCGGCTCGGAGCGGCGGTTCTTGATCCATCGCTTCAGGACCTGCGTCGAACCGGAAGTGTAACGGGTCATCTAGAGTCGAGGATTAACACACGCGAAGGCTTGCGCCGATCGACTGGGGCTCTTGGCAGGGGAGGGTACATGGCAGAGCATCTCGTGTTCTGGCCCGTGTTCGAGCCGGTGATCGCCCCGCTGCTTGGCGAAGAGGATGATCCCACGCTGTGGCCGGTCGTGCTGGACATCATCTACGCGGATGCCCAAGCGTTGGCCCGGCTCGTGTCCGGCCCCCACCGCGTCCTCACGCAGATCGGTCGGTGCTCGCACTGGCTGGCCCCGAATAAAGCCCGATGGACTGCGGACGGCAGCTTCGCCTGGCCGTCGGGTTACCACGGCACCGGCTTCAGGTGCACGGGCCTTCCGGAGTTCGACTGGTTCGGGCAGTGGGCCTGGTGTCCAAGGTCACAGAGCTGGATTGTCACCGATGACCGACCATCGTCCCAGGACCTGGTGTTTCGTGTGGCTGTTCCCTCGCGGACCTGTCGACACCGCCAAGCAGCGGTCCATACCGTCTGGCGGCCCGGCGCCCCACCCCTTCCGCGGGTGGAGGTGATGCAGTTCTATGGGTTTCGGCGGCGGACGGCGCAATGGTCGTGTACTGCCTATCGTTATTGGTGTCCCAAGGATCAGCGCGTCTACGAAGAAACTGTCGAGGCGTGAACGATCAACAAAACGCCGAAGCCCACCCGGACTCCCGTGGTGACAGATGGTATGCCTCCGAGCGCGAGCGCAATAGCTCATCTATAAACTGCCGATCGACGATGACCCATCGGCCGAGGACGTCATGGACCGGACCCAGTCGATTACGCAAGGCGAGGGCCACCCTTGTTCACCTTCATTCGGTACTTCGGACAGTAGGTCCCAAGGCACGCCATCGTGCCAGCCACAATCGCGCATCTCTTGGATGCGTCGAGCATCACGAGGCTGCCCATCTGATCGCTGGAAAAGATCTGCGAAAGGCAAGAGCTGAAGCAACCAACCACGCCCGCGAAGATTGCGGTAGCGATGAGCAAGTAACCCAAGAATCGGTTCGTCGATATTGGATCTGTGTTCACCATGATTTCTTTCCACCGCTCGAGAAGAGGACATCAAAGTCCTGCGTGCGCACGAGCATACCGGCCGACCACTGGGAGAGCAGGGGTTTCTGGCGACGCTCGAACAACACCTGGGCAGGATCCTGAGACGGCAGAAGCCCGGCCCCAAGGGAAGGCCGCAGAGATAAGTATGGTGTCTCCGGAACCCAGTCAGACCGTCACCACGGCCAGGGCCTGGTTCAAGGCGGGCATCAATTCCTTGCTGAACAGCTCCATGCTGCGCAGCCAGCTCGCCTTGTCGTCCCAGTCGTAGCCCATCATGACCAGGGTGCCGAACGGCCCGGTCTCTTCGATCAGCGCCAGCAGGCGGCGAAGAGCCTCGTCGACGTCGCCGGCGATGATCTGCTCGGTCATGAGGTAGTCGAGGTTGCAGTCAGCGTCGCTCATGGTGAGGTCGCGCTTGTAGATCTTCCGCCCGAGCCCCTTGTCGAAGAGGTGGCCGATATACTCGAAGCACTTGCCGAGTGAGTTGGTCCGCGCCCTCTGCTGTGCCTCCTTGGTGGTATCCGCGAGGAAGATCGAGCGAGCGATCTTCCAGTCGGAGCGATCGGGCCGGCGGCCGGCCTCGAGCCCGGCCTCCTCGTAGGTCTTCCAGATATCGGCCAGTACGTTGCCGGGGACGAGGCAGTGGCCGAAGGGCTGGAACCCGCGCCGCCCGGCGGTTCGCATGCTCGGCGAAAGGCGGCTCGTGCCGGGGATGGCGATCGGCGGGTGGGGCCGCTGGTAGGGTTTGGGGATGTACCCGATGCCCGTCTCGGTGTCGACCGTCTTTTCGAGGTGAATCTTCCAGTACTTCCCATCGAAATGGTAGGGCGGGTCGGACGCCCAGAGTTGCAGGACGGCCTCGATTCCCTCATCGACCATTTCGGCGGCGTTCTTGGGGTCGACGCCGTAGAGTTCCTGGTCGGCCGTCACGCTGCCGGCGCCGAAGCAGAGGTTGAGCCTCCCCTTGGACAGATGGTCGAGGAACGCCAGGCGGCAGGCGACATGTGCGGGGTTGTGCTGCTGGATGCAGACGGGGGCAGGGCCCAACCGGATTGTCTTCGTCTCGCCGAGGGCGCGGGCGATGAAGATCTCGGGCATCACGATGTTCTCGTACTTCATCGTGTGGTGCTCGCCGATCCAGAACTCGCCGAAACCGAACTCCTCTGCCCGGACGATGAGCTCCAGGTCCTCGTCGTAGCACTGGGCGGCGGGCTTGCCCGGGTCATGGAAGGGCATGATGAAGATGCCGGAGCGAACGGCTACGGGATACCCATTCAGGCTCATGATTCAACCCTCTGGTTGGTGGGCTTGGTGGTTGACGATTATACAGCCGGCCGGTTCGGGTGCAATCAAGTCCCGCCCCGGCTCGCGGGCACAACTCCCGGCGAGGAAACGGCCTCTTCACGTCTCCGCCGTTGCTTCGGTCTTTCTTGCCGAGGACAATCGAGTCGAATGCAAGGCGTGAGCTGCGCCGGGTGCGGGCTTGCTTGCGCAAAATCCAAGCCCCTCGCGCTGAGTTTCTCCGGTTCATCCGTCAATCCTAGATAGGCAAGCCCCGCACGAATCACGAAGGGGTTGTTCGCGTGCGTCCTGTGGAATCGTATCGAAACGATTTGTTGCTCCTGGCCCGGCTGCAGCTTGCACCCGAGCTTCAGGGCAAGCTGGATCCCTCGGACCTGGTGCAGCAAACGCTCCTGAAGGCCCACCAAAACCGTGACCAGTTCCGCGGTTCGTCAGATGCGGAGCATGTGGCCTGGCTGCGGACGATCCTGGTCAACGCATTGACCGACGCGATGAGAAAGTTTGCACCCAAAGCTGGCCCGCGGGAGCGTTCCCTGGAGGCGGATCTGGAGCAGTCGTCGCGGCGACTGGAGGCGATCCTCGCGGCCGATCAGACGTCACCCAGCCAGCAGGTGATTCGCCACGAGCAGTTGATCCGACTGGCCGACGCCCTGGCCAAGCTTCCGGACGACCAGCGGCAAGCCGTCGAGCTGCGCCACCTGCGAGGGCTGGCGACCGTGGAGATTTCCGAGCGGTTGAATCGCAGCGTTGCGGCCGTCGGAGGGCTGCTGCAGCGCGGGCTGCGGGCGCTCCGAGTGAGCCTGGACGAATCGTGACGAGGAACCGAGCCATGCCCGATCAGACGAATTGTGAGGATGCCAGGCGACGACGACTGGATGAGGTCATTGGCGCGTTCCTCGTCGCCCTCGATGGGGGTCAAAACCCGAATCCTCGCGAATGGCTGGCGCGTTATCCCGAGCTTTGCCCCGAGCTGTCCGAGTTCTTCGCCGACCGCGAGCGGATGGACGAGCTGGTCGAGCCTCTGAGGATGTCTCCGGATACGACAACCGATGTTGCGTTCAGCGACTCGAAGGCCGCCAACGACGATGGCGCGTCTGCCCCCTTGCCGACAGGCACGCGGGTTCGCTACTTCGGCGACTACGAATTGCAGAGAGTGCTGGGCGAAGGTGGCATGGGGATCGTCTACAAGGCCCGTCAGATCAGCCTGAATCGCGCGGTTGCCTTGAAAGATGATCAAGGCCGCCCGCTTCGCGTCCGACGACGATCGTCGGCGGTTTCAGAACGAAGCCGAGGCCGTCGCGCGGCTTGATCATCCCAACATTGTGCCAATCTTCGAGGTTGGCCAGTTCGAAGACCAGCATTACTTCAGCATGAAGCTGATCGGGGGAGAAAGTCTCGATAAGGGGCTCAAGGACTACACGGCACACCCGAGTCGTGCGGCCCGGCTGGTGGCAGTTGTGGCCGGAGCGGTCCACCACGCCCATCAACGGGGCATTCTCCATCGTGACTTGAAACCAGCGAACATCCTGATCGATGCCGAAGGGCAGCCGCATGTCACCGACTTCGGCCTGGCCAAGCGGGTCGAAGGGGACAGCGAGCTGACCCAGTCGGGCGCGATCCTGGGGACTCCGGCCTACATGGCTCCGGAGCAGGCTTCGGGCCGGCGCGGCGCCGTGACGACCTCGACCGATGTCCATGGCCTGGGAATGATCCTCTTTGCGTTGTTCACAGGGCGGGCGCCGTTCGGGGGGACTACGGTCCTGGACACGCTTGAGCAGGTGCGCGAGCGGCCGCCGGATTCGCCGCGGAAGCTCAATCCGCGGGTGCCGCGCGACCTGGAAGTCATTTGCCTGAGGTGCCTGGAGAAGGATCCGCGCCGGCGCTACGCCAGCGCCGACGCGCTCGCCGAGGATTTGAAGCGGTGGCTGGCCGGCGAGCCGATCGCGGCACGGCCGGTGGGGAATGCGGCGCGGGTGTGGATGTGGTGCCGGCGCAATCCCATCATCGCCGCGGCAGCAGGCCTGGTGGCGGCATCGCTGCTGGTCGTGGTCGTGTTGTCATTGCTGTATGCTGGCCAGCAGACTCGGCTGGCAGAGGCCAAGACTCGTTACGCCGACGAGCAGCGTCGCCGTGGCAGCGAGCAAGCTGAGGCCACCACGAAGATCACCGGGCTGAACAAGAACCTGGAGAAGGAAAGGCAGGATCTCAAGACGGCGCTGGCCGACTCGAACCGCAGGTTGGCGATGGTCCACTTTGAACGCGCGCAACGCTCTTTCGACAGCAACCAAATCAACATTGGCCTGCTCTGGTTGGTCGAGACCTGGCGCTACGCCGCGAAAGCAGACGACCTAGCGTGGCAGCACCTCGCTCGGGCCAACCTGTCATTCTGGCGCCTCCAGTGCCCCGATCCTAAGGGTGTATTTTTCCATAGAACGGTGGTCTCGGGCGTCGCCTTCAGTCCGGACGGAAGGACCATACTCACCTGGAGCGCTTTCGGGACACCCCCCCGGCTGTGGAATGCCGCCACTGGCCTGCCTATAGGCAACCCTTTGGAGCATGAAGGCGTGGTCTATACCGCGGCGTTCAGCCCCGACGGCAAGACCATCCTCACCGCAGGCCAGCGCGGAGCTGGACTCCAAAGACAGAATGAGGCGCGTCTCTGGGATGCCGCCACCGGAAAGCCCATTGGTAAGCCTCTGTATCGTCGAGGCGGTGTTGCTTTCCGCGGTTTCACGCCCGCGGCGTTCAGTCCCAGCGGCAAGACCATCCTCACCGCAGGCCAGCGCGAATCCGGATACCAAGGACCGAACGAGGCGCATCTCTGGGATGCCGCCACGTGGCAGCCTATCGGTCGGCCATTAGTGCATCAGGCGCAAATCCGTTCCGTGGCGTTCAGTCCCGACGGCAAGACCATCGTCACCGTAGACATGTCTAACATGGCGCGGCTCTGGGACGCCGCCACGACCCAGCCCGTAGGTCAACCCATGACTCATCAAGCCGAGATAGTGGCTGTCGCGTTCGCTCCCAACGGCAAGACCGTCCTAACCGGGAGCCATGACAAGACGGCGCGGCTATGGGATGCTCTTACCGCCGAGCCCATCGGACTGCCGATGGCGCACCAAGGTGAAGTGAGTTCCGTGGCGTTCAGCCCCGATGGCGAGACCGTCCTGACCGGGAGCAGTGACAGGACGGCGCGACTATGGGATGCTCTTACCGTCCAGCCGATCGGCATGCCGATGACGCACCAAGGTGAGGTGACTTCCGTGGCGTTCAGCCCCGATGGCGAGACCGTCCTAACCGGGAGCCTTGACAAGACGGCGCGGCTCTGGGACGCCGCCACGACCCAGCCCGTAGGTCAGCCCATGACTCATCGAGGTGAGGTAGCTTCCGTGGCGTACAGTCCCGACGGCAAGACTGTCCTAACCGGGAGCTATGACCAGACGGCGCGGCTGTGGGATGCGAATAACGGACGGCTCATCGGTCGACCAATTGATCATCAAGGTGAGGCCGCATCTGTGTCGTTCAGCCCAGACGGAAGGGCCGTACTGACGGGTGGCAGCCCGGCGGCGCGCCTGTGGCATGCCTCTAGCGGCCGGCCCATGGGTCTTCCAATGGTGTATCGAGGCGCGTCTGGTTCGATGGCGTTCAGACCAGACGGCAAGACGATCCTCACCGGAAGCTACTACAATAGGGCGCAGCTCTGGGATGCCGCCACCTCGCAGCCTATCGGTCAGCCTTTAGTGCATCAAGCCCCGGTCGATTCCGTCGCGTTCAGCCCCGACGGCAAGACAGTCGTTACGGGTAGTGATCAGACGGCGCGGCTCTGGGACGTCGCCAGCAGTCAGCCCATCGGGAAACCAATGGTGCATCAGGAAGGGATGGGGCTCTTGTCGGTGGCGTTTAGTCCGGACGGCAAGACCACCCTCACGACGAGTCTTAACGACAACACCGCGCGGCTGTGGGTCGCTGCCACCGGCTCGCCCGCGGGTCAGCCCATGGCGCACGAAAGTCGGGTCATTTTCGCGGCGTTTAGCCCCGATGGCAAAACCATCCTCACCGGGAGCGGTGGCACCGCCCGGCTGTGGGATGCCGCCACCGGTCGCCCTCTTGGTCAGCCGGTGGTCCATCAACTCCAATTCGCTCCCAGAGCATTCAGCGCCGACGGGAAAACGTTCCTCAGCGTTGGCGACAAGATTCGGCTGTGGGACATCGCTAGCGGTCATCCAATCGGTCAGCCAATAGTCGGTGGAAGCGGGGCCAAGTCCGTGGCGTTAAGCCCCGACGGGAAGACGATAGTCGCATCTCACGAAGACTCGAAGGTGCGCCTATGGGACGCCGCCACCGGTCAGCCCATTGGCCCGCCCCTGGATCAAGAAGGCTTGGCCTTTTGCGTGGGATTCAGCCCCGACGGCAGGACCATCGTCAGCGCGAGTTACAACTTTAGAACCAGGAGAAACGCGCTTGGGCCCGAGTACACGGCGCGACTTTGGCACCTTCCCGCTCTGGTGGATGACGATCTGCCTCGCATCAAGGTCTGGGTCGAAGCCGTGACTGGCCTAGGGGTGAATGACTATGGAACTATTGGAGCCCTCGATTCCGAGATCTGGCAGGTGCGTCGCAGGCGGTTAGAGCAACTTGGCGGGCTGGCGAAGACCGATTCTGGATGTTTCATCGATCCCGTAATCAATGGCTTTGACCCGACCGCCCGGGCCCGGGCCCTAATGGAGAGGCAGAGATGGACCGAGGCCGAGGCCGCATACGCCGAGGCCGTCCAAGCCCTCCCGCTCAGCGGCGCGGTCCGACTCGAACGTGGTCGCTTCTACATCACGCGTTGCGATCCGGAGAGAGCCGCCGCCAACTTCCGCGAATTTGTTCGGCTCCAGCCAGCGGACTTTCAAACTCGTCGTTTCGAAATGCTGACGCTCCTAGCCGCTGGGGATCACGATGGATTTGGCCGCGCTGGCTCAAACCTGCTCGACCAATTCCGCCAGGCGGCTGACCACACGAAGGCCAAAAGTATCTACGCAGCCAAAAAAAAGACTGAGGACGCCATTACAGCCGACAGTGTGGCTTGGTCTTTGGCGATGGCCCCGTGCGCAGTCGCCGACAAATCGGTCTCGGTTCGACTGGCGGAGATAGCTGTCAAGGACTCGTTCAGGGCTCAGAAGCACTCCGCACTGGGGACACTCGGCGCTGCCCTGTACCGCGCGGGACAGTTCGAGGACGCGATACAACGACTGAATGACGGAATCCAGCTTCGGGATGGCACAACCACCCCCCGGGACTCGGTGTTTCTGGCGATGTCTCATCATCGCCTCGGGCATCGCGACGCGGCCCGCCGATGGCTCGACCGGCTCCGTAACCGGCAGCCGAGCACCGACCCGAACCAGTTCTGGGACGAGCTGGAGATCCGCCTCCTCCGCAGCGAGGCCGAAGCGGTAATCCTCTACGACCCGATCTTCCCCGCTAACCCTTTCGCCCGTTGAGCCCAGATCGACCTCGTCTCAAGCGGCCCGGTCAACAATGAGGGTCGGTTCAAGTCCCTTTCGTGCGACGTCCGAAGGATTGCGGATTCGCACCCGTGGTCTTGTTGCCGGAATCGTTCCAGCAAGACCGCGAGATCTCACATCCGTCGTGTCAACCAACGCCCCCTGCCAGCCGATTCGCCGTCGACGGATTGCCGCCACTCGGGAACCGTTCCGTGCCGCTCGTTGCGATAACCCCCGAGTCGAACGCAGACGTGACAAGAAGCAGACGGGGCAGCGGCAAATTCTGGGAGAGTCTTCCATTCCCGCGTTGAGTCAGTGCTCCTCATCCGTCTTAGACACTAGGTGGACCGGAGGAAAGGATCGCTGAGGTGTATGTCAGGCTTTCCAGCCTGACGTCAGGCTCGAAAGCCTGACCTACAGTGTGCTTTCCTATGCAGTTCCACTTCGATTGGCCGCGCTCGACACCCGGAGAGGTCTTCCAAGTGCGTCCGGTGGAATCGTGTCCGACCTGCCGGCCGATCAAACGACGAAGGAGTCACACGATGAACTACAGGCGAGTCTTGCTTCTGCAGACAATTCTTGCGTTCTCAAGCCCCGCGTTTGCCCAGCAACCACAGAACCGAGCCGGACACCCCGGCGGCGGGGCCGGTCATCCTGGTCAATCTCACCCAGGACAAGGCCAGCAACACCACACGATGACACCGGAGATGCTCCATGAGCACATGATGCAGCAATTCTGGTACGACCAAGTGCTGCTCAACGAGATGTTCACCATGCGAACGCCGAGACGAGGTCATACTCAACCGCACCAAGGCGCCGGCCAACCCCAGCCCAGCACGAACCAACCTCAGCCCGGAGAGAGCCGACACGAGGCGTCGAAGCAGACGGATTCAAGGCAACAGGCGAAGTCCCACTCGACCGGCTCGGAGCAAGAGCAGTCGAACCCGACGAGAGGGACGAAGGCCCACCAGGCAGAGGAAACGTCCCGAGAACGACAACACCATCGGGACCAGCCGATCCGAAAGACTCATCCGCGCGAGGCGAGCCCTGCGAATAAACACCCGCTGGCGGCGGACCAGGGAACGATTGGGCTCCTCCGCACAGTGCACACGAGACTCCAAAAGGCGGACGCCGACTACGGTGGACATCGTGTGCGGGCGATGGAGCACATCGGGGCCGCGCTAAGCCATTTGGGAGCCACTTCTCCCGTCATTCCGAGCTTGGCAATCGGCGCTGGCAACTTACCTCAATCGCAATCCGACCAGCTCCTGCGCGACGCCATCCATACGTTGAGTCGGACGGAACTGTCGGTGGGGGCAGGTGCCCACGCCGCTCCATACCACCATAGCGCGCGCGTCGCCGTTGCCGAGGCGATCCGTGAGCTTCACATCGCCCTGAGAATCCGCTGAGGGGTGTGTGCAATTCCCCCGCGCCCATGAGGATTACTGCGGGCCCGGCAAGACGAATCGACCGCGCCCGCTCGGCTACGCCTCCGCCGCGGCGACATCTCATCTCAGATGCGGTGGGAGTCGCGGACGGCACAACTCTGCACGTCCGGAGAACCCGCGCTAAACCCTCGAAACACCCCGTAAATTTATACGCTTTTTCCGGGACGTCGCCCGGAAAAAGTGGCCCCTTCGGGGCCGTTGGTTGCAAAGACTCGCAGGGAGACCTGTCCGGCGAACGGCGGGGTCGGGAGACCCGCGCCGAGCGCGGCAGTGGCGGAAGACCCGCGCCGAGCGCGGCAGCGGCGGGGTCCGGAGACCCGCGCGGAGCGCTGTCGCGGCGAGGTCGGGAGACCCGCGCCGAGCGCTGTCGCGGCGGGGTCGGGAGACCCGCGCCGAGCGCGGCAGTGGCGGGAGACCCGCGCCGAGCGCGGCAGCGGCGGGGTCAGGAGACCCGCGCCGAGCGCAATCGCGGCGGCGACCCTTCGGGTGCCCGGCGACCCGCGCCGACCGCAATCGCGGCGGCGACCCTTCGGGTGCCCGGCGACCCGCGCCGAGCGCGAGTAAGGCAGACTCGCAGGGATCACGCCGGCTCGCAGTCCGAGCCCATCATGTTCCCGAGGGCTTTGACGAAGCTGCGCCACCGCTCACCATCGAGCGTCCCGAGATGGTCGCCCAACTCTTGACGCCGGATGGAAAAGAGGGATTCGCCTTGCGCCACGCAGTTCTTGCTTAACCCGAACTCCCCGGCTCGGAATGGGACGCAGTGCGGTTGTTTCGATCGTTCCTCGAACCGCTTGGAGGTGATCAGGACGGCCGCGACCCAGTTGCCGCGGTTGAGCTCTTCGCGGGAGACGACCACGACTGCGTGCGGCTCCATCTCCTCGAAGTCGGCGAGGTCAATCTCACCGGGTCGGATCATGCCTCCTCCATCAGACGGGCCTTGGCGTTCTTCTTCGCGGCCCGCAGGAACACCGCGCGCTCGCTCCGGTCCTCCTCGTCCAAGAGCAGCCGCTCAAAGACCTCGGCACTGACGAGCACGTAGGCTCGGTGCGTCTCCGGGTCCATCAATCGAACGGGAGAATCGCCGGCCTGCTCAACGGCCTGCTTAAGTTCGGGGGTCAGCGTATCCATGGGGGCTCCTCACTCTTTGTCCCGGCCGTCCGTGATCCGCGCGACGTCACTCTCGGTTTATTTTACCAGAAGGAGGTTTGGTGGTGGCCAATGTCGAGTCCGCACGGTCGTAAACGGCGACCAGCCACGGCCTGTCTTGCCATCGGAAGGATCTCTACACGCGGGATGTCGGGGGTTCGAGTCCCTCATCGCCCATTCTTGCGAAATCTTCAGCAGTAGCATGTGGAGTGGATACAAGAGAGAATTGCGCCAGTAGGATGTCGGATGGAAATCGCGTCTAGCCGACGAACCGGTTGGGCTCGGGGGCTCGATGCGATAGCCCTCGGGCGATCCGCGATGATGCGTCCGTCTTCGGGGGTAGCATGCAGAAGATCGTCATCGACAAACCCTATCAGTTCGTTCCGCCCCATCGCGGCGGGTTCTGGCCGGTCTTGTTCCGTCCCTTGATCCGGCCGTATCTGTCGAAGGCATGGGGGGTGACCAAGGTTGAGTTCGTCGGCGTCGAAGCCCTTCGCACGGCAATTCGCGACGGCGCGAGCGTCGTGCTTGTGCCGAACCACTGCCGGCCGAGCGATCCGATGGTCGTCAGCTTGCTCGGGTTTGAGTCGGGCACGGCGAGCTATACCATGGCGAGCTGGCACCTCTTCATGGGCGACCGTCTCACCGCCTGGATCCTGAGGCGGATCGGCGCCTTCAGCGTCTATCGCGAGGGTCTCGATCGCACGGCACTCAAGGCCGCGATCGAGCTTCTGGCCGAGGCCAAACGGCCGCTCGTGATCTTCGCGGAGGGGATCGTCACCCGGTCAAATGACCGGCTTGCCGCGTTCAACGAAGGTCCCGCATTCATCGCACGGTCGGCGGCCAAACAGCGGGCGAAGACCGAGCCGGGGGCGCGCACCGTGCTGGTCCCGGTCGCGCTGCAATACCGCTTCCTCGGCCGGCTCGAGGAGAGCGCGGCTCCGGTCATCGACCGCATCGAGACCCGCCTGACCTGGGAGCCCCGCCGCGAGCTCCCCCTAATTGATCGGCTCCAGCGCATCGGTAACGCGCTGCTCGGCCTCAAGGAACTCGAGCTGGTCGGGGAAGTCCGGCCCGGCGGGCTCAATGAGCGGCTGACCCGGCTCGTTGACGACATCCTCGTGCCGCTGGAAGCCGAGTGGAAGATCAAGAAGCGCGAGCGCGACGTGCCCGGACGGGTGCGCAGTCTCCGGGCCGCGATTCTCCCCGACCTGGTGGAGGGCAGTGTCACCGATGCCGAGCGCGAACGGCGCTGGAGGCAGCTCGCGCGGCTCTACCTGGCGCAGCAGCTCTCGCTCTACCCGGCCGGCTACCTCGAAGGCAGCCCGAGCGTCGAGCGGGTGCTCGAAACGGTCGAGCGGCTGGAAGAGGACCTGACCGATGTCGCGACGGTGCATCGCCCGCTGGCTGTCACCGTCCACGTCGGCGAGCCGATCGAAGTCGGGACGAGCGACCAGGCACTGGCTGCGCTGATGGAACAGGTTCGTACGCGGATCGAGACCATGCTCGGCATCGAGACCGAGACCCCAACCGGCCCGGCCCGGGCCGATCAGGAGGGACGATGAACGTCAATCAGCCTCTGACGGCGCGGCGAAGCGGCCGGGCGCGGGCAATCGCGCTCCGCATGGCGGCCATGGCGGTGGCCCTCGGCCTGTGGTATTGGAGCCAGTCGCTGATCGGTGCGCGCGGCTTCCCCGAAAGGGGCGTGGGCGACGGCCTCCATCAACTCACCGCGGGCATTCATCGATGGCTCGAGGCGGTCCCCGTACGCGCGGATTGCCTGCTCGTGCTGAGCTCTCTGGTCATCGACGGAGTCGGGATCTTTCTGCTGGCGAGCAGCCTGTTCGGGCCTACCGTCCGCCCGTTCCTCGGCTTGTTCATCATCTTCGTGCTCCGGCAGGCCATGCAAGGACTCACGTCATTGCCGCCGCCCGACGGGATGATCTGGCGACATCCCGGAGTGCCCTCGATGCTCGTCACTTACGGCGTCACCACCGACCTCTTCTTCTCCGGCCACACGGCGATCGCGGTGTGGGGCGGCCTCGAGATCAGCCGGCTGCCGTTCCGAGGCGCCGCCCTGCTCGGCCTGCTCGTTGCGCTCTTCGAGGCGACCACGGTGATCATCCTCCGCGCGCACTACACGATGGACGTCTTCACCGGGGTCGTCGTGGCGCTCCTGGTCAACGCCTACGCCGATCGTTGGGCTCGCCCGATCGATCAGTGGCTCGATCGCCTCGCGTCGTCCTCTGGGGTGGGTAGCACGACGAAGTGAGGCACGCCCACCTCCTTGGAAATGCTCGACCGACCCTGCGGTTCAATCATGCCCGCTGGGCGGTCAAACAGCCGCCGTGGCCACGAACGGCCGATCACGATGTCACTCGGCCGGGGGACGTGTGCTTCCGTCGAGCCCAGGCAACGCCCCCGATCCCCACCAGCAGCACGCTCAGAGCCGTCGGCTCGGGAATCGAAAGCGGGTCGATCGTCAGAGTCGAGACGAGATCGTTGTCGTGGCCTCCGGTCACAAGAGCTTGCACGTGGATTCGATCGGGATGGGCGATTAAATCCAGGAGCGGTTGGGGGATATCCAAACTCGGAGAGGGCGAATATGGGAAAAAACCGGCCGAAGCGCCTGTCCCGCTGTAGCCCCCGTGGAGGTCGCTCGACGTCAAATTCCCATTGACGCTGCCACTGATGGGAACTGTAACACCGATCTGGACCCAGACGCTGCCGGTACCCGAAGGGCCACTCGGCACATAGGTCCCAACATACACATAGCCCGTACTATTCAAAGAGCTTGAGTTGTTCGTCCCGAACAAAGTGCTGTACGGGGAGTTCAGGGAGGTCGAATCGAGGCTGTAAGTGCCGCCTTTGGATAGATCAACGGATATTCCTGTTCCGACACTCACCCAGGGGGCACCGTAGACCTCGGCGACGTATTGGATCGGGTCTGCCAGCGCCTCCGAGTTCAGGCCGGCGATGAAGGCGAGGCTCAAGAGGCAGGCAGCGGGTCCGAGCTTCATGGTGCCTTCCATGGCTACCGGGTGATGTGAACGGTCGCACGACGCGGATCATTGCCGACAACAAGCAATGCGTCAAGCCTGAATCCCCCGCCCAAAGGAGGTCCTTGAGGCTGGAGCGGGTTGGGGACGAGGATGTCGAGCATCGGGCCAACTTCCTCGAAAAGCCCACGACCTACATGGGCCGTCACGTCGCGAGCCTTGAGGTACGATGGCCGGCTGAAGGCAAGGCCAAGACGCTCCTGAACCGTGTCGATATCAAAGACATTTCGAGATTCAGCAGAGCCTTCCCGAACGGGCTCTACGCCGTTTTGAAGTACGAGGAGCCCGACAAGGATGAGAACGGAGCGGGATCGCGCGTCCATTATCTGGTCGTCGACAATGCGGGAAACATCCTCGACCGGCTATTCTTCCACCATCTTGACAAGAGCCTGATTGATGGAGTTGAACCCTTGCCGGCAGGCGGCTTTCCGGAAGAGTTACAATGATCGATCGGATCTCACTTGAACGACGTCATCCGTTCGATTCAACTACTCCTCATGATCGACTGGGTGAGACAAACCGGAGGTCTGGGGAAGACTCATCGGGGGAATCCCGGCTCTGAGATCGAGAGTCTGGCGCGTACGCCGCTGATCGCACAAGCGGTTCTAGCCCACCCGTACAAGGGGACCACTCTGATGACGCTTCGCACGCTCGCGCGGTGGCTTGTGACCGGCCTTCTGCTCGCAAGCGCCAAGGGCGCCGGGGCCGGCGATCCGCCGGCGCAGCCGGTCGACGCCGACTACACCGCGAAGATCCGCGAGTACACGACAGAGCCGTTCTTCCTCACCGAGCTCGTTGACCACCTACCCTCGTCGGACACCGTCCCCTCGCCGCGGAAGGCGCTGGGCTATGTCGTCGGCACGCCCGAGAAACTCACGTACACGAAGGACATCAACGCCTACTTCCGCGCGCTGGCCGCGGCGTCCCCGCGGGTGAAGGTGTGGACCATCGGCAAGAGCGAGGAGGGCCGCGAGATGATTCTTGCGGCCGTCTCCAGCGAGGAGAACCTCGGGCGGCTCGACCGTTACAAACAGATCACCGCGAAGCTCGCCGACCCCCGCAAGACGACGGATGCCGAGCGGGCCGACCTGGTGCGCGAGGCCAAGCCGTTCTACTGGCTCTCCGGCTCGATTCACTCGCCGGAGACCGGCTCGCCCGAGATGCTCATGGAGCTGGCCTACCGACTCGCCGTCGAAGACTCGGCGCACGTCCAGGCGATCCGGAAGAACCTGATCGTCCTGATCACGCCTGTCGTGGAGGTTGACGGCCACGACCGGATGGTCGACATCTATCGCTACCGGAAGGCGAACCCGGGCAAGCAGGCGCCGGGGCTGGTGTACTGGGGCAAGTACGTTGGCCACGACAACAACCGCGACGCGATGGGCCTGGCACTGGCGCTGTCGAATGTGATGATGAAAACCTTTCTGGAATGGCACCCGCAGGTCTTTCACGACCTGCACGAGTCTGTGCCATACCTCTACACGTCGACCGGCACGGGCCCGTATAACTCATGGCTGGACCCGATCGTGGTCAGCGAGTGGCAAAAGCTCGCTTACCACGAGATCGAGGGGATGACCCGGCGCGGCGTGCCGGGCGTTTGGACGCATGGGTTTTACGATGGCTGGGCCCCGAACTACATGTTCTACATCGCCAACGGCCACAACGCGATCGGCCGCTTTTACGAGACTTTCGGCAACGGCGGGGCCGACACTCGCGAGCGCAAGCTCCCCGACTCCATGACCTCGCGCACCTGGTACCGGCCCAACCCGCCTTTGCCGCGGGTCAAGTGGTCGTTGCGCAACAATATCAACATGCAGCAGAGCGCCTTGCTGCTCGCGCTCCGGTACGTGGCGGACAACCGCGAGGAGTTCCTGAACAACTTCGCGCTCAAGTCGAAGCGCTCCGTCGCCAAGGCGAAGACGGAGGGCCCGGCCGCCTGGATCATCCCCAACGACGGCAAGCGCCCCGCCCTGGCCGCGCAGCTCGCGCGGCTGCTGCAACGCCAGGGGGCGGAGGTCCACCGTCTCGATCGCGAGACGGAGGTCAAGGTTGCGAAGCCGTCGCCCGCCCGCGGACGGCCGACCGCCCAACCGTCGGGCGATGCGGCCTCGGAGTCGAAGGCCGAAGCGACCAAACCGCAGGCTCAAAAAGTCGCGGCGGGCAGCTTCGTGGTGCGGATGGATCAGCCCTACAGCCGGATGGTCGACATGATGCTCGACACCCAGTACTACTCGACCACCGACCCACGCCCCTACGACGACACCGGCTGGACCTTCGGCCCCCTTCGAAATGTCGTGACCTGGCGAGTCGTCGATCCGTCGATCCTCGAGGTCCCGATGACGCTCATCGACGGCGAGGTCCGCGCGGCCGGAGGCGTCGAGGGAAACGGCTACGCCTGGTTCGTGCTCAACGCCAACGCCGAGCCGGCCCTCGCCTCGCTCCGCTTTCGGCTGAAGGACGTCAAGGTGTTCGCGGCCGAGGAGCCGTTCGAGGTTGAGGGCGTCAAGTACAGCGCCGGCTCCTTCCTGATCCCGTCCTCGGGAAACCCCGAAGACCTCCGCTCGCAACTCACGTCGGCAACCGTGTCGCTCGGGCTGCGCGCGCGCGCCGTCGGCAGCGAGATCAAGGTGAAGCGCCACCCGGTCTCAGTGCCGAGGATCGCCTTGCTCCATACCTGGGTCAACACGCAGGACGACGGTTGGTTCCGACTGGCCCTGGACGAATGCGAAGTGCCATACGCATACATCTCCGACCAGGATATCCGCGCCACGCCCGACCTGAAGGCGAAGTACGACGTGATTATCTTTCCCCCCGTAACGTCGAGTCTCCCGACCTTGATCAACGGCGTCCGCAAGCGCCTGCTCGACGACGGTTCCGACTTCGGCGGCCCGGTCCCATTCAAGTCCAGCGAGCTGACCCCGAACCTCGGGGGTGTCGACGACTCGGACGATATCCGCGGCGGCCTGGGTTTTGACGGGCTGGCCCACCTGAAGACGTTCGTGGAGAACGGCGGCGTCTTCGTCCCGGTCACCGCGAGTGCCAGTCTGCCTGTGGGGCTCGGCATGGTCGAGCACGTCACGATCGCCGAGACGCGCCAGCTTCAGGCCAATGGGTCCGTCCTCCGCGCGGGGGTGCAGGACAAACGGAGCCCGATCGCCTACGGCTACGACGACACAGTCGCGCTCTACTTCAACCAGGCCCCGGTCTTCCGCCTCTCGCTGACTGGGTTCGGCGGCGGTGGCCGGGGCGGAGCCGGAGGACCGGGTGGTGAGAGCGCCGGGCGGACGACAGGTCGCGGGTCGGCGACCGACCCGGACATCCCACAAGGTCGCCCGCTCCGTGAGTTCGAGCGCGAGCCGACGCTCAAGCCCGCCGAGCGCGAGCTCCATATCGAGCCCGAGCTGCGAGAGTTCCTCGCCGGCACGATCCTACCCCCGAGGATGTGGCCGCGCGTGGTCGTCCGCTGGTCGGACGAAAAGGACCTCTGGGTCAGCGGCATGCTCGCGGGGGGCTCAGAGCTCGCGGGGACGCCCGCGGTCATCGACGTGCCGCTCGGGAAGGGTCACATCGTCCTCTTCGGCAACAACCCGATGTGGAGGCACGAGACCCACGGCAGCTTCATGCTCCTGCTCAATACAGCGCTCCATCACGACCATCTGCACTCCGGCCGGAACGAGCCCGCAGCCGACAAGCGCATGGTCCGGCAATACACCATCCAGCAGTTCTTGGCGACGACAGCGGTCAGCGGCCCGTCCTTCTCGCCCGACGGCTCGCGCGTTCTCTTCACGTCCGACGCCTCGGGCATCCCCAACGCGTACACGGTCCCCTTCGAAGGCGGTGCGGTCACCCCGCTGACCCGCTCGACCAGCGAATCGACGTTCGCGGTCTCGTTCTTCCCCGCGGATGAGCGTGTCATCTACACACACGACCAGGGGGGCGATGAGAACAATCACCTCTACGTTTTCGGCCCCAAGGGCGATACGGACCTGACCCCCGGCGCGAAGCTCAAGGCCATCTTCTCAGGCTGGTCGCGCGACGACTCTTCGTTCGATGTCCTGACCAACGAGCGCGACCCGCGGTTCTTCGACGTCTACCGCTACGACGCCGCGAAACTCGAAAAGACCTTGATCTACACAGACACGGCGGGTTATCAAGTCGCCGACGTTTCCGGCAATGGCCGTTGGGTGGCGCTCGATAAGCCGACGACGACTGCCGACGCCGACATCTTTGTTTGGGATACCCGGGAGGGCCGGATGACCCACCTGACGCCCCACAAGACCCCCACTCAGTACAGCGCCTCGGAGTTCGACCCCGACTCGAAATGGCTGTACTACCTGACCAACGCCGGCGGCGAATTCGCCCGAGTGAGGCGGTACGAGCTGGCGACCGGTAAACACGAAGACGTCGAGTCGGCCGACTGGGACATTCAGTTCACGCGGTTCTCGCACGACGCGCGCTACCGCGTCTCCGCCGTTAACGAGGACGGGCGGACTGTCGTCCGGGTACACGACTCGAAGACGGGACGCCTCGTGCCGATGCCCAGGCTAGCGGAAGGCGACGTGACTTCGGTCGTCTTCTCCCGCGACGAGCAGCGGATGGTCGTGACCTTGAACGGCGACCGCTCCCCTTCGAACCTTTACTCCAGCCGGGTCGGGTCGGCCGAGGCAACGCGGTTGACCGATTCGCTCAGCAAGGAGATCGACCCCGAAGACCTCGTCGAATCGCGCGTCGTCCGCTTCAAGGCATCCGACGGTTTGTCGATCCCGTCGATCCTCTACAAGCCGCACCAGGCGTCGCCGGCGAACAAGGTGCCCGCCCTGGTCTGGGTCCACGGCGGTCCGGGGGGCCAGACGCGCAAGGGCTACAGCGCATTCATTCAGTACCTGGTCAACCACGGATACGCCGTGCTGGGCATCAACAACCGCGGAAGCTCAGGATACGGCCAGAAATTCTTCACCGCGGACGACCGCAAGCACGGCCGCGAGCCGCTGCGCGATTGCGTCGAGGCCAAAGCGTACCTCGCCGGAATGCCGGACATCGACCCCGACCGGATCGGCATCATCGGCGGCAGCTACGGCGGTTACATGGTTCTGGCGGCGCTCGCCTTCCAGCCCGAGGCGTTTGTTGTCGGCGTCGACATCTTCGGCGTGTCGAACTGGCTGCGCACCCTGGAAAGCATACCCCCCTACTGGGAATCCCAGCGCCTGGCGCTCTACCAGGAGATCGGCGATCCCGTGAAGGACCGCGAAATGCTCAGGGCGATCTCGCCGGTCTTCCACGCCGACAAGATCTGCCGGCCACTGATGGTCCTCCAGGGCCGGAACGACCCTCGTGTCATCAAGCCGGAGTCGGACGACATCGTTGCCGCGGTGAAGAAGAACGGCGTGCCGGTCGAGTACGTTGTGTTCGCCGATGAGGGCCACGGTTTCACCAAGAAGAAGAATCAGATCGAAGGCTATTCGGCCGTTCTGAGCTTTCTCGACAAGTACTTGAAAGGGTTCAAACCACGGCAGCCGGCTCGCGGAGGCTGACCACGCATTTGCGTTGAAATGGGATGCCGATGGTTGCAACTCTACCGGACGGGGAATTGGAAATTGTCCGGTCGATTCCTCAACGCTCGCGTTTCTCGGGTGAACGAAAAAGGGCGAAGAGCGCGCGTAAACCATGCGCTGGGTTTGGCGCGACTACGCGTTAGAGCAAAGTCGCCTTTCGCTCCGCGAAAGGGCAAGTTCTTTCGCGGAGCGAAAGACGACACAGGGACCTCCACGATGCTCGGTGAATGCTTCGATCTGAAAGGCCAAGGGTCGAAAATCGCGTCGCCGCGGCACCTGGCCGAGATGGCAGCCAGGGCGACACAGATCATGGGGGTGACGCCAGGTCGATGATGAAGGGGAACGTGGGCTTAAGGTTTGCCAGGAGCCGGGTATCGGCGGTGACCAGTTCGCACCCCTCGCGCTCGGCAAGCGCGACGTCGAGGCAGTCGTAGACGCCCACCCGCAACGTCGACGAAATGTCGGCAGGCCGCAGGAGCAGCGGCAGGGATGGGATCAGGATTGGAGAAGTGTTCAGTACGTCGATCAGCCGGGTGACCGCGTCGGTGATCCGACCTTGGCGTTCCGCGCGTGTCAGAGCGTGCGCGAGCTCCGGGGGGAACACATCGGGTGCGACCAGCTCGTGGACGGCGGCGCGGAACTCATCTCGCAACTGGACGGCCCTGGGCGTGTCGCTCTCGGGGACCACCCATTTGAAGGCCACGGATGAATCGAGAGCGTATTTCATTCAGGAAGGTCGCCCCGGAGCTCACGGATGGCCGGGACGCCGATGTCGAGCAGTCCGTGTTGACGATAGGTTTCTTCCCGCATTCTGTCCATCCGTTCGGCTGCCCTCCGCATCGCTTCCGGATCTCGCTTCGAGGACATGGCTTGCCGGACAGCCGCATGGAACTCTGCTTCCAGTTCTGGGGTTATGGCCGATTTGTTCACCTGATGAATCATGGGTACCTCCAGAAGGATTCTAAATAACTCCACGCAAATAGGAAACGCCCTCTTCACGTCTCGCCCGTTGCGTCGGTCTCTCCCGCCGAGGACAATCGAGTCGAATGAAAGGTATGAGCTGCGCCGGGCCTGGCTTCGTCGCGCAAAATCGAAGCCCCTCGCGCTGAGTTTCGCCCGTTCATCCGTCTATCCTTGGTGGTCATCTCGGTGCCGGAGTCGACCAAGAACGTGTCTGCCTTCCACTGGCGGGCATTGTCCTTCAGGAGCAAGTCGAGCTCGGACCGGAGCAGGACATCCCCGGTCGCCCGGAGCTTTCGATATTGGAGCGGGACTTCGAGGCGGCTCATCAGGGCAGCCAGCTCCGGAGCTTCAATTGTTCCTCCAAGCTCATGTCTTTGGTCAAGGCCAGGATCTCCTCATCGCCGACCGCCAGCACATCCGGGCCTTGCGTGGTCTCGCGGTACGCGACCTCATGGCCCAGATAGTCGAAGTAATAGTTCAGCGTCTGGTGGTTCAACTCTCGCACCCTGGCCTGATCGTTGAGCGTGAAGCCGTGCTCACTCAGCAGCTTCTCATCCGCGGCTGCGATCTCGTCCCGGACCTCCTGGGGTGGAACGATCAAGCCGTGCGGCAGATCCTTGGGGAACGCGGGGAGCGTCCGCTGTAAAGATGGGGCGTTCCAGTCGATGATTTCGTTTGGCATGAGTCTGATCTCTATCATCTCGGTCGCGGAGCTGCACGCCAGGCGGCACACGCTCCTGCATTTTGCCGTGGCCGTCCTTAATCCGCACGACGTCGCTCTCGGTTCATTATACCAGAAGGAGAATAAGAGGTGGCCAATGTCGACTCGGCACGGTCAGTTGGGCGAAGCAGGCGTCCTCCATCAGCCGGGCCTTGGCGTTCTTGTTCGCGGCCCGCAAGAACACGGCCTGTTCGCGCCTCATGCTGACAAGCGCCCCCGCCGTTACTCCTCCGTCTGAAAGTCACGCTCGAATCGGGCCTGGAGCCCAATGCTGCTCGTCTTCTGAACGGCTTCCGCAATTCGTTCGCACAGGCGTGGGTCGTAGTTGTGGATCTTGAGGGCGAACAGGGCCGCGATCGCGTCCTTTTCGAATTCGGATGTGACGAGCTCCAGCAGAAAGTCGATGGCGGCGGGCAGGCGGAGCATGGCGATGGCCAGCAGGATCTGCTCTCGCAGTCCGATCGAGGTCGCTTTCGTCCAGCATGATTTGAGTGCGCCCAAGGCCTCGGGCAGCCGCGACTTGCCCAGCGCGAGCACGGCCGCCTCGCATCGGGCCAGGTCTCCTGTCTCGAGGAACCCCGACACGAACGGGAAGTTTTCCCTGGGATTGATGGTCAGGAGACCGGAGAAGCACTCGGAAAGAACTTCGGGCTCCTTGTCACCGATCCGGACCTTGAAGCGGAGCAACAAGCCCATTGCCTCGCTCGCGAAGCACGCCAGGGCCTGGGCCGCCGCGATCCGCACGTCCTTCTCCGGATCGGTCAGCGAGTCCACCAGCAGGGGCAGATCCTCCGAACCTCCGATCCGCGCCAGGGCGAACAGGGCAGCGGCACGCAGGGACGCGGCGGAGTCCTCCTGTCCGCCCCAAACGGGCTCGAGTTGCACGTGGCAGGCAGCCTTCCGGAAGATCTCCGGCCGCTCGTGCTCCAGCTTGTCGAGGGCCTGGATGACGGCGACCTTGGCGCGGCAGAGCTTATCATCCTTGAGGGGGTGGACGAGGAAGCGAACGAAGGCTGCCTCCAGGTCGGCGGAGAGCTCCCCCCTCCCATGTTCCCCCACGACCGCCGCTGCCGCGGCGACGACCAAGTTTGACCTGTCACCCAGGCTGAGTCGCAGCTCCGCTGTGTGAAGAGAGGAGGGCGGTTGTTCGCGGACCCGACGGATCGCCGCCAGCTTGTCTTCGAGAGATAGGCGGTTTGCCAACTGACGCTCACCTCCGCGACTTCGTCGGCCATCCCCCGTGCCGGTCGACCCACTGGACGGCTCGGAGATACCAGAGGGCCAGCAAGATCCCCAGCGCACCCAGAGAGTAGCGGACGTCTCGAAACCCAAGCGCGACCGACCCCGCCGCGATCGCCAACAACAACCAAAGAGACGCCAAGGCCGAGCGTCGATTGGGCAGGCCCCAGAGCGCGAACTTGACCCACCAGGGACGTTCGACCCGTGACTGACCCCTCTCCATCCAACCCTCCGCCCTCATTCCGTACGATTCTCGGAAGCTCGCGAGGACGCCTCGATCGGCGGCCTCCCGGCGTGCACATGATTCGCCATTTTATCACAAGAGACGATGCCCGCCCCCCCTCCAACCGCAACTCCCGGATCTGACGATTATGCCGGTGCCCGGCGTGCCGCATTTTTCATGTCCAACGCCATCATGACGTTATGGTCACACTGGTAAGAGTTACAAGCGAATCGCGTTAATGGGTATTTAGAGAGACCTGCGAAGAAACTCCGAATGCGTTGGCTTTTCCAGTCTGCTGGTAAAGTCGTTGCCCCGGAGATTTTCGAGGGTCATGGGCGGTCCGGGCAGGGGTTGTTGCCGCCGCGTGTCCGGACGGCCAGGACGTGAGCCGGATCGTCGCGCGCAGCGCTGCGTCCAGGAGCCGTCATGACGCACTCAACCAGCGCCATGGAGCGACTGTCGTCATGTCTTCACATCCATTTGACTTGAACCGCGAACTGCGAGAGAGCCACACATGTCCAAATTCTGCTGGATCGACCTGGACGAAGCGGCCGTGAGGCTGTCGTCCACACCCGAGTCGGTCAAGAGCTTGATCGACGAAGGAGTACTGAGTGCACGAACTTTCGACGGGAGCGAGTTGGTCGTCCGTTCCGATGAAGTCGCCAACCTCGCCGAGATGTTCTCGTTCAACAAGCCGGTGCTCCGTGGACCGCACGTACCGAAAGGCCGCGCATCCGGCCGTCGTTCGGGGGGGGCAGTAGGCGGTAGGCAGTGAAGACAGTTCGGAGCGTATTCACTCGCGAGCCGCCAGTCGCCGCTGGTTGCGCCCTGGTCAGGCGAGCTGGATGTCGAGGCGGTTGACCGAGGCGGGGGGCAGCACGCAGCGCACTTCGGGGCCAGCCACGCGAGGCCCGGACGCGCTGGACTGGGGTACGAGGTTTGCGGGCTCCTCGAACGTGTTATGGGCGTTCAACTGCGAGTGAGTCAAGACCGTATGCCGCACGTGTTCCGCCGCGCCACCGCGCAAGCGCACGACGACCTCGGCCGGATCGGACGCGTGCGTGTGAACCAGGGTGAGAGTGGCCTGTTTCGCACCGGCGAGCGAGGCCGAGCCCGCCAGCCGGAAGATCCGCAGCTCGCGGCCACCGGCGCGGAACGCCAGCTCAGGCGCGTCGGCGACAATCCGCACCCCCCTGGCCCCTTGATGCGGGCGGTACATCGTGTAAACGTGAAAATTCGGCGTGGCGACGAACCGGTCGCCGTCGGCGAGGAACAACGAGTGCAGGTTATTGACGAGCTGCGCCACGTTCGCCATGTCGATCTTGTCGGCGTGCCGGTTGAACGTATCGAGTGAGAGGGCCGCCACCAGGGCGTCGCGGAGGGTGCTCATCTGCTCGTAGAGGTGTCGTTTGTTGATCTCGGTTCCCTCGGGATGCCAGCTTCCCCACTCATCGATGATCAGCTTGACCTTGTGGGAGCGGTCGAACTCGCCGAGCACGGTCCACTGGTCCTTGATGAGCGTCTCCATCTGGTTGGCCTTGTGGAGCTGCTCGTACCACTGGTCCTCGGTGAATTTGAGGGCGTGGCCGGTCGTGCCGCAGTAATAGTGGGGAGCCCAGCCCTGGATGGGCGCTCGCTGGCCGTCCAGCCACCTGGTGAAGAACCGCCGCGTCCAGTCGCGGTCGTTGCCGTTGGGCCCGGCGGCGATCAGGTACAGCGGCACACCGTACTGCGGGAGCCAGTCGGTGAACCGGCGGTACTCGCGGCAGTAATCCTCGGGGACGAACTTGCCGCCACAGCCCCAGCTCTCGTTGCCGACGCCCCAGTAGCGGACTCCGAGCGGATCGCGCTGGCCGTTGGCCGCCCGGTCGCCGGCCAGGGACGTCGAGCCGGCGGGTGCGTTGCAATATTCGACCCACTGCTGGAATTCCTCGGGTGAGCCGGTCCCCACGTTGGCCGCGAAATAGGGCTCGACACCGCACAGCCGGCAGAACCGGATGAATTCGTGGGTCCCGAACTGGTTGGTCTCGGTCTCCTCGCGCCACCGGCCGAACCGGCGCGGGCGGCTCTGGCGCGGACCAACGCCATCCCGCCAGTGATACTTGTCGGCGAAGCAGCCGCCCGGCCAGCGGACGACGACCGGGCCGAGCTGTTTGACGTGCTCGACCAGGGCCTTGCGGATGCCGTCGATGTTGGCGACCTTCGACTCGGGACCGACCCAGATCCCATCGTAGATGACCCCGCCGATGTGCTCGGCGAACTGGCTGTAGAGTGCCGGCCGGATCGTGGCGGTGGGCTCGTCGAGCAGGACGGTGACCGAAAGCTGGCCAGCGGCGGCGGGGGCGCGCATCGCCCGGGTCGAGGTCGCGGCGGCGGCACCGGTCATACCGGCCAGCGCCAGCCGACGCAAGACGCCGCGGCGATCAATCGGCTCGGTTCTCATGAGTGGTCCGATCTCAGGTGGGCCGGTTCGAGTGTCATGCCGGAGACAGTACTTGAACCGGGACCTGCTTGCAAGCGGACCACTGGTTTCCGCTGAATCAATACAAAGTCTTGAGAGAGTTCGCGGACATGTGAGATACTGCGAGCCCGCATCCGCAGGCCATCATTCAAGAAAAGGGAATGAGCCGTGGCCAGGTATGAATTTTATTCGCAGGGGAAGCTCCGCAGCTTGTCGGTCGAGCCGATCGATGTGACGTGTGCCCACGTCCGGGCCGCCACGGTGTCCGTCGCGACAAAGGGACCAGCGAAGAGGGGCTTGGCCGCCGGGGGGTCTCGACCGCGACAGAAGGAGTCGGGGGCGCCCAAGCCACTCAAGGCGTCGGCCGGGGCAAGCTCCAGAGATCTGAAAGAGACGGTCGCGGCGGTCCATGCCCAGAATCAAAGACTTGGACCCTTGTTCCAATCGACCCGAGAGCAGGACATGGGAGTTGTCGCGCCCAAGCCCAACGAGCCGATCATCCTCGTCACGGATACCGTGGTGATCGATGGCGCCAGGAAGTCGGATATCACCTGGCTGCGCGACAAGTTTGGCTTGGAGCTGCTCCGCGAGGGGCTCCAGGGCAAAGTCTTGCTCAAGTCGCCTACCGGGGGGAATGAGGGGAGGAAGCTGGTCTTCGATGCGGCCAAGGCGGCTTTCGAGCGAGGCCACGTGACGGCCGCACATCCGAATTTCGTTCGCATGCTTCCAATGGTCAAGCCGTCGGCCGCGGCCAACCAACCGCTGTGGAACCACGACAACACGGGCAACCCAGGGCTGGCCGGCTCGGACGTGGCCGCCAAGGCCGCCTGGATCATTACCCGGGGACGGCCCGAGATCCGGGTCGCCGTCATCGACGAGGGTGTGGATAGCGATCACCCGGCGCTCAAGGCGGCCATCGTCGCGGAGAAGGACTTCGTCGACGCCAATCCTCACGCCCGGCCCGACGGCGACGACGCCCACGGCACCGCCTGCGCGGGCATCGTCGTCAGCCGAGATGGCACCTATGCCGGCCTCGCCCCCGCATGCAGCTTGGTAGCCGTTCGCATCGCCAAGGGGGACGGGAAAGGAAGCTGGATCTTCGACGACTTCGACACCGCCGACGCGATCGATTGGGCCTGGGATGACGGGAAGGCCGATGTCCTTTCGAACTCCTGGGGAGGAGGACCCGCCGTCGATGTCATCACGCTGGCCATCGATCGGGCGCGGACTCGGGGCCGCAAGGGCAAGGGGGCCGTCGTCGTATTTGCGGCGGGCAATGCCGACGGTCCGGTCCAGTTTCCGGGCTCGCTGGAGCAGGTCATCACGGTGGGCGCCTCCAACCAGTGGGATGAACGGAAATCCCCCAAGTCGAAGGACGGCGAAACCGGGTGGGGGAGCAATTTCGGCAAGCCGCTCGACTTGATCGCCCCCGGCGTGCGGATCGCGACGACCGACATCCAAGGCGCGGCGGGTTACTCGCCGGGTGACTTCACCCTCACGTTCAATGGAACCTCCGCGGCCACGCCGCACGTGGCGGCCGCGGCAGCCTTGATTCTTGCGCTCATGCCCGGGTTAAATGAAGGGGCGGTGAGCGCGATCCTCAACGCGTCCACGGACCGGCTCACCAAGAGCGGAGGTTGGGACAAATATGTCGGCTTCGGCCGCCTGAACATCTTCTCGGCCCTCCGGCTGGCTCGCAGGTGGGCTCCATGAACGGTCATGATCCTCCGTCCGGCTACTACTACTACGCGGCAGGCGAGCGCGTCCGCCTGAACCTCGACGAAGAATGGGTAGCCGTCGACGCGCGACGGAGCGAGGCGGCCAATGCGACCGGCAACCTTCGGGCCGCCCTCCGCGACGCCTCCAAACCCCTTCGCGGGGACCTCGTTTTGGTGCGGCGCAACGCGCTGTCGAGCCAGCAACTCGATGCGCTGGCGAAGCAAGGAGCGATCCATCCGGTGTTCCACGCCGAAGGGGCGATGCTGGTCGCCTTACCGGAAGTCCGCGTGGAAGAGTCATCGCCTCACGGCCAGGAGGCCCTGCACGACTGGCTCCGTAAGCACAGAAAAGACGCCGAGATCGTCGAGGACCGAGGCGACCGCATCGTGCTGCGGCCCACCTCGGGCCGCGGACAAGATGCGCTGACGCTCGCCAACCACCTGAGCGAGCAAGTCGGCCCCAAACTGGCCCAGCCCCGCTTCCTCCGCATCGTCGATCGCTTCGAAAGATGATCGGGTAGCGCGTCCGATCTGCTGAGGACAGTCGTCTACGAAGCCCCCAAGCTGTAGGGCACCCGGATGTCGAAGGCACTCTGGCAGAAAATCCCACGTTGGTTTCTTGCGTGCTGGGTGATCCTCTCACTACATGTTTGTCCCTCGATTGCGGGGGCGCTTGAACAAACCTGGGCGACGATCGATACTGAGGATGGACTTCCCAGCAATTCGATCTCGGCGATCTTTTTCGATAAGGATGGCAATCTGTGGATCGGCACCGATAAAGGTCTCGCACTCTTCTCCAAAACGGATCAGCAGGGAATAGTTACTTCCCGGCCCTGGATCCGCACCTTCACGACCAGGGACGGGTTGGCGGACGATCACGTCACGTCGATCGCCCAGGACCGCGAGGATCACCTCTGGTTCGGGACGCTTGACAGCGGGGCGAGCCGGTATGACGGCAAGACCTTTCGCGCCTTCACGTCCAAGAACGGGCTGGCAGACAATCACGTCACGACGATCGCCCAGGACCGCGAGGGCCGCCTCTGGTTCGGAACGTGGAGAGGGGCGAGCCTTTACGACGAAAACACCTTCCGTAACTTCACGACCAAGGACGGGCTGGCGCTCGATCACGTCACGGCGATCGCCCAGGACCGCGAGGGCCACCTCTGGTTCGGGACGCAAGGCGGTGGGGCGAGCCGGTACGACGGACAGACGTTTCGAACCCTGACGCCCAAGTACGGGCTGGCGCGCGATTTCGTTCACGCGATCGCCCAGGACCGCGAGGGCCACCTCTGGCTCGGGTCCGGTGGCGGGGCGAGCCAGTACGACGGCAAGACCTTTCGCAACTTTACGACCGAGGACGGGCTGGCTCAGAATGACGTCACGGCGATCGCCCAGGACCGCGAGGGCCGTCTCTGGTTCGGTACGGATGGCCGCGGCGTGAGCCGCTACGACGGACGGACCTTTCACAACTTCACGACTCGGGACGGACTGGCGCACGACTTCATCACTGCGATTGCCCAGGATCGGGAAGGCCACGTCTGGTTCGGGACCCGTGACGGCGGCGTGAGCCGCTACGATGAACCGTTACGCACCTTCACGACGAAGGACGGGCTGGCGAACGAGCACGTGCGTACGATCGCCCAGGACCGGGAGGGCCATCTTTGGTTCGGGACGCATGGCGGCGGGGCGAGCCGGTACGACGGAAAGACCTTCTGCACCTTCACAACCAACAACGGGCTGGCAGGCAATATCGTCTTTGCGATCACCCAGGACCGTGAAGGCGGGCTCTGGTTCGGTACGTGGGGCGGGGGAGTGAGCCGCTACGACGGCCACACCTTCCACACCTTCACAACCAAGGACGGGCTGGCGAGCATGCAGGTCGCCGCGATCACCCAGGACCGCCAGGGCAGGATCTGGTTCGGAACAATACTGGGCCTGGCCTACTACTTTGAGGGTAGGTTCCACTCGTTCAGAGCACTGGCGACCAACCACGTCCAGGCGATCGCGCAAGACCGAGAGGGTAGGCTCTGGTTTGGGTGGGATATGACGCGCGGTGTAAGTCGTCTGGACGGACGGACCTTACGCACGTTTACGAGGCGGGACGGGCTGGCGGGCTATGGCGTCACGGCGATTGTCCAGGACCGCGAAGGCCGAATCTGGTTCGGAACAGCGGGCGGAGTGAGCCGATACGATGGACAGAAATTTCGCAACTTAGAAAGAGAAGACGGGCTGGCGCACAATTCTGTCAGCGCGATTACTCAGGATCGGGACGGCGTACTTTGGTTCGGAACATTCGGCGGTCTAAGCCGGTACGACGGACAGACCTTTCGCAATTTCACGACCACGGAGGGGTTGGCGGACAATCACGTCACGGCGATCGCCCAGGACCGCGACGGAAGGCTCTGGCTGGGAACTGATGGAGGTGTCTCGGTGTACGAGGAAACCGAAGTTCTCGGTTCCCTCTCTCGGCTCGTGCTGGCGTTGACATTCGCGCCGCGTCAGATCTCCTATGGCCCGACGATTCGCGAGGTACTCTGGAGTTACCGTCTCGACGACCGGCCCGCCTGGTCGGAGCCGAGCCGCGGCAGCTTCTTTGTGAGAGACTACTGGCGGCTGGGAAGCGGGAAGCATGTCCTGGGGATCCGCGCCTGGGACGGCAAGGCGAACCCGCCGAGGACGACGGTCTTCCCGTTCGAAGTCAGCGGATCGGAGCGGAGCATCGCGATTGCGGCCTATCTGCTCTTGCTCGGGGCACCGATGGGGGCAGGGCTTTACTGGATCGGTAAGAAGCAATCGGCCCGACGGGCCGTCCAGCGGCGATTCAATCCGTACCGGGCTGGGCTGCCGGTGGGCCCCGACCTCTTCACCGGCAGGGAAGACCTGCTGAAGGAAGTGACTGGCTCGCTGGCCGCACACTGCCTCCTGCTGACCGGCGAGCGGCGGATCGGAAAGACATCGTTCCTGCATGCCCTCCAGCGCAGGCTCAAGGACCTGGATGACGCCCGATCGAGATGGGTCCCAGTCTATGTTTCCCTGGAAAGCGTCCCGGAGAACCAGTTCTTTGCGATCCTCGCCCAGAGGCTCATCGAAACGGTTGGCGCGAAACTGTCTCCGAACGTGAAGCTTCGTTACGCACCGGATTCACCTCCGGCCTCACCGCCTTACGGGATTTTCGAGTTCACCTGCGACCTAAGAGCCATCCTCGACGCCCTCGATGTCCGAGGGAAGAAACCGGTGAAGCTCGTCTTCCTACTGGATGAAATCGACGTGCTGAACTCGTTCCGTCCCTGGACCAAGTATGAGCTCCGCGCCCTGTTCTGTGGCTCTCCAGACTTGAGCGGTCGAATCAGGGCGGTGATGACCGGCTTTAACCTGGACCTCACCGAGCACGAAGACCGCAGTCCCCCTTTCAACTTCCTTCTGCCACTGACGATGACGCCACTTACGCCCGAAGAAGCGCGGCGGCTGATCGTGACTCCGGTGCGACGATTCTACGAGTACGAACCGGATGTCGTGCAACGCCTCATCGGGCTGAGCGCAGGCCACGCACTCACCATCCAGCTTCTCTGCTGGCGGCTCATCGAGCACGTCCTCGACACGAAGCGGCGCAGGGTTACGCAGGCGGATATGAACGCGGTTGAGGAGAGGGCTTTGGAAGACGTGCGGAGGATCATCGAATCCGATTCGAGCCATGCGGGTCTCTCCACTTCGCCGCCGGAAACCCTGGAAAGGATCACCGAGCTGGAGCGCGAATTGGCGCCGCTTCGGACGCCGCTGGGCCAGGCGGCGCAGGCCTCGCCGCCTCCTCCAGAGGGCTCCCAGTGCCCATTCCCTGAGGGGGGGGTGCAGAGGTCGCCATGATGGAAGATCCCTACATCGTTGGGCCCCCGGTCACGGGCCGGAATCATCATGGGCGCGTCGATCTCCTGCAGCAGGTGCTCTCTGGCGCCCGTGACTGCTGGTGCATCGTCGGACTGCGTCGATTCGGCAAAACCTCGTTTCTGTTCCAGCTCGCTCATCTAGTCAAGAGCGAGGAACGCTCCTACATGCCCTTGTACTGGTCCTTACTAGGGTGTGAAGACCGGGACGCGCTCCTCCTCATGTTCTCGTCGGCCCTGGGAGCGATAGATCCTCCATTACACGATCTCGGGATAGACTTGAACCAACTATATGATCATGGCGTGAAGCAGGGTCTGGTGTCGCTCTTGTGGCGATTTGCCGAGATCTGCAAACGGCGCGGGCGGAAACTTCTGCTCCTCTGCGACGAGAGTGAGGCCCTGGTGAAGCTGGGCCTAAACGACAGAGGGCTGCTAGGGCAGTTACGTACCGTCTTCCAGTCCACAGAACTGGTCCGGACGGTACTTACCGGTTCGCGAAAGGTCGCGGAGCTGCTCACCGTCGACGTGAGCGGTCCCAGTTTCCTCTCCGGCTTCGAGCCGTTCGCGTTCCTACCTTCGCTGAACCCAGTCGAAACCGAAGGCCTCGTCCGCCTCGGCCTGAGGAGTACCCCCAGACAAGTAAGTGGTATCCATGAATCGACCGGCGGTCATCCGTATTTCGTCCAGACCCTGTGCTCCCAGATCTTCAGAGCAGGGGGGAAGCTTGATCTTGAAACGGCGATCGATAAGGTTCATCTGGAGAGGGGAATGTGGATTGAGCAAGCCTTAGAGCAGGATTTCAGCTACCTTGCGGGCGGCGAGCAGGCGATTCTAACCAGCCTGAGGGACGAGGGGCCGGCGTGTGCGAGCGACTTGTGTCGACGACTCCGGCTGCCAAACGAAAACGCCGTCGCCCTTCTGTTCGCCCTGCTCCAGTCCCGCTACATCAAATCCGGAACGGACGGCCGATATACATTCGCGAATGCTTTCTTGCAGAGGTGGCTCTCGCGTAGGACACAGGCGCCGCCAGCGGAAATCCCCTCAAGGGTGAGTGAGAAGGCGGTCCTCATCATGGCCGCCCAACCGCAGATGACACCGGCATCCCGGACGACCGTGTACGAAGACTTTGTAATTCAGATCTCGTTCCGCCCGGGACACGAGGGGGGTTATTTGATTCGCGTCCTCGAATCCGCCGCTGGCCAAGCGAGCGAACGATTGAAGTTGAAGCCGAGTTCGGGGGGGATCCAGAATGGGCTCCGGCGAATCGAGGCCGGATATCAAGGCACGAAACTCTTCGAAACGTTCGGGACAGCCTTGTTCAAGGCCGTCTTTCACACGGCGATCGGGGACCTTTATCGGAACAGTGTAGGGAGGGCCGAGGCTGTGGGACATGGACTGCGGCTGCGCCTACGGATCGAGCCCCCTGAGCTACTCGTGCTCCCTTGGGAACTCCTCTTCGACCCAACGCAGCGCCGATTCCTCGCGCGATCGTCCGATACTCCCCTCTCGCACTACCTCGAGCTACCGAGCCCGCATCCTCCGCTCGACGTCAAGCCCCCGCTCCGGCTGTTGGTCGTCGTCTCGTCGCCCGGCGACCTGAAAGAGCTGTGCTTGCCGGAATTGGATATCGCGAGGGAGAAGGACCAGATCGCCCGGGCGCTTCACGATTGGATCGAGGCTAATCTCGTCGCGGTTGAGATGATGGACAACGCGATCGTGCACGAGGTCCACGATCGAATGCGCCGCTTCCAGCCTCATGTGGTGCACTTCATCGGGCACGGCGGTCTGATCAACACCAACGGGAGGGATCAGGGTTGCCTCGTGCTGGAGGATGAGCAACGGCAATCCAAGCTCGTCGACGAAGAGAAGTTCTGCGAGTTGGTGGACCACAAGATCAGTCGGTTGGTGGTGTTGAACGCCTGCAAGACGGCGGCCTCGTCCAAGGTCCGCGGACTGGCCGGCATTGCCCCCCGGCTGGTCCGGGCAGGGATCCCGGCCGTGGTGGCCATGCGCTACCCGATCTTGGATGACGCGGCGATCACGTTCTCGCGCGAGTTCTACCGGGCGCTCGCATCCGGCCTGGCCGTGGACGCCGCTGTTGCCGATGCCCGAAAGGGGCTGTTCCTGGACGAAGAATCGAGAAAAAAGGCCGATCGGTCATGGTTCATGCCGGTGCTCTTCATGCGCGCCCCGGACGGGAGACTCTTCAATATTCCGGAGGTCTGAAGTCGGAAGACCGAAGCCTTCGCGGGCGGTCTTCGTTTTTCGCGACTTGGCTTGCCGACAAGACCCATCTGGCAGTTAACACATGGGCCGTTCCTCCAGCCAAAGCGACCTCTAATGTTAGTGCTGAAGCCCGGCCTTTTGCACTTTGGCTGCATTTCGAAACGAATGCCGGAGACAGGACTTGAACCTGCACCCGCTTGTAAGCGGACCAGCCCCTCAAGCTGGCGCGTCTGCCAATTCCGCCACTCCGGCGCGGGGAAACCCATTTCGAGCAATCTGGTCTCATCATGCGAATTGCCGGCGGGCGGTGTCAAGACACCCGTGGACGGCGATCGCGGGGTGATGGGCTCACGTCCGTGGCGGCGGCCTGGCCAGTTACGTAGCGAGCTTCCCGCTCGATCTCGAGGACGAAGCTCGAGCTCGTCTGCTCGACCGTGAGCATGAAAGCCCGGCCGCGAGGCTTGACTCTGCGTTTGTCATCTTGTATTATTGGGTTAATACAGTGATACGCGAGCGGTGGGTCGGTGCTCCGCGGAGGAACAGGCATTGGAGATCCGCATTTCAGCGAGCGACGGCATACCGATCTACCTGCAGATCGTGAACCAGGTGAAGTACCTGGCGGCGTCGGGGCGGCTGATGCCGGGTGAGGAGCTGCCGCCGATCCGGGTGCTGGCGGAGCAACTGGTCGTTAACCCGAACACGGTGGCGCGAGCCTACCGCGAGCTCGAGGCGGCGGGCATGGTGGAAAAGCGGCGGACGGCCGGGACGTTCGTGTTGGAGGCCGGGTCACCGCTGGCGCGTCGCGAGCGGATCAAGATCCTGGCCGAGCGGGTCGACGCGCTGCTGGCCGAGGCGCGGCAGTTGGGAATCGGCGTCAGTGAGGTCGTCGAGCTGATCGGGCGGAGGAATCAAGCGATGCAACCCAGCGCGGGAGACAACAAGCCATGATTGCCGGGACGAGGGGAAGTGTGGTCGAGGTAGAAGGGCTGACGCGGCGGTTCGGCTGGAAGCTCGCCCTGGACGGGCTCAGCCTGGATGTGCCGCGAGGCACGGTCTTTGGGTTGGTCGGCGAGAACGGCGCGGGCAAGACGACGCTGATCAAGCACATCCTCGGGCTCTTGAAGGCGCAGGCCGGCAGTGTGCGCGTTTTCGGCCTCGACCCGGTGCGAAATCCGGTCGGGGTGCTGTCGAGGGTCGGCTACCTGAGCGAGGACCGCGACCTGCCCGACTGGATGAGGATCCAGGAGCTGCTGCGGTACTTGCGGGCCTTCTACGCGAGCTGGGACGATGGGTTCGCGGAGGACCTGCGCCGCCGGTTCGATCTCGATCCGGGCGCCCGGATCAAGACTCTCTCGCAAGGGCAGAGGGCCCGGGTGGGGCTTCTGGCCGCTCTGGCGTACCGGCCCGAGCTGCTGGTACTGGACGAGCCCTCGACGGGACTGGACCCGATCGTGCGCCGGGAGATCCTGGCGGCGATCATCCGCACCATCGCCGAGGAAGGCCGGACGGTTCTCTTCTCGTCGCACTTGCTCGACGAGGTCGAGCGCGTCTCCGACCATGTGGCGCTGATCGCCCGCGGCCGGATCGTGCTCAGCGATTCGCTTGAATCCATCAAGGCATCGCACCGCCGGCTGACCATCCGGTTCGATGAGCCGCCGGCGCAGCCGCCCGCGCTGCTGGGCTCGGCGCGGTGGGAAGGCTCCGGCCGCGAGTGGACCGCGGTCTGCCGTGGATCGATCGAGGATCTCCAGGGACAGGCGGCCGGACTCGGCGCGCGAATCGTGGACGAGCACACTCCGACGCTGGACGACATCTTTGTGGCCAGCGCCGGCTCGCGGCAGGCCGTTGGTCTGGAGGGTGGATGCACTTGCTGCTTCCCGCGCTGGCGCTCGCGGCGCTGATGGCGTGGTTTCAGGTTCTCTCCTGGTTGCCGATAGCCAACCCGATGCTTCGGATCGCCGTGATGGCCGTCTCGATTGTGGCGCTCGGGACCTTGCCCGTCGGGCTTTCCATGTCGGATTACCGCTCGCCCGCCTTGATCGCGACCTTGCTTGTCGTCATCATCGCGGCGGCCTACCCGCTGGGGCTGGCGGCGGTCGCGTGCGACCGCCGGGGCGACGTCTTGCGAATGTGGCCAGGTGGCTGGCGCCCGTCGCGAGTTGCGGTCCGGGCCAGGCAGAGCCGGCGATGGCGACCGTACCGTTCTTCGGCCGCGGCTCAGTTCTGGTATGAGTGGAATTGCCATGGGCTGATCCTCCCCACCGCCGCGGTCGTGGCCGGGTTCTTGATATCGATGGTGACGCTGTTCGGGCCCCGTCGAGCCGATTCCTTTTTGTTCCACTGCATTCTGGGTGCATTCCTTGGCTTCCCGGTCGCATTCGCCGGTGCTTTGGGGGGGGATGTCGGGCAGTTTAGACCGTTCTGGGTCAATGCGAAACGGTTCATCACCTTCGTGTCAATTCGCCCGGTAAATACGGGTGCCCTGGTCGCCGCCAAGTTCCGGATGTCGCTCTTGAGCGTCTTGCTCACCTGGGCGATCGTCGTTGTCGAAGAGACGCTTTGGATTGTGGTTTCGGGCAACAACACGAATGCGCGGGCGCTAACTCGTGAGTTTCTCCAGCGGTATCCTGGCGGGAGAGGCATCGCGATCCTCGCTCTGGGGGTCGTGTTGTTGCCGGCCGTGACGTGGAAGCTCCTGACGGACGGATTTGCGCTGGCGCTCACCGGCCGCCGCTGGATCGCCGCATGCTTTACGTATCTCTTTCTGAGCGTCTTCTTCGGTTTGACCGCGGCCGGCTTTTGGTTCGCGCGACACCCCAGTGAACTGCCTCGGTTCATCGCCCTGGTCCCCTGGCTGGTGGTGTGCGGCGCGATTCTCAAGGGGGCTGTTGCGGTTGGGACGTTTCGGTCGGCCCTGCGCCGCCGGCTGATCGATTGGCGGGACTTTTGGGGGGCACTCGGCGTCTGGGTGGTCCTCACCGCGTGCGCCGTCGGGCTGGGGCTCCTCGCGCTGCCGGCGGGTACTCTGCCCGTGTCGAGGCCAATCATTTTCTTGGGCATCGTCACCTTCATTCCGCTCGTTCGGTTTCCGCTGGCGACCCTGGCCCTCGAATGGAACCGGCATCGCCAGTAAGGATGCGGTGCCTTTACCACTTGCAAGCCTCGTCGCGCTCAGGGCCAAGTTCTGCGCGTTCGACCGCCGGTCAATGGTCGTCCTCGGCGACCCGACGGCCTGCCTCCCCCCACCGGCGCCCTCGAAAGCAGGTTGATTCCTCGACCCGTCATGCTCGGGCCTCATGGCACCGGCGGGGGCGACGGCGACGGGCCCTGAGGCGCGCTATCGAAGCTGCGCGCGGCGTTGGCCGATGGCTTCAATGCGTTGAGGAAGTCAGCGGATGACTGGTGAGGCGCCTGCACCGTCGCGGCGTAGCCAAGGGTCGAGGCGATTTGGGGCGAGGGGGCAACAGCCTGGTTCGCGGGGCCGATCGGCAAGACGAGGTCGTTCGTCCCTCTCAGGTCCTTCAGCCAGAGTGCCATGACGTAGACGCTGGGGGCCTTCAAGGCCCGCAGTTCGTAGTCGCCGTTCTTGACTTGGAGGAGGTTTTCGGCGTGCAGGACGGCAGTTCGCGTCGCGGCCACGAACGGGCCGACGTTGATGCTCGCAAACTTCAGGTTCTGGCCTTGCGCATCGCACGAAAGCTCGACAGCCGCGACGGGCGTCTGGCCGTCGAGGATCAAGAACCTCCACGAGACCAACCGAGCGCTGTCCAGGTCGTGCCCTTTGACGATGTCGTCGTTGTCGAGGACGAAGACTTTGTGCGGGAGCGCTGCGTTCAAGCGAGCGGGGTCCGCGACATTGACGGACTGCGCCGCTGCCCCGCCGAGTGCAGCCATCCTGCGCACCGAGTCGGCCAGGATCGCGTAGGCCCCAGTCGGCGGTTGGTCGATTTGCAGTGCCATCACAACCCCCTCAGGTGGTCCAGTAGGTGTGGGTCCACGAGCCCGTGCCCTGGTAGCCCGTCAAGAAGTGCGTGTAATCGATCGTGGACTGACCGAACCACGGGTCCTGGATGTCCAGGTCGGTGGTGCTCGAATATCCATCGATGATCACAAAGTGGCCGCCGTCGTTGGCCCAGCCGATCCTGACTCCCAGCGGCTGGTTGGCGTTGGAGGATAGTATTCACACATGTCGTTCCTACCTATTTCATCCTCCATCCTTGTTCGCGCCCCACTCTTTCACCTTGCCTGGCTCGACCTGGCCGATTATCCTCAACGCTGACCGGCTCGAACAGGATGGCATGAATCGCGAAGGAGGAAACGGCGATGGGGTGGACGACGAAGATCGCGATGGAGGGCGGTGGATTTCGTCCGGCTGTCCTTTCCCTGGCCGTTGGTTTGATGCTTGCCGGCGTGGGGGATTCGCGAGCCCAGCGGCAGGCCGGCGACGAGTGGGCCGGCAAGGCCGTGGTGCCGAAGACTCGGAATTTCACGATCAGGGTCGGAGAGCGGGGGATCGAGAGCAGGGGACGGCCCGCGATCTACCACGTCGACCGGGTGAACGGGCCCTCGCTGCTGATCTCCACTCCCGGGCAGAGCGGCTGGGTCTCGAGCGCTTCGGTTGTGCCCCTCGACCAGGCTGGGACGTTCTTCTCGAGCCAGATCCGGGCCAATCCCCGCGAGTCGTTCAACCACGCCATGCGGGCCATCGTGCTGCTGTCCGGAAAGCCGGACGTCGACCGGGCCCTGGCCGACGTCAACGAAGCCGTTCGGCTCGATCCCCACTCGGTCACCGCCCTGATCCTTCGCGCGTCGATCTGGGCGGACAGGAAGGAATACGACCGGGCGATCGCCGATTACAGCGAGGTCATTCGTCACGATCCCATGGTCTTCCCCGCCTATTTCGGTCGAGCCGCCGTACAGGGCGAGAAGGGGGACTATGACAAGGCGATCGCCGATCTCGACAAGGTCATCGGCCTCGATCCCCGGCTCCCGGACTCGTACTTGGTGCGGGCCGTCGGCTGGAAACACAAGAAGGAGTACGACAAGGCGATCGCCGACTTGAATGAGGCCATTCGCCTCGACCCTCGCAGCGCCGCCGCCTACCACGACCGCGGCCTGCTCTACAGCGACAAGAAGCAATACGACAAGGCGATCGCCGATTTTAGCGAGGCCATCCGCCTCGAGCCGGCGAAGGCATCGGGCTACTGCAACCGCGGCTTCGCCTGGAAAGCCGAGAAGGAGTACGACAACGCCGTCGCCGATTTCACCGAGGCCATTCGCCTCGACCCCAGAGACTCGGACGCCTATTGCGGACGCGGCTGGGCCCGGCAGGAGAAAAAGGATCATGCCAAGGCCCTCGCGGACTTCGACCAGGCCCTCCGGCTCGATTCTCGAGACGCCTGCGCACTGGACGGACGGGGTTGGATCTGGGCGACGTCCCCCGACGCGACCGTTCGCGATGGCAAGAAAGCCGTCGAGGCGGCGATCGAGGCGTGCGAGCTGACCCGGTGGAGGGAAACGTACTGCCTCGAAACGCTCGCCGCGGGCTATGCGGAAGTGGGCGACTTCGCAGCCGCCGTCAAATGGCAGACCAAGGCGATCGAGCTGGAGACCGACCCAAGCTTACTGGAAGAGTACCGCCCCCGGCTCAAGCTATATCAAGACAAAAAGCCCTTCCGCGACACGAAGCCCTGACGGGCGCTGCTCGTCAGAAGGGCCTCGCCAAGACATCGAACGAGGCGAGCTTGTCCGCGAGCGCGGCCAACTGGGCGGCCGAGAGGTTGCGAAGGGGGGGACGCACGGGCCCGCAATCCACGCCGATCAGGCCCATGACGGCTTTCGAGGCGGCCATGAAGCCGAAGCTCCCGAGAGTCTTGACCATTTCCGTGGCCTGGAGCTGGGCCTTCCGCGCGGTCGCCAGGTCGCCCGCCTCGAACGCGCGGATCAATCGCAGATAATGCGGACCGGCGAAGTTATAAGTGCTGCCGACCGCGCCACAGGCCCCCAGGCAAAGCCCGGCCAGCAGCGATTCGTCGAAGCCGAAAAGGACGTCGAACGCGCCGCCGTCGGCGGCGATGCATCCCTGGAGATCAACCAGGTCATCGTGCGAGAATTTCAAGCCTCGAAGGTTCGGAATGCGGAACCGCGCCTCGTGGAGAAACTCGGTCACGGACAAGCGGACGCCGGTCATGCTCGGGATGTGGTAGTAATAGAAGGGGAGTGGGTCGGCTTGGGCGGCGATCGGGATGCAGAACTCGATCAGGTCGTGCACGGACGCCGGCTTGAAAAAGCTGGGCGCCATCACCGCGACCGCCGCGACACCTGTTTGCCTTGCATGAGCCGCCAGCGCGATCGCGTCCGCCTGGCAATTGTGGCCGATGTGGACCGCGATCCGCATCGAGTCGCCGGCGACTTCCATCCAGCGCTGGCACAGGGCCTTCCGTTCTTCCACAGTCAGCGATGCAAATTCACCAGTCGTGCCGCCGACGAACACGCTCTTCAGGCCCGATTCCCGGAACAGGGCCGCCTGACGCTCGACGATCGCGAGATTGAGCTGGCCATCCCGGTGGAATGGTGTGTGACAGGCGGGGATCAGCCCTTTCAAGAATCCTGGCATCGTAGTCCTTGGTCCTTGGTCATTGGTGCTGACAATCAGTTTACAGGCCGGACCGCGCGAAGGCAAATCCGGGCTGAACAGTTGCCGGGGGCCAGGCCGTTGCTTACCATCAAGCGGATCTCGATCTCTGGGCGGGCGCGGACTGCCGTATCTGTCGAATCGAATCGTGTCGAGGGCAGAGGTCATCATGAAACCGATCGTTGACCGGTGTGCATCCCTGGCCCTGGCGTGCTCCATTTCGATGGTGGTCTGCCTCTGTGCCACGGGAGCCGGGGAATCCGGCTGGATCGACCTGATCGGTGACCGTGGGGTCGACGGCTGGCGCGAGCCCACAGGCGGCTGGATCGTGGCCGGCGAAGCGCGGCCCGATCGGAAAAACGAGTCGCGGCTCGTCGCCGAACCAGGGCATGGCGTGCTCGTCAACGGAGTGACCGGCAAGACCCGGAACTTGCTCAGCAAGCCGGATTTCGGCGATGTCGAGGCCCACTTCGAGTTTCAGGTCCCGAAGGGTGCCAACTCGGGGGTCAAGTTCGAGACGCTCTACGAAATCCAGATCCACGATAGTTTCGGGGTCGCGAAGCCGACGGCGACCCACTGCGGAGGGATTTACCCGCGCGCGGAGATGCTGCCGAGATATCACCACATCGACGACGGCGTTCCCCCTCGTGTCAACGCGGCCCGGCGCGCGGGCGAGTGGCAGACGCTCGACGTGATCTTCCGCGCTCCCCGTTTCGATGCGAGCGGCACGAAGATCAAGAACGCGCGGTTCGACAAGGTCGTGTTGAACGGCCAGGTGATCCACCAAGACGTGGAGTTGAAGACGCCCACCGGCCATGCCTGGCGGCTCAAGGAGATTGCGCGCGGACCGATCCTGCTGCAAGGCGACCACGGCCCGGTGGCGTTCCGAAACATTCGGGTCAAGGCACTTTGAGTGACTCGATCGCGACAGTCACAAGGGTTTCCCGACCGTTCTACTGGTCTCAAAACAGACCGTTTTGCTTGACCGCCTCGGGGATTATCGCCGTTTTCGGGCAATGGCGAAGAAGCCAAGCGCTGCCGCGAGGAAAACCGCGATGCTGCTGGGCTCGGGCGCTGGGACGGGGGGTGGAGACCATCCTGAGCTCTGAGTCGCCCAGTTCACTGCATTCGCGAGCAGTCGGTCGTAATTGGGGTCGCCCAGCTCGACGTTATCCGAAAAGGTCGACAGGCTCAGGACCCGGCCGGCTCCGTAATTCCAGCCCGCGGCTCCCGCCCCTGCGCCGAAGTTGCCCGCGAACGACGATCCGACAACAGAAGTCCATTGATTGGTGGAGAAAAAGGCCGTTGCATTTGTTCGAGGGAGGATGTACGACTCGGTGTAATAACCCGTCGCCGTGAAGCTGAATGATGCGGGCAAATGGGCGTTGATCACGGGGTCGGATGTCAAGGTGCCAAAGGTAATCGGCGAGTTCGCGGTCCCCGCACCTGCGTACCAGGCGGGAAGTCCTTGAGCCAGAGTTTTGAAATCACCCGGATAGGCGTTCATCGAGAGGACCGGCTCTCCCGCGACCAGTCCGCCGCCATTGTTGACGAAATTGAGCAGGGCCTGCTGCCCCGAAGCCGGCATGTCGGGCTGCGCCCAGTAGTTGCCGTTTGGCATCAGCAACACGGCGTTGTAGCCGGCAAGACCCGCGCCGGTGAAGTTGCTGAAAGTGGGCCCGATCGTCACCGAATTTCCCTGCGATTGCAGGACGGCCTGAATCGCCAAATCGTTGTTCTCGTCAGCGCCGGCGATCAGAAGTATTTTGGAGGCCAGTACCGGGGAAGGAGAGTGCAAGAGAAACAGGGCGAACAAGAGGGAAGTCAGAGAGCGAGAACGCATTGGTCAATCCTTGACGCAAGGCACGCATTCGGGAAGTTCGACGGGCTGCAGCCGTCCGTGGAAGCGGCGAGAGGTTACACGCTTCGGCCACGGATCGCAAGCCCAACGCGGCAGAGCTGCCAAGCGAGTAGGCAGTAGGCAGCTCACGGCCGCGAGAAGCTACTGCTGCTGGCCTTGCTGTTGCCGGTAGCCTGCCTTCGGGTTGAGCTTGACGCGCTGCAGGCGGGACTGCGATTGGATCCACGTGGCGGCCGACCAAGGTGCTTGGATGGCCGACCAGTCGCTCCAGTCGGCCGGCACGTGCTCGATGGGCTCGACCTTGACGCTGACGGCGATGGTCTCGTCGGCACGGCCTTCCAGACCCCGCGATTGGGGGGAACGTCGGAATAATCGCGTCCGACCGCGATCTTGACGTAATCATCGCCGACGATGGTACCAACGGTCGGGTCGACGTCGACCCAGCCGCTCCGGCCGGACCAGACCTGGCACCAGGCATGGGTGGCCAGCTCACCGGGATGGTGAATGTAACCGCTGACGTAGCGGGCCGGCAGGCCGATCCCGCGGCAGGCGGCCAGGAAGAGGTGGGCGAAATCCTGGCAGACGCCTCGACCAAGCTGGAGGGCTTCGCCGACCGGCGTCCGCGCGGTCGTCACCTTCTTCTCGTAGACCAGGTGCGATCGCACCGTTGCGGTCAACTGGTCGAGCACGTCGATCAGCCGGCCTTCGGGTCGAGGCAGGCCGCGCAGGAACGCGTCCAGCTCCGGAGAGGGTTTCACGAGTGGGCTGGCCAGCAGATACTCGAGGGTTTCCAGCGCGCGGAACTGGTCGGGGTCTTTTTCCCACTCGAGGCCGGCCAGTCGAGACTCGGGCGCGGGCCCTCGGTGCGTCCGCACGATCGACGTGGCCCGGATGATCAGCTCGCTGTAGGCCCCCAGGATGTTGAACAGATCGACCCGGTTGCCGAACCCGTCTCGATGAATCGTGACCGGGGCCGACGGAACGATCCGGAGGCGATAGCCGAGGTTCGTCTGATCTTCGTCGGACGGCGGCGCCATCCGCACGTCGAACACGGTTTCCGAGACCGGCTCGGAGTAGGTGAGCTTGGTCTCATGCTGAATGCAAAGCAACATCGTTCAAGTTCCAGCACTTGGGCTGGCCCTCACGTCAAGAAATAGGATCGTTGGATCTCCTCGCCGACACGCAGGCAGGTGGTCTCGATCCTGTCGAGGAAGGCGAGCAGACCGCGCTCGAAGATCTCGCCGACGTTGATATAGTGGAGCTCGCCGTCGAGCCGTCCCAGCAGTCGTTCGGCTTCGCTGGCATATTCATCGTCGTCGCCGCCGGCGATTTCCTGGAGCGAGTCGCGGCAGCGCGCCACGCAGAAGCGGATCGCGCGGGGGAAATCGGGATTGAGGACCAGGAAGCGGATGACGCCGACCGGCTCGACGCGGTCGCGCTCGACGCGAAGGTAAGCGCCGTAGGCCGAGCAGCTCCGCAGCAGACCGGTCCACCGGACCAGCTCCATGGCCGGGTCTCCGCCGGAGGTTCCCTGCGTGTGGCTGCGGCACTTGGCATGGAGAATCCGTCCCATCACGTGGACGCGCTCCAGGTAGCGGCCGACCTGGAGGAAATGATAGACCTCATCGCGCGGCAGGCTGTTCTGGACCAGTCCGTCGAAGAGGATGCACGACTGCTTGATCGTGGAACAGAACGCGGACGGGCCCGCTTGAAAGCGCCGCTGCGCCCGCTTGCTGCAGAGATACAAGTAAAGTCGGTTGACTTCGCTCCAGGCGTCGACACCGAGGCTTTCCTGGGTGCCCCGGGCGTTTTCACGAGCCAGAGCGATCATGCTCAGGATCGAGTGAGGGTTGGCCCGGTCGAAGGTCAGGAGCCCGAGCAGCTCGGTTCGTTCGGCCACCGGGTGGGTGGCGCGGAACGAGTCGCTGGAGTCGAGGATGTTGAGGGCGATCTCGACGGGCGCCGAGCCGTCTTCGGCGGCCGCGGAGGGCGCGTCGAGCTCGATGTAAAGTCCGACGTCGAGCAAGCGGGCCACGTTCTCGGCACGCTCGAGGTAGCGGCTCATCCAGAACAGGTTCTCGGCGACCCGGCTGAGCATCTCAAGTCCTCGCGAGGCCGTCTTCTTGAGGTTGGGGCGCGGTCGAACGCGGTGCGCCGTCGTACAGCACCCAGGTATCCTTGGTGCCGCCGCCCTGGGAGCTGTTGACCACCAGGCTCCCTTCCGGCAGCGCGACGCGGGTGAGGCCGCCCGGCATGACCCTGATGTCGTCGCCGTAGAGCACGAACGGGCGCAGGTCGACGTGCCGGCCGTCGAGCCGGCCGCTGACGAACGTCGGGTGCCGGCTGAGACTGATGGTGGGCTGCGCGATGTAGCCGCGCGGGTTCGCCTCGATCTTCCGCGCGAACTCGTCGCGCTCTGCCCGCGTCGACGCCGGACCGATCAGCATGCCGTACCCGCCGGAGCCATCGACCGCCTTGACCACAAGCGTCTCCAGGTTTGCCAGGATGTGCCGGCGGTGGGCCGGCACCAGCGGCCGGAAGGTCTCGACGTTGGCCAGGATCGGTTCTTCCCGCAAGTAGAAGCGGATCATCTCCGGTACGAACGGATAGATCCCCTTGTCGTCGACGACGCCCGTCCCGAGCGCGTTCGCCAGCCCCACGTTCCCGGAGTGGTAGGCCCCCATGAGTCCCGCCACGCCGAGCATGCTGTCGGAGCGGAAGGTGAGCGGATCGAGAAAATCGTCGTCGACCCGCCGATAAATGACGTCGACGCGCTGCAGGCCCCGGGTCGTCCGCTGGAAGATCTGGCCCCCGTCGAGCACCAGGTCGCGTCCCTCGACCAGCTCGACCCCCATCTGCCGGGCGAGGAAGCTGTGTTCGTAGTAGGCCGCGTTGTAGATCCCCGGCGTCAAGATGACCACGGTCGGGTCGTCGCAACCGGTCGGCGCGATCGAGCGCAACACCGCCAGCAGGTTGTCGGTATAGTCGTCGACCGGCCGCACGTTGTACTGGTCGAACAGCAGGGGGAAAACCTGCTTCATCACCTGGCGGTTCTTGAGCACGTAGCTCACTCCCGAGGGGGTACGGGCGTTGTCCTCCAGGACCAGAAAGTTCCCGTCGGAGTCGCGGATCAGGTCGATACCCGCGACGTGGATGTAGACGCCGCGGGGTACCTTGAGGCCGGCACACTCCCGCCGGTAGCCGGTGGCGCTGAACACCAGGTCGGGGGGGACGATTCGATCCTTGAGGATCAGGCGCTCGTGATAAACGTCCTGGATGAAAAGATTGAGGGCACGGACCCGCTGCTTCAAACCGCGCTCGATCCGGTCCCACTCGGCCGGGGCGATCAGGCGTGGGATCGGGTCGAACGGGATGATCCGCTCGACACCCTGTTCGCGCCCGTAAACCGTGAACGTGATCCCTTGCTGCCGCATCGTCAGGTCGGCAACCTTGTTGCGTCGCTCCAGCTCGTCGGGGCCGAGATCGAGCAGCCGCTCGAACAGGGCAGCGTAGTGCGGTCGGGGCGTCCCGCGCGCCTCGAACATCTCGTCGTAAGCCGCCATGTGGTATCGACCGAACATGGCGTCTTCGTCATGCCGCTGGGTCACATGCATCGTTGGTTTGGACTGAATCCCTCACTTGGGTGTGTCTATCAGGCGAATGGATGGGTTCGCTTCTCGAGGATCGAGATGGCGCGATGCAAAGCGCCGGCCGGGAGAGGGAGATGCCGGGCAAGACACGCGGGGCTGGCGATCACGGTTCTGTCGCGGTCCCGATGAACCGGGCGGCGGTCGGATCGTCAAGAAAAGACCAGCCGTTCTCCCCGCGCGCGGTCTTTTGCACACGGGCCGAACCGTTCGTGATCCAGCGACAGATGGATCTGTTGTATCACCGGTTTCATTCAGAATCCAGTGAGAAGGCGTTCGCAACGAAAAGCGATGGGTCGACGGCTTGCTGGTTTGGAAGAAGGGGCTCGGGTTATAATGCGAGAAGGAGGTTGCCCATGAAGACAATCACGATCGGACTACCGGACGATACGGCGCTGCCGTTCGCGGACTCGGACGAGCAGTTCGCGCGCGAGCTCCGGCTCGCCGCCGCGATCTTTTGGTACGACCGTGGCATGATCTCGCAGGGCAGGGGCGCCGAAGTCGCGGGAGTCAGCCGAGCAGATTTCCTTGACGCGTTGTTTCGTGCGAAAGTGCCTGCATGCCAAGTCACCATCGAAGCTGCAATCAGACGGTAACGCCCCGGGAAGACCTCCGCGAGAACCGGCCGCTGGACGCCTCGGAATTTGCCGTCCACCTCGACCACCTGGAGGGGGTCAGATCCGGGATACGGTTTTTGACGCGCTCCTGGAGGATCTCGGCACGGGTCCGGATGAGCTAGACCGGGAGATCCGTCTGGCGGCTTCAATCCACCTGTACAGCCGCGGCCTGGTTTCGCAGGGGCAAGGCGCCGAGATCGCCGGTGCGAGCCGGTGGGACTTCATTAGAATCATGACTGAAGCGGCGACAAAACTTGAGCCGGCCATCCAGCACGCGGCGAGCCAGTATTACCGGCTCGTCGTCCTGGCCGGCGTGCCTGGCTCCGGCAAGACCACCGCCTTGCAGTCAATGGCGCAGAAGCTCGGCTGCCAACTCGTGAATGTCAACCTGGAATTGAGCAAGAGGTTGCTCGAACTAACTCGGACGCAGCGGTCCCGTCAAGTCGAACGTTTGCTCAAGGAAGTGATTGCCGCCGTATTCGGTGACGTTGTGCTCTTGGACAACCTGGAGATTCTGTTGGACACCGGCCTCGAAGTCGATCCGCTTCGCCTGCTCCAGCTTATTAGCCGCAATCGCACGATTGTCGCCTCGTGGAACGGCAGCTTCCAGGGTGGGACACTGACCTACGCCGAACCCGGTCATCCTGAATTTATCCAGTTCAAGCAGATAGACGCCGTCGTCATCCCGATCGGCACGAGCGCCAACAACTGAGGGAGTTCACATCGCCATGAAATACAGCGATCTGGTCAAGTTTGAGCCTATCGAGACCGTTATCGAGCTTGAGCAGGCGAACTCGCTCGCTGCCGTGCGGCAACTTGTCGAGATATTTGTGATATCAAAGCACATGGCTGAGGATTTGTGCAATCTGGTGATCCCCAACCTGCAATTCGAGACGCCCGCCGACAACAAGGGCTTCCTGATCGTTGGCAATTACGGCACAGGCAAGAGCCACTTGCTCTCGCTCATCTCCGGGCTGGCCGAACACCCCGAGACGGCAAAGGTTGTGAAGGACAAGAACGTGGCGAAGGCGGCGAAGGCGATCTCCGGCAAGTTCAAGGTGGTCCGCCTTGAAATCCCGGCCACCAAGAAGAGTCTGCGCAACATCATCTGCGGCAGGCTCGAAGACTTCATGTCGAACGAAGGACTGTCCTTCAACTTCCCCGCCGAGGACCAGGTTGACAGCAACAAGGACGACCTGTCCAACATGATGGCGCAGTTCAACGAAAAATACGCCGACCGTGGACTGCTCCTGGTCGTGGACGAGCTGCTCGATTACCTGAAGTCTCGCAAGCACCACGATCTCGTACTGGACTTGGGTTTCCTGCGTGAGATCGGCGAGGTCTGCAAACGCATCCGCTTCCGCTTCATTGCGGGCTTGCAAGAGAGCCTGTTCGACAACCCGAAGTTCCACTTCGTCGCCGAGAGCCTGCGCCGGGTGAAGGCGCGCTTCGAGCAACTTCGCATCGTCCGGGAGGACGTGGCCTACGTCGTCTCCGAGCGGTTGCTGACCAAGAATGACGAGCAACGGGCGAAGATTCGGGAACACCTTCAGAAGTTCACGCCGCTCTACGGCGGCATGGCCGAACGCCTCGAAGAGTTCGTGCGACTGTTTCCGGTCCACCCGACCTACCTGGAAGTCTTTGAGCGCGTTTTTGTCGCCGAGAAAAGGGAAGTGCTCAAGACCTTGAGCGCCGAGATCAAGCGCTGCTTGAGCAGCGAAGTGCCCAGGGACGAGCCTGGCCTCATCAGCTACGACACGTACTGGGCGTTTCTCCAGGGCGACGCGGTGCTGCGAGCCGACCCGACGATCCGCGAAGTGATCGACGTGAGCAAGGTGGTCGAGAACCGCATCCAGCAAGCCTTCACCCGCAAGGCGCTCCAGCCGATGGCCGAGCGGATCATCCACGGCCTGTCGATCCACCGGCTGACGACCGACGACATCCGGGCCAAGATCGGCCCGACCGCCGAAGAGCTCCAAAACGGCCTGTGTCTGATGGCCCCGATCCCGGAGAGGACCAGCGACTTCCTGCGAACCACGGTGGAGTCCTGCCTCAAGGAGATCATGAAGACGGTCAGCGGGCAGTTCATCACGCACAACACCGAGAACGACCAGTATTACCTCGACCTGCAAAAGACCATCGACCACGACGCCAAGATCCAGGACAAGGCCGATACGCTCTCCGACTCGCATCTGGACCAATATTACTTCGACGCCCTGACGCGCGTGCTGGAACTCACCGATCAGGCGCCATACGTCCGCGGCTCCCAGATCTGGGAGCACGAGATCGAGTGGCGGGAGCACAAGATCACTCGCCGCGGCTACCTCTTCTTCGGTGCACCCAACGAGCGCTCGACGGCCCAACCGCCTCGTGACTTCTACCTCTACTTCCTCCAGCCGTTCGAGCCGCCGCACTTCGACGACCAGAAACTCGCCGACGAGGTCTTCTTCAAGCTGACGCACCGGGACAAGCCGTTCCAGGACGCGCTTCGCCTTTACGCTGGCGCTCGTGAAATGGCGGCTTCGGTCAGCAGCGGCACGAAGAAGGTCTACGAAGACAAAGCGGAGGGCTCCCTCAAGACGCTCGTGGCGTGGCTGCGTACTAACATGCTGACCTCGTTCGAGGTCGTTCACCAAGGCGTCCCGAAGAAAATGGTTGAGTGGCTCAAAGGGCACCGCACGGGCAACGCCGCCGTCCGTGACCTTCTCGAACTAACCGGGTCTGTCTGTCTGGCGGCCTCGTTCGAGGACCGTTACCCGGAGTACCCGACTTTCACGGTCAAGCTCGTTGCGAGCAACCTCAAGCAGCCGACCGAGGACGTGATCCGCTGGCTGGCTGGCGGTGTCAAGAACCAGCTCGCCACCTCCGTTCTCGACGGACTGGAACTGCTCGACGGCGATAAGCTGAAGCCGCAAAGGTCTCGCTACGCCAAGGTCGTCCTGGAGAAGTTGCACGCCAAATCACCCGGCCAGGTCGTCAATCGCAAGGAACTCATCACCGTCAAGAACGACGTGGAGCTTGAGTCTCACTATCACCTTGAGCCGGAGTTGCTGCTGATCGTCCTGACATCGCTCGTTCAGAACGGCAACATCACCTTGAGCGTGGCCGGAAAGAAGCTCGATGCCGCCAACCTGGGCGAAGCGACGAAGATTCCGGTGGATCAACTGGTATCGTTCAAGCACGTCGAGAAGCCAAGGGGCCTGCCGCTGGCCGAGCTGGTCGCCGTGTTCGATTTGGTGGGGTTGGCCGAAGGGCTGATCCGCAACGAGAACACGCACGACGAGGCCGTGAAGCAACTTCGATCCAGGGCCACCGAACTGACCGAGAAGGTCGTCACCGCCCTTCAGAGGGCCCAGACCGGTCTGCCCTGCTGGGGAACCGAGTTGATCTCGGGCCAGGAACGGGAGGAGTATCAGCAGAAGCTCGACGACTTCAAAGGTTTCCTGGAAAGCCTCCAAGCGTTCAACACCCCGGGCAAGCTCAAGAACTTCTCCCGGAGCATCACCGAGATCCAGTCCCAGAAGGCAAACCTCGACCTGATGAAGCAGCTCGAGGAACTCAACGACCTGGTGCAAGAGCTCACGCCGATGACCGGCTACCTGGCGACTGCCACCGCCGTTCTGCCGCCTACAGATCCGTGGCGGGACCAGATGGAATCCACCCGTGGCTCCTGGCGGGCGAAACTGCTCGACCCCGCGCTCCGGGGCAGACCGGATTTCCGTCAGATCATCAACCGTGCGCTGCAAATATCCAAGGACGAATACAAGGCGGCCTACCTCAACCTGCACAAGAAGGCCCGCCTTGGGATCAACGAGGACCAGAAGAAGAAAGAGCTGCTCAAGGACCACCGGCTCGACCAGCTCAAGAAGCTGGCGGCCGGGATTTCCCTTCTGCCCCACGCCTCCTTGACCGAGCTTCAGACCCGTCTGGCGAAGCTCGCGCCGTGCTTCACGCTGGTCAAGGACGACCTGGACGCTTCGCCGATCTGCCCCCACTGCAACTTCCGGCCCCAGGAGGAAACGCTCGGAGCCAGTGGGCACGCGGTCCTCCAGCAGATCGACGACCAGCTCGACAAAACGCTGGAAAACTCGCGCAAGACCCTGGTCGACAACCTCTCGGACCCCACGGCGAAGAAAAGCATCAGCCTCTTGCCGTCCGCCCAGAAAGCGGCCGTCGAGGGGTTCCTGAAGTCCAAGCAGCTCCCCGAGAAGATCGGCGCCGAGCTGGTTCAGGGAATCCAGGCCGCATTGTCCGGGCTGATTGCCATCAACGTGATACCCGCCGATCTGCTCGACACCCTGTCGGCCGGCGGCGCTCCCTGCACGGTCGAGCAGATTCATGACCGCTTCGATGAGTTCGTCCAGAAGATTACACGTGGCAAGGAACCGGCCAAGGTCCGCCTTCTCATCGACCGCGGCGAAACTCCCGGAGCGCAGGCGTGATGATTTCGCTGATTCTCGACCCCAAGCTGAGGTTGGTCAGTGACCAACCTCCATGCCGTTCAATCGACCTGGTCACTGACCAAGTTGCTCAATGTCTCTCGAGCGCGAATATCACCACGAGTCTGGGCATCACAACCGAGGATGGCCCTGACGGCAGCATCGATGCGGCCGAGATCGAGCGGATCGCTCGCAAGAAGATTCTCCTGGAAGGATAACGGTAAGAATCATGGCGAAGAAGTCCCAGAAACCGCAAGCAGAGCGGCTGTTTGAAGAGCACCTGGTTCCCGCCGAGCCAGGGTCAGGAAGGCTGTTCGACGTCAGTTACTCGGTCGATCGGTCACAGCCAGTCGAATGCCTGGGAATGACCTTTCCCAACGACGAGGCGCGGCGGGTTTGCTTCACGGAGAAGTTGCGAGAGAAGTTGAAGGACCCCGCATTCCGCAAGATCGAGGGGTTCCCCATTGGCGAGGACGAGGACATTTTGGCGTTGTCCGATCCTCCATATTACACAGCTTGCCCAAATCCATTTTTGACTCAGTTCGTCACTACGAAGCAACAAGCAGGGCCAAATACCGCCTACCGGAGGGAGCCCCTTTCTTCTGATATCAGCGAGGCCCGCACAGATTCGATCTATACGGCACATCCATACCATACGAA
>JBIOJM010000023.1:0-50207 GCA_044450785.1 Isosphaerales bacterium
CCGGATGGCGGCCATTTCAAGTCCAGCAGCGCACGCGTCTGCGCGAAGCTCAACAGCGTCGATGCGTTGAAATCGGGCGGCGCTTGGCCGAACGGCGCAACGAACCCGGCGAAGCGCACCGGCGCGCCGACGCTGAGCGAGGTGGTGGACAGCGCGGTGGGTACAGCGACCGAGATACGTACCAGCTCTTTTCGCTTTGTCGTGACGGGGCGGCGAAATCGGTCGCGACCATTGAGCTTAGAGACGAGCATGGCAACAAGCTGGTCGCGAATCGGGTCGTAGGAAGGGCCGATACAATCTACTTGGCAAGCAATGGCTCCTTGTACCGCGTCAATGTGCAGGCGGCCATTGGGGGGTGATTGAGGGCTAACCAAACGCTGCACCTGACCGGGGCCGCATCACGGCTTTTCGTGACATCAAGGTGTTGCAGCGGCCCCGGCAGGATGTGTGACACTTACCGCTGTCGAACGATCGCGGCAATCCCGGCCTCCCAGTCCGTCACCGCCGCCACAAAAGTTCTATCGAGCTGGCCTGGCATCCCGGTGAGGGTCTTCCCCCCGTAACTCGAGACGGCGCGATTTCGCGATTTCAACCCCGCGGCTACCCTGCGACCAGTGCCTTGGCCAGGACCTGACCGGTCGGCGACCCCGATTTCGCGACCTCTTCCGGCGTTCCTTGCGCCACCACCCGGCCTCCTTCGTCACCGGCGCCCGGCCCCAGGTCGATGATCCAGTCGGCGCAGAGCATGACCTCGAGGCTATGCTCGATGACGATCAGCGAATGGCCGCGATCGACCAGAGCGTTGAGCGCGTCGAGCAATTTCACGATGTCGACGGGATGGAGACCGGCGGTCGGCTCGTCGAGCAGGAAGATCGTGTGGGACTGAGCGAGGGCGCGATTCAGGGCGGTCAGCGACCGGGCCAGGAAGCCGGCCAGCTTCAGCCGTTGCGCTTCGCCGCCGGAAAGCGTGGAAACGGGCTGACCGAGCCTCAAGTAGTCCAATCCGATATCGAGCATCGGCCGCAGCCTCGACTGGACCTTGGGGCGATTGCGAAAGAACAGGAACGCCTCCCGCACCGTCAGCTCGAGGACTTCGGCGATGTTTCGTCCCCGGTAGGTGATCTCCAGGATTTCCGGCCGATAGCGGGTGCCGAGACATTCGGGGCAGCGAAAGATCACATCCGGCAGGAATTGCATGTCGATCGTGAGGAAGCCATTCCCCTGGCAGGCGTTGCAGCGCCCCCCCTCGACGTTGAAGCTGAACCGGCCGGCGTCGTAGTTCCGCAGCTTCGCCTCGTGAGTCGCGGCGAAGGTCTTGCGGATCTCGTCGAACGCCTTCAGGTGTGTGGCCGGGTTCGACCGGGCCGACCGCGCCAGCGGAGACTGGTCCAGGAAGACGGCGCCGGCAACTTCGCCGCTGATCTTGAGCCCGCCATGTGGGGCGGCGGTCGCGGGCTCGTTCGCGATCTGATGCCGCAGCGCCCTATAGAGCGTTTCCTCGACCAACGTGCTCTTGCCCGAGCCGCTCTTCCCCGTCACGACGCAGAGAACGCCCATCGGGAACGCGACATCGATCGATTTCAGGTTGTTTCCGCGGGCCCCCGTCAACCGGACGACCCGCCTGGTGATGGGTCGGCGCGCCTCCGGAACCGCGATCCGCTTGCGCCCGTTCAAGTATTCGCTGGTCGCGGATCCCTCGGCCTTCGAAAAACCGGCGAGCGGGCCGCTGTAGAGGACCTGGCCGCCCGCCGCACCGGCTCCTGGGCCAAGATCGACCACGTGATCCGACGCCCGGATCAGGTCGTGATCGTGTTCGACGACCACCAGCGTGTTCCCCTGGTCGCGGAGCCGGTGCAGGATCGCGATCAACGGGCCGACTTCGTCAGGATGGAGGCCGGCCGTGGGCTCGTCGAGCACGTAGAGCGTGTTGACCAGGCCGGAGCCGAGGGTCTTGGTCAGGGTGACCCGCTGCAGCTCGCCTCCCGAGAGGCTCCGCGCCGGCCGGTCGAGCGTCAAGTAGTCGAGCCCGATTCCGCTCAGGTAGCCAAGCCGGCTCTCGATCTGCGCCAGCACCCCGGCCGCCACCGGCTGGCGGCGCAGGGTTTCCAACCCACGGATGAATGAGCCGGCGTCGCGGATCGTCATCGCTGAGAGTGCGGCGATGTCACAGCTCTCGATCTTGACGGCGAGGGCCTCGGGCCGTAGCCGGGCACCGTGACATAGGGCACAGATCTGATATCGCCGCCAACGGCTGAGAAAAACCCGGTTGTGCACCTTGTAGGTCCGCCGCTCCAGGCCTCGGAAAAAACCCTTGAGTCCCGTGAATCCGCTTCCCGGAATGCCCTCGAGCAGCCGCTCGACCTGCTCGGCGCTCAAACGCTGAAACGGGACGTCGACCGGAATCTTGAGGGCGGGCGCTACCGCCAGCAGCTCCTCCAGAAAGCCCCGATATCCGGGCGTCGACCAGGGCGCGAGCGCACCCTCGCGAATGGTCTTTGAGCGGTCGGGAACGATGCGGCTCAGGTCGAGCTCCATGGTCTGGCCGAAACCCTCGCAGAGCGGACAGGCTCCCAGGGCCGTGTTGTATCGGAAAAGGTTCGGCTGCGGCTCGAGGTGATCCGTCCCGCACCGGCTGCACCGCCAACCGCGAACGTAGGTCCGTGAATCATCGCCGGCGATGATCCGGCACCGGCCCAGGCCCTTCGCGAACGCCGTTTCGATCGAATCGGCGCGCCGTTCGGGGGGGTCGCTGCCCCGGACCAGCCGGTCGACGATCCCGTCGACCATCACATCGCCGGCAAGCGCCAGATCCGGGTCATCAAGCGCCACGGTCTGCCCATTGACGCGGAGCCGCGTGAAACCCTCCGCGCGAAGAGACCGCAGGCGGGCAGTCCAATCGGTCCCGGCGCGCACTTCCAAGGGAAAGCCGATCTCGTATCGCGTGCCGGCGGGCCATGACTCGATCGCCTGCGAGACAGTGGCGGGGGAAGCGGGGACGATGAGCTGACCACAGTGGCGGCAAACGACCTGGCCCGCGCGGGCGAAAAGCAAGCTGAGCGAGTCGTGGATCTCGGTAATCGTGCCGATCGTGCTTCGGGTGGAGTGACGGCCATGGAGCTGGCCGACAGCGATCGCGGGAGGGAGTCCGGCGATCAGGTCGGCGTCCGGTTTGTCCAGCTTGGCAAAGAACTGGCGCGTGTAGGGTGAGAACGTCTCCACGTACCGCCGCTGGCCCTCGGCGTAGAGGGTGTCGAATGCCAATGAGCTCTTGCCCGCTCCGCTGGCGCCGGTCACCACGATCAGCCGGTAGAGGGGCAGATCGAGGTCGATCCCTTTGAGGTTATGGGTCCGAACCCCGCGTAAACTGAGCGACCGCTCGGGCCGGACCGTCATCGTGGACGAGACGGGCGTGGTTCCCGGCGCCTTTGTCGGCGGCAAAGAGGGAGGAGTCCGGCGGGCCATCCCGCTCCATCCCGGAAGGAACGGCGGCGAGCCGGGATCTCCGATCTCGCCGCCTTAGTGGTCCGTCAATCCGCGATTGACGGGTGAACCGGAACGACGAGACAACGGCCACGACGAGTCACCAAAGAAGAGCAAGATTAGGAGGAAGATTACGATTAGGAAGAGGATGAAGAGCACGATCAAGATTAAGAGTAGGATCTCAGGCGCGCGCCTGTCCTGCTCTTGCTCGTGCTCTTAGTCCTCTTCCTAATCTTACTCTTCATCTTGCTCTTTCTCTCATGTGCGAGCCGCTCGTCAACCTGTCAATCGAAGATTGACTGGCCACTCGCTCTGATTGAACCGCTGCAACCGCTCGGTGAGCTTGACCGGCGCTTACGGGTTGGACCGGCGCAGGGTAAATCCGGTCAAGGTGAAGCCGTCGTCATCCATCATGCTGAAGCTCCCTCCCAGCGACAGGTACTTGACGAACACCGAGAAATCAGGAAGTTTCTCGGTGGGGATCATTTTCTTCAGGCTGGGTAAGTCTTTAGCGCCTGGGGCCGCGGCCATCCCTTGCTGGATCGCTTTCTCGAACTGGCCGCTCTTGATCAGGTCGTAGGTGAGCCGGGCCGACTCGTCAGGGCGTATGTAGGAGAGGCCGCTCGATTTTTCCGGAAACTCCTTGGCGACGGTCTGGTACGACGTACTGTCGGCAAGGGTGGGGTTCCCCGGACGGAGCACTTGCTCGAGCAAGGTCGTATCCGTGGTCATGAACAGCGTGTCCTTGGCGACCGCCAGGCTGATTGGGCCTTTGAGCCCTTGTGGATTGCCGGGTGCCTGATTGGGGAGGTTGACGGCCAGGTCGTAGATCGTGGTGCCCTGAAACTCGCGCTTCTCGGGGGCGGCCCCGGCGATCTGGAAGAGCTGGGTGAGCGTGTTCTGGAAGGCTTTCGTGTCTTCCAGGGCGATCGCGAGCAGCATGCGCTGGCTGTCCTCCTTGACCGGCTTCTTGAAGTCGCTGATCAGGGTGATCCGATCGCCCAGCGGCCCGAAGACGTCCTTCTGGAAGTTGAGCGGCTGACCTCCGCCGGGACCGACCAGTTGCTGCTCGATCACGTTGATCATGCCGGGCTGGAATTTGTTCACGAGGTCGTTGATCCCGGTGTAAACATTGTCGAGGTCGAAGCTCAATGTCTGGTAGGTGGCCACGGTGGCGGGCACCCACGACTCGGGCCGCAGCGCAAGCGGTGGAAAGGAGAAGATCTTGAGCAGGCCCGCCACAGGCTTGGGGGCGAGGAAGAACGTCTTGCTGAGGCTGTCGTAGTTCCCCGCTGCCAGGGTGAAGCAGCCGCCGACCGATTTGAGCCCGTCGATGCCCATCTCCTTGACATAGAATTCAATCTGTTGAGCCTGGGCCGCGTTTGCCTTGGCGCTGGCGTCGATCAACACTTTGACGAGCTTGTTGACATTGAGATACCAGATGGCCTGGGCTCGGCTCGACTCGGTTTTCGCCTGGGTCTTGGCAAAAGGCTCGGTCGCGGCGAGCGAATTGTCGCGGCCCTCGCGATGGGTGGCCAGGTCCTTGATCAAGTCGACGTCGCTGGCGATGAAAAACAGGCTTCCCGCATTGGTCCAGGCCAGGGGGGGAGGCGGCGTTGGTTTCTCTTTCTCTTTTTCCTTCTCGTCTTTCTCTTTCTCTTGCTCTTTCTGCGGGAATCGAACGACATGGAGCGTCAGTCCATTGAACGATTCCGTGGAGGTCTTGGCGCCCGACGCCTCGGCCTCCTTCGTCGTACGGCCGAGGATGTCCAGCATCTTCTTCTCGTTCTCGCCGGTGTCGGCGAGGATCGCCCCGGCTACGGGGAGGTTGGGATCGTCACGACCGACGGCGGCGATCGCAAGGGCCCCTTGGGGAAGCTCGAACAGCTCCTTGAGGCTCACGCCGATCTTCTCCTTGAGCCCCTTGGTGGCATCTTCGAGCTTGAGCGCGAGCTCGTCCTTGAAATCCTTGAGAGAGGGGTCGTTCCAGAGCTGACCGTACTGACTGTTTCGGAATGTCTCACGAAACGATTTGACATCGTTGAGCTTGAACAAGAAAATCGTGGTGTCGGGGAGGATCCGTTCCGGTGGTGTGGCGGCCAGAGCCAGGTGTGCGGGCAGTCCCGTCAAGACCCAAAGTCCCAGCCAGCCGATCTTGGCCGAGCGACGAATCGCCCGCTTCGCCGTGTGTATCACAGAAAACTCCATTTCAGGCAACCCTCGCTCACCGGCTGAGGGAACAGGTCTGGCCGCCGGCGAACGTGCCGGGGTCCCAAACTTGACTCCAGGCTCCGAGCCTGGCGCGCCGCCGGCGGTGACCGACGTGCCTTCCGATCACTAGAACGAACGTGACTCATGGAGGCGAGGTCTGCTCTCACGTCTAACGCGTCGTCTCTCGCTGGCCGGCGCGCCGTGCAGGTCCTCCGGCGGGTTTGACCGGCTTCTTGGCGCCGCTCGATCGCTCCTTCAAGCCCTCGGGCTGGCTCGCAATCTGGCGGCGAGGCGGGTCGAGATATCGATAGCCGCTGTTGGGGTTGGCTTTGTCGTAGGCGAATGCTTCCCGATGATGGATGAATTCCTTGACATAGTAGACTGGAATCGCGAACCCCAGGTTGTCGGCGAAAGCAGCGTGAAAACCTCGGCTCGTCACGCCGATCACTTCACCGCGATGGTTGACAGCGGACCACCCGAATTACCGGGATTGATCGCCGTGTCGGTCTGGAGGAAGATCTGGCCCTCCAGGCTGCGACTGCGATTGCTGACGATCCGTTGAGTGACCGAGCGCTCCAGACCCAGCGGATTGCCGACCGCGAACACGACGTCACCGGCATTGACGTCCTCACCATTACCCAGGACGACATGGCTTGGTTTCAAGTCCGCGGGCAGCGGAAGCTTGAGAAGAGCCAGATCGAAGAATGGGTTCAAGGCGATGATCTCGACGTCCTCGATCCGGCGGCGGCTGAAACCGCCCGGCACGTTCACGTAGAGGATCGCCGAAATCCGGCTCTCACCCTGGACGACGTGGTCATTGGTGATCGCGTACCCCTCCTTGTTGATAATGAACCCCGATCCCTTGCCGGAAGGCGTCTCGATCGAGATCACCGCCTCGCCGAACTTGTCGACGAGCTCCTTGACCGGCGAGGGCTTCATCACCCCCGTCGTATAGAACCCGGATGTGTCGAGCTCGCTCGCCCGCACCGTGCTCTTCGCGCCCGGGCCCGAGTCGTCGACCTTCGCTCGCCGCAGGATCTGGTCCCTGGGAATCCGCAGAATGTCGTAACCGAGATCGACGTAAAGCGCGGTCGCTCTCTCCGCGACGATCTCACCGGTCACGCGCTGGCCGTCCTTGAGGATCACCGTTTCGAACTCGCCGGCTTCCAACGCCGAGACCGCTAGCAACCAGCACAATCCCATCACCGCAGTTGTCTGGAGACAGCGCACGAGCAACACACCCCCTCCCTCGAGCCACGCCATTCCTTCGCCATCGTTTGGATAAGCTCCATTGTAAGAATCATTTCGATCCTTTCAACCCTGCCTGTCCGCGTTTCCGCGCCGGAACTCCGCGCATGATTGATTTGTTTATCTTCACCCGGTTTGCTACATTTCCAGAAGATGTGAAATCGGCTTGACGGAACTTGCCGTTTCCGGCTAGTAATGAATGAGCCTCGATTGGGCATTCATTTCTAGCCGCGGCAGAACAAATCGACCAGTCGCCTAGAGCAAGGGCTCACACAAGCATGGGGAGATCTTCCCGTGTCCATTCGTCCGAGGAGCGCGGATTTTCGGCCGCCTGAGGCTTTGAAACGGTGGATGTTGCCAGCGGTGCTGGCGATGCTCGTCGCGGCACCCTCTTGGTGCGTCGCTCGGCAAGAGGATCCCGCTGCGAATCCACAGGCAAATGCGAACAAGCCACCCGCGCCTGAACCCAAGCTGCCGAGCCCACCCAAGACTGCCGAGGTCACACTGGTCCCGGAGTTGCATACGATCGCGGTTCCCCACGATCGGACCGTGTTCAACGTTCAGATGGTGAGCGCGGCGCTCATTCCGCGAGACAAGGAGGGGATCTGGGTCCTCGACTTCGCATTCAAGTCGATCCGGATCAAGACCGTCGAGATCCCGGGAAAGGGACGCCGCCAGGTCCACTACCTCTACTACAAAGTCACCAACCGGACCGGCAAGCCGCGCGTGTTCGTTCCTGAGTTCGTCATGGTCAACGAGACAGGCGAGAAGTTCGAGGAGAACGTGATTCCCCAGGCGATCCCCCTGATCCGGGCCCGCGAAGATGAAACGATCCCCCTCTTGGGCGCGGTCAACGTCATGGGCACGATTCACCCGAGCACCAAGCCAGACGTGGATGATGCAGTGTACGGCGTAGCCACCTGGGACAAATGGGATCTGAAGGCCGATCGATTCAGTATCTACGTGCGAGGGCTATCCGACGGCTACAAGGAGGTTCCCGCGCCCAGCGGCGGTAAGCCTTCCGTGAAGTACAAGACGTTGCGGATCGATTTCATCAGGCGGGGCGACGAGCGCAACGTCAGCGAGAAGGAGATCTTCTTGAACGATCCGTCTCACGAGTGGATCTACTGGTGAGGGGTGGGTGTCGGGCGTCAGCCTTGCGTTATGTACCGGATCGGATCCGTGAGCCCTAGCCTCTCGAAGGCGGAACGGCGGATCCGGCACGCGTCGCAGCGTCCACAGGCGACGCCCTCGCCGTTCGGGTCATAGCAACTGTGAGTTAGCCCATAATCCACCCCCAACTCCCGACCGCGCAAGATGATCTGTTCCTTGGTGAGGGTCAGGAGCGGCGCGTGGATCCGGAATCGGCCTCGCCCCTCGACACCCGCGCGCGTGGCCAGGTTGGCCAGGTCCTCGAAGGAGCGGAGATACTCCGGCCGGCAGTCGGGATAGCCCGAGTAATCGACGCAGTTGGCGCCGATAAAGATGTCGAATGCCGCCAGGGTCTCGGCCCAGGCCAGAGCAAGTGCCAGGAAGACGGTGTTCCTGGCCGGGACGTACGTGACCGGAATCGATTCTGTCCCTGTCATGGCCTCGTCCGTGCGGTCTTTCGGAACTTCCAGCTCCGAAGTGAGGGCACTCCCGCCGAATCGGCGCAGGTCAATCTCGATCTCGACATGGCGGGCGACGGCCAAGGCACGAGCGACTCGGCGGGCGGCGTCGATCTCGACGACGTGCCGCTGACCGTAGCGAACGGTCAAGGCGTTCAGCTCGAAACCGTCCGACGCTGCCTCCGCCAGCGTGGTTGCCGAGTCGAGCCCTCCGCTCAAGAGCACAACCGCCCGCGGAGTGTTCGGCATCGATTCGTATTCTCCTCGAGGCAGGGCTCCGCCTCTTCAGTGTTCTGCTTCAGCAGGAACGGCCCGAAACGCGATCCATCCTATCACGCCTCAAGGGAAAAGACGATCGGATGGGACTTCGCCGCAGCCAAAAAGGTGATCCACGCCCAGCACCTCCGGATGCGAGTCTGAATCGCGCGTGGTACAATCTTCCTCAATCACTTTCTGCTTCCGAACGAACGGAGACACTCGATGTCCACGGTAAGACCTGACCAACTGGAATATCCGACGAACCTAGGCGAGCCGGATGGTCTTTACGAAGTGATCGACGGCCGGTTTGTGGAGAAGCCGATGGGTGCGTATGAATGCTCACTGGCTGCTGTGATCTGCTGTGCACTGAGCCGATACGCAGAAGACAACCGGTTAGGCCGCACTCTTCCGGAGATGATCTTCGACCTTCGCCCGACCGTCGATCGCGAGCGGCGGCCGGATGTCGCCTACGTCTCGTTCAAGCGCTGGGGGCGTGATCGACGGGTCCCTCAAACCCGATCCTGGGCGGTTGTGCCTGAACTGGCGGTGGAGATTGTCAGCCCGACGAACACGGCTGACGAAGTGGCCGAAAAGCTGGAAGAATACTTCAAGGTAGGTATCCGGCGCGTGTGGGTGGTCTATCCACGCCAGTTAAAGGTCTATGCGTACACCTCGCCGACCGAGGTTCGCGTGCTGGCGCTGGGCGACGAACTGGATGGCGGCGACGTGTTGCCGGGCTTCCGCCTCGCACTGCACGATCTGTTCGAGCAGCCGAACGAGCCGGCGTGACGCACTTTGGAGTGCCTACAAGGTCAGGACAAGTATCGCCGCCCAGGCTGGAACCGCTCTTGCCGCGCCTTCCAACCTTCCGCTATCCTCGATAATCGCAACTAGAAGTGGCAACGTGCTGCCCGGTCGCCCATTCCTTGCACCTACCGCCCTCACGGACCGAAGTGACCGCCCGGGCCATCCTCCGAACGCATGATTGAGGACAATCCTGTCATGGCTCATAAAAAGGGACAAGGCTCGAGCCGGAACGGCCGCGACTCGAACCCGCAAATGTTGGGTATCAAACTCTTTGGGGGCCAGCTTGCGAAGCCCGGCAGCATTCTCTGCCGCCAGCGCGGAACTCGCTGGCATCCGGGCAAGAACGTTGGCATCGGACGCGACTGGACGATCTACTCGCTGATCGCCGGCGAGGTTCGATTCGACCAGGAAGGACGGCGGATCAACGTGATCCCGAAGGCACAGACAGCCGCCCAAGGGCTGAAGAGTTAGCTCCAAGACATGTTCGTCGACCGTGTAGCGATCTTTGTGCGAGGAGGGGCTGGGGGCGACGGCTGCCTCAGTTTTCGGCGGGAAAAGTACGCACCGCGGGGCGGGCCCAACGGCGGCGACGGCGGCCATGGCGGCAGCGTCGTGGTTCTCGCATCGGAAAGTCATACCAACCTGGCGCACCTTTCGCATCAACGCCATTGGAAGGCGGACCGCGGCGCGCACGGCCAGGGCTCCGATTGCTTCGGGCGCGGCGGCGATGACATGATCATCGAGGTTCCTCCCGGGACCTTGGTTCGTGATCGCGACCGCGGCCATCTGCTTCGCGACCTGAAAGAGCCCGGCGATCAGGTGATCGTGGCGCGGGGCGGACGCGGAGGACACGGCAACGCCCATTTCAAATCGTCGACCAATCGAGCCCCTCGCCAGTTCGAGAAGGGCCATCCCGGTGAAGAGCGCTGGATTACCATGGAGTTGAAGGTCATCGCCGACGCCGGCTTGATCGGGCTGCCCAACGCCGGCAAGTCGACCCTCCTGTCGCGGATCTCGCGGGCCCATCCCGAGATCGCCGATTATCCCTTCACGACGAAATACCCGAATCTTGGGACCGTCGTCGCCGGCGAGCACACCTTCGTCGTGGCCGACATCCCCGGCTTGATCGAAGGCGCGCACACCGGGCATGGGCTGGGTCACGAGTTCCTTCGTCACGTCGAACGGACTTCTCTTCTCGTCCACCTCGTCGAGGCGGTGCCGCTCGACGGAACCGACCCGGTCCTGAATTACCGGACGATCCGCAACGAGCTCGCTCGGTACAGTCCGGCCTTGGCCGAGCGCCCCGAGCTGCTGGTCCTGACCAAGATGGATCTCACCGGCGCATCGGAAGTCCGCGCGCGAATCATGGGCGAGCTCGATCGAGAGGTCCTGGCGATCTCGGCCGTGACGGGGCAGGGGATCCCGCAACTGATCCATCGCATCATCGAGCTGTTGCGGGAGCCTACCGAATTGGCGCCGCCCGGTGCGCCGTTGTCAGTGCCGATCGCGGCCCCGGCCGTGACGGCTACGGGCGTCTAGGTCGTGATTCGCTTCGTGGGCGATCTGGGGAACTCCAGGCTCAAGTGGGGCTGGCTCGATGAGACCGGCCGGCTGGTCGAGGCGATCGCGCTGCCGCTCGAGGAGCCGACGGCCTGGGACGCGACCTGGAACCAGTGGAGCCGGCGTGACCCTGGACCATCGTCATGGGCGATCTCGTCGGTCAATCCCCCTGCCGCGGACCGCCTCGAGCAGTTTCTGAAAACGCGGGGGGCCGGCTCGGTGTGCTGGCTCCGCTCGGCGGCGGACGTTCCGGTGCGGCACTCGCTCGACCAGCCCGAGACGACCGGCGCCGATCGGGCTTTGGCGGTATCCGCCGCGGTCCGGCTCATGCCGCAGGCTCGACCGGGTCTGGTCGTCTCATGCGGAACGGCGATCACCGTCGAGCGGATCACGGCACAGGGGATCTGGCAAGGGGGCGCAATCGCGACGGGCCTCAGGCTCGCGGCCCAGGCCTTGCATCTCCTGACCGCTCAACTGCCACTTGTCGAGGTCCGTCACGCACCGCCAGCCTGGGGTTCCTCAACGCGTCCGGCGCTCGAATCAGGCGTCTACTGGGGAGTCGTCGGGGCGGTGCGCGAGCTCCTGACGCGCCAGGCTGATGATTTACACGGAGATCCCTGGGTCGTCTGGACCGGCGGCGATGCCGCCCTCTTGGCCGGACCCATCGCCGGGAGCGAGGCCCGGATCGAGCCCGACCTCGTGCTGATCGGACTTTCTCATCTTCACCATTTCACCCCACCTTGAAAGACCAGGCCTTGATTGTCGAAGAAACCACGCGTCCCTCCGCTCTGGGGGGTGATGTTGCTGTTCGACGCCACTTGCCACCAGAACTCGTACACGTAACCCACGAAGAGCTTGACGTTGGGATAACGCGGGGGCTGCCAGCCCAGACCGACTTGATAGTTCAAAATCGGAACCTGCTGCCAGAAATTCTGGGTAAACACGCCGCGCATGGGCACACCGGTTGGACCCAAGGTCGTGGTCGACGCGGAGAAGAGTTGCCGTTCGCGCGTGAACGTATTGGCGATGTCCAGCTTGGCGACGAATAAGAGCCCCGACTGGGGGGCCCTGCGATCCAGCTCGACCCCGAAGTGCGGGCCGGCCCCCACCGTGTAGTTGCTGTCCCCGGCCGCGAAGACGCCTCTGCCCGCGGCGGCCGTGGCAAAGGGTTCATCGACCCGGTTAGTGATCCAGGTTTCGGCCAGTCTGATGCCGGCGCGCCACTCCATTTCCCAGTTCGCCCACGGAGTATACTCGCGGCTGTTGTAGTCCCAGTCCGAGTAATTCACGCCGAGCCGGGTCGTCCGCGTTGTCGAGCCGGCCGGCCCGATGAACGGTCCGGTCCCCGACGTGCTGAAGAACCGATCGGAGAACGAGAATCCCCCGAAGCCCGACGGAAGCCGATAGCCGACCTCGAGCCGCGGAGCAACCGTCCAGGGCTGCTGGGCTGCGCCCGGTGCCACCAACACGCTCCGGCCGGCCGGGGTCGCCACGGAGTGTTTCATCTGGCCGAAAAAGATTTGCGGGTGGATCACCCCGAGTTGCACGTCGGAGAACCAACCAGGCTGCTGCCCCCACTGCGGCGGATCGAGGATCGGGTCGAACTGGAAGTAGGGCCGTTCCAGGTCGGGCGGCGGCGGACCGAACGTGGGAGCCGGCTGGAACAGCGAGCGGGGCTGGTCCGGCGGCTGGGGCAGCGACTTGAGGAACTCGGGCTCCCACCCGCTCGCCGGCGCCGAGGCCGCGGGCAGCGGAGCCGGAAGATTCTGAACATGATCCCCGAATTCGGCGATTTCGGGCCGGGTTGCAGGGGCCGGTGTCGCGGCGGCGGGCAGCGGAGCCGGGGCCTGGGCACGGGCCGCCGGCATCGCCAGCACCCATCCCAGGAACGCCACGGTCAGCAAGAGTCGAGCCCTACGGTCCATGACAAAATCCTCTCTCGGCCGTGTTTCCGCCACCATCTTCTTATTGCGGCAAGCCAGTCGGTCAGGCTTTCCAGCCTGGCGAACCGTCGCCGTCAGGCTAGAAATTCTGACCTTCATGATTCTTCTCCTTTTGGAGCGGAGGTGGTGGCGCCGGGCGGACTCCGGCGCCGGGGAGCGGCGTGCCCGTCCCGCTCTGGGCGGGCTGAGCCGGCACTCCACCCGCCGGCCCGGAGGAGGGTGGGCCCGCGCCGGCAGCCGCGGTGCCATGACCACTCACTTGGGCGCGGTCCGCGCACGCTGCCGCCAAGGCTTCGTGGCCGCAAGCCCAATTCGGCAGTTGTCTGAAGTCAGGCAGTTCCGGCAGCTCACGCGGCTTCGCCAACTGGAACAGGTCGTCGGTCTGCAAGAAGTCCGCCACGCTCACCACCGACGACCACAGCGAGCCGAGGATGCCGATGTACGCGGTGACGTTCGTGGTCAGGTTCTGCTGGGCGAACACCAGATCGCCAAAGGCCGAGCTAGCGTCGACCTGGCGGCGCGCAAAGACGCCGCGGTAGTAGCGGACCAGGTCGGGCAAGATGTAGCGGCGGTAGTACTCCATGGCGTACAGGTTGTTCTTGTAGCCTTCGTAGGCCAAGGCCAGGTTGTTGGTCAGGGTGACCTCGACCCGGTGCGATTCTTCACTGGCACGGAGCAGCGCGGCCTGGCCGGCGATGATGTTCCCCTTGTTTTGGTCCCAGATCGGCAGCGGGAAGCCGAGCGCGAGGGTTTGGTACGTCCCGAACGGCCCCAGCGAGAAATCCTTCTCCAGCGAGTAACGCACGTCGAGATTGGGGAAGACCGGCGTGACCTGAGCCACCTTCAGGAGGTACTGCGACTTCTTGACAATGTTGCGGGCGGTCAGGACATCGGTGTGGTTTTGCAAGACGTGGGCGCGGACCTCGTCGTAATCGTAATACGGGATGAACCGATCAACCTGGCCGGCGATTTCCGAGAGCGGTAGCTGCGGCAAGCCGAGTGTCGCCACCAGGGCTTTCCAGTCATAGATGTAGGACGCAATCGCCTGCTTGTATGCGAGGCGGTTGATATAGGTTTGCGCCCGCAGGGCTGTCGGCTCATAAGGAGCTGTTGGTTGCGCGGCTCGCACATACGCGGACTGAAGCCGATAGATCTCGTCGCTGAACTGCACCAGCCCCCGGGTCACGACCAAGGTCTCGACGTCGACCAGCACGGTGAAATACGCGTTGCGCACCGCCGTGGACAGGTCACTGCGGGCGCGCTTCAGGGCCAGGATCGCGTTGTCCAAATCCTTCTGGGCCGCGGCCACGCCGAGCTTCTGTTTGCCGCCCGTGATGATCGGCTGGTCGATGGCACCGCCCTGGACGCCGGCCGTGCTGTTATTGTTCGAGGGGTCCACCAAGTAGCTGGCGATGGGGTTGGGGTACGTCTTCGCCTGAATCAGGTTGCCCTTGGCCGCTTGGACGTCCGAGGCGGCCTGGCGCAGCGTCGGGCTGTTGGCGGCGGCCAGGCGCTGGAAGTCGGCCAACTTGTAAGGCTTTCCCTCCGGACCCGGCTGCACTTGCGGCTCGACCGGCGCGGGCGGTAGCTCCGGATAAATGCGCTGGATTTCTCGCTCCACCGCGGCCGACTCCGTTGGCAGCACGATCCGCGGCGCCTCCGAGCCCGGTACCCGCGGCGGGATATTCAAGTCCAGCTTCCGCTGCCTGGCCAAGTCCTGCACCCGCGGCGTGGCTTCGGGGCGACTCGGCCCAGCCTGCGATTCCGTCCACGCGACGGTCCGGACGTTGTCATCCTTGAGGGGTGCGCCCCGTCGGGCCGGGCCTGTCTTCGATTCCATCCAGGCGGTGGTCTGCACGTCGATCGGGACAACGGGCACGAGTGCGGCCTTTTCGCCCGATCGAGCGTTCGAGGAAGTGCTGTCCCTCGCGTGGGCCTCGGGTGGAGGTTTCCCAGCGTCCGTTGCGGTCTGAGGAGCGATGTCGAACGGGTGGTTGACCAGGTAGCGCACCGACTGGTCGGTCTCGTCGCGCACGGCCCAGGTGCAGCCACTCAGCAGGAATAAGCCGGAGAGCAGGAGTAGTTGTCGTAACACGATCTCCGCCCTCAAATTAAAGTAGTTCAGGCTTTCCAGCCTGACACGGAAGTAGGTCGGGCTTTCCAGCCCGACGGGCCCCGGAATCGTGTCAGGCTGGAAAGCCTGACCTCCATGCGGGCCCCGCTGCCGGGAGGGGGAGCGGCCGCGATCCGCCAGCTCAGCCCGCCTCGAGCCGGTTCGAGTCCGCCACGGCGGGGAGCTGCCAGCGGCTGAGGTAAGCCGCAAGAACTTCCTCGGCGATGGCCGACTGAGAGATCCGCCGCATCGCCGACTCGACGCCGAGCCGCTGAGCCGTCTCGACGGTGAGATGGAGAGTGACCTTGACAGTGATCGCACTGGCGGGCAAATCACCGTTCGTCTGTAACACACCGCCTTGTCGCGGTCCTGCCGTATTTCGTCCCATTCGTCTTGCCTCCTTGCCGTCGTGTCTACACACCCCTCTTCGGCAATTCGGGCCGGCTCCTTGAGGAAATCTGGCGAGGAATCAGGCTGGTTCGTGCCCGAGCTGTTGCAGGACCTGGCCGAGGAACCGTTCCAGCCGATCCCCGATCTCGGGTTCCTCTCCCTCGCGGTTGCCGGCCACGTTCAGCGTCCTGATGTTGTTTTCCGCGATCCACCTGGCGACGTGGGACGGCTCGAACGACGCGCCCGGGTAGACCGGCATGCACGGCTTGCCGAATCGGTGACACGCGCCGACCGTCGCCTGAGCGCTCGAGGTCGTCGTCTCGCCGAACCAGAGGGTCGCGTCGGAGTCTTGGACGTTCTGTTCCGTCCGGGCGGGGTCGCTGTCCGTCGGCATCTCGGCCGCGCCGTATTGTTCGGCGAACTCGGGGTGGGGCCCGTCTTCGGTCAGGAATCCCTTGGGCATCCAACCGCCGGCTGGGACGCTGAACGTCTTGGCGGCCCGCCACGCCGCTTGGTCCGCGCCGGTCTGGCCGCCACTGATGATCTTCTCGAGCATGATGAAAGTCCCGGTGATGCCGCGGATGGAGATCGAACGGTCAATGTCTTGGGACGAGGATCGTCAACAAGAGGGAAGCATCCTCGATCCCTTTGAGCGCGTGGGGTTCGCCGGCTGGCAAATCCAGGAACTTCCCGGCTTCGAGCACCTGGGTCTTTCCGAGCGCGGTGAAGGCCACCCGCCCCTCCAGGCAGTGCACGATGATTTCGCCTTTGCTCTCGTGCTGAAGGACTTGCTGGCCCGCCCGGACGATCAGGCGAACGACTTCCACCGCCGTGGTGCGTACCAACGTCCGGGTATGAGCAGAGACCAGCGCGGTCCCGAGGGGCCGCACTCGATAGGGTCGCCAGGATTCGCGGTCGCTTCGGTCGCTGCATCAGGCGCTGCCCGGAGCGGAGTTCTGACGACCAGCACTGGGCAGACAGCCTTTCGCAAGACCTCCTCCGCCACGCTGCCGGTCAAGACGCGTCTCAGCCCCGTCCTCCCGTGACTGCCCATCACGACGAGGTCGCAGTGCAGCGCCTCGGTCAAGCGAAGGATTTCTTCCGCGGGGTCTCCTTCGGCCAGCCGATGCTCGACACGAATCCGCGGGTCCGACGGTTGGGGCCAGGGCAATTTCGCGAGCGATTGCTGGGATTCGGCGGACCGCAGCGGATCGGGCGGCGGCTCTTCCATCAGCGGGGACACGGAAGGCATCATGACATGCAGAACGAGCAAAGTCGCCTGGTAGTCCCGGGCCAAAGCGCAGGCCGTCTGAAATGCATAGCGGGAGTTTTCTGAGAAATCGGTCGGATGCAGGATCGTCTGGATGGCAGGCATGGTCCGGTCCTTTCGTTGCGGCAAGTCGCTGGCTTCGTGACTGGGACTGCTCAGCCGGGAACACCGCGATTAATGGGCCATCCCCGCGCCGCCGGCCGGCGGCTCGCGGTCGCCGTAGAAGCTGTAAAGCACGGGCATCAGGTAGCGGTCCAGGAAGAGCGTCACGGTCATGCCGCCGACCACGACGATGGCCAGCGGCCGCGCCGTTTGGCCGCCGATCTTGGTCGACAGGGCCGCGGGCAAGAGACCAAGGATGGCAGTGAGCGCGGTGATCATCACCGGCCGCACTCGCTTGAGGGAGCCCTGGATGATGGCGTCGTGCAACGGCAGCCCCTGGCCGCGAAGGGCGTTGAAATACGAGATCAGCAGCAGGCCCTCCATGATCGCGATTCCGAAGAGCGAGACGAAGCCGACGGCCGACGCGACACTGAAGTTGGTCCCGGTCAGGTACAACGACCAGATGCCGCCCACCGCCACGTCGAAGACGTTGCTGAAGATCACGATCGTGTCCAGGAACGAGCGGAACGCCGAGTACAGCAGGATGAAGATGAGGCCGAGCGACAAGGGAATGATCCACATGAGCCGGCCGTTGGCTTCCTCCATCTGCTCGAACTCGCCACTCCAGACCGCCCGGTAGGGGATCTGGAAGAGGTCCTTGGTCTTGGTCAGCGCCTTGGCCTCGTCGACGGCGCTACCCAGATCGCGGCCGCGGACGCTGAACTTGATGGCGATCAGGCGCTTGCCCTGCTCACGGTAGACGGTGGAGGCACCGGCGCGATTGAACCGGCCGCCGGGGTCCGGCGCGTAGTCCGCGCCCACTGGGGTGATCAGGTCGCCCAGCCGGATTCGCGGGGTGCTGCTGATCGGGTTGGAGGCGTCGGCCAGGCTGCCGCCCACCGCGGGGGGCGGCAACGCATGCCCGCTCGCGTTCGGCGTGAAGCCCGAGCCCTGCGCCAGGACGACCTGGTTGTTGATGATGTCAACCGGGATGTCCAGGATGGACGTCTCGTTGTTCCGCCGCCACTTGGGCCAGCGTACGGAAATGTCGAAGAGCTTCTCGCCCTCGACCATGCTGGACATTGCCATGGCGCCCACGGCGCTGCTGACGACGTTGTTGACATCCGCCGTCGCCACTCCCCACTTCTGGCACTTCTCCGCATCGACGCGGAACTCGAGGTGCGACCCCCCGCGGACGTGGAAGATGCCCACGTTGGCGATGCCCTCGACGCTTTGCAGGATGTTCTTGGCCTTGGAGGCCAGCAGCTCCAACTGGTCGAGGTCCGGGCCGAAGATCTTGAGTGAATTGTCCCCCTTGACCCCTGACAAAGCCTCCATCACATTGTCACGGATGTTCTGCGAAAAGTTCCACGTGATGCCGGGAATGAGGCGTTCCAGGTCGGCGTTCATCGCGGCGACGATTTCGTGTTTCAACCGCGCACGGGTCAGGCCCCAGATCCACCGCCGCCAGCCGGTCTGCGGCATCAGCTTTGGCCAATCTTTCTGCGCCCGCAGCGGCACGAAGTACTCGCCGCTGTAATAACCCTCCGTGTCCGTGCCGTCGTCGGGCCGGCCGCTTTGCGTCACGATCGACTCGACCTCAGGGTAGCTGGCCATGATGGCCCGAGCCTGCTTGGCGATCGCCACTTGGTGCTCGAGATTCATGTTGAGCGGACCGATGCCCCGGAGCCATAAGTTCCCCTCCTCCAGCTCCGGCATGAACTCACGTCCAAGCTGCGGGATCAAGCAAAAGGTGCCGCCGATCAAGAATGCCATCACGGCACAGGTGGTCTTTGGGTACCTGAGGCAGAGCTCGAGGTTTCTCAAGTAGCGGAACTTCAAAGCGCGGACGAGAAAGTTTTCCTGGACCGGTTTGAACCGCTTGAAGAAAAGCATGCACAACACCGGCGTCAGCGTCAGGGCAAGCACCAGGGCGCCGGCCAAGGAGAATGCGTACGTCTGCGCCATGGGCCCGAAGAGCTGTCCCTCCGGACCGGTCATGGCAAACAGCGGCACGAAGGCGCACACCATGATCATCACGGAATATAAGAGCGCGTGGTCGATCTCCTGCACAAAGCGAAGGATCCGCTCTTTCATGGGCAGGTCAGGGTAGTTGTGTGAGGCCAGGTTGCGGTTGATGTTCTCGACCACGACGACCGTCGAATCGACGATGATGCCGAAATCGACCGCCCCGATCGAAAGGAGGTTCGCCGACTTGCCGCGCACGTAAAGCATCGTGAAGGCGAACAAGAGCGCCAGGGGGATGTTGATGGCCACAATGATCGCGGTCTTGATATTGTTCACAAACATGAACAGAATCACGACGACGAGCATGACGCCGATCACGAGGTTTTCCGTCACGGTCTCGGTGGTGATGCTGAGCAAGTCCGTGCGGTCGTAATAGGTCTCGATCTGGGTCCCGGGCAGCATCCGGCCGGTGGCCGGATCGTTCATCTGCACGACCTTGAGCTTGACGTCTTTCAGGGCGGGCAACGTCTCCTCGCCCTTGCGCAGGAGGACGATGCATGTCACCCTGTCGTCCTCGTCGTGCCCGACGTCGGCGATGGAAAGGCGAGATCCCGAGGGCCGCTCGCGGTCAGCCCTCCAGTAGCCGATCCGCCCCAGGCGCGTCAGGTTGCTGACGACCACGCCCTGTTCGCCGGGCAACTGCCCTGGGGAAAGCCGTCCCCCCTCGACCAGGTCCTCGACGCGGATCGGCTGATTGTTGATCGCGGCGACGACCAGGCCGCGGATTTCCCGAATCCGGCGCAATTCCTCCGCGCGGAGGATGAACGCGGCGGCGGACGGGCTCTTCAGTCCCAGCACCTTGTTCACCGGGTCCAGGCCGCCGCCAAACAGGCCGACGCTCCTCACCGTCACGGCAACCTGGCCCTGGTTGAGGTAGTCGCCGCCCACCGTGGCGTTGCTTTTCGAAAGCGCCGTCTGGAGCTGTCCCAGCGTGATGCCGTAGCGGCGGAGGCGGTCGGGGTCGGGCTGAACTTCGTAGCGCCGCACCGTGCCGCCGAAGCTGGTGATGTCGACGATGCGCGGCACCGTCCGGAACTCGCGCTCCAGCACCCAGTCCTGCATCGCCTTGATGTCGTTCAGCGTGTAGATCTCGCGGCCGGAAGCATCCTTGGGGACTTTCAGGACGTAGCGGTAGATCTCGCCGGTGGGGGACTCCGGCGAGATGGCCGGGGTCACGTTGGGTGGCAGCGGCTGGGAAATCGTCGCCATCCGGTTGATCACTTCCTGTCGAGCCGCCTGGTACGTGTAGTCGCTGCCGTAATGCCAGGTCATCTTGAGGTCAGAGAGGCCGAATAGCGACTTGCTGTTGATCTTTTTCAAGCCCGGCATGCCGGCGAATGTCACTTCCAGTGGGATGGTGACCTGCCGCTCGACCTCCTCGGCGGACGCGCCGGGGTAGAGCGCGAGCACTTCGACGATCGCCGGCGCCGGGTCGGGATAGGCTTCGACGTTGACGTTCAGGAAGGAACCGACCCCGATCACGGCGAGGAAGATCGCGAGCGGAATGACGACGAACGGGTTATCGAGCGCCCACCCGATCAGTTTGCGAACCATGGGAACGTTCCGTCGACTACTGATGACTGACTGCTGAGATTACCCCTTGTGCGGTTTCGGCTTCTTCTCCGGTCGCGACTCGAGGTCCAAGACGGCGGCTTTGAGTTCCACCGCCCCGGACAGGAGGACGCGCTCGCCCGGCCGAAGGGCTTCTTTCGGCAAGAGGCCCTCTTCCGCCTCCAGGGCCGTCAATTGCTCTTCCTTGGGGATCGGCGTGTCACGCACGAACACGGTGCGTTCGAATTTCTGTGTCACCTGGACGCGCCGCATCGTGAAGTGTTGCGCGCCCGCATCGGGCTGCACGAACACCAAGCTCTGCTTGCCGTCGTCCACCAGCGCATCCGTCGGGATCTCGACCACGTCCGTCGGCGGCGAGATCTTCACGGTGGCGGTGACGTATTGCCCCGCCCGGATCCGCTGTCCCGGGTTGTTGACATACCCCTTGACGACCGCCGTGTGCTGATTGGGGTCGATGATGTAGCCGATCTCGTCGATGGTTCCGGGAAGTCCCGTGGCCCATGCCGCGCCCACCGTTCGCACGGTCCACCGTCTGTCGTTGCCCTGGAGGGCTTCCAGGGTCGGCAATGCATCCTCGGGGCAGTGGGCTTTGACGAGAAGGCGGTTCACGTCGGCGATCTGGAACAGGTTGACGGTGTTGTCCACCACCATCTCGTCCACATGGACGTTGCGTTCGACGACCACGCCGTCGAACGGCGCGCGCAATGTGACCCTGCCCCAGGGGTTCTCATGCTCCTTGTAGGGATCAACCGTGTCGCTCGATGCTTGCTTTTCGCCCTTCACCCACCGGCCCTCCGGGGTATTGAACCACGCGTTCTTGTCGGCGCTGATCTTCTTGGCCTCGGCATGAAGGGCGTCGATCTCGTTCTGGGGGATGTCCCACAGCTTGAGGTTGTTAAGGGCGCGGTTGATGGCGTTGCGATCTCCCTGCACGAGGCGCACCTGCGTGAGGAAGTACACCTCGGGGACCGCGGCGCGGTTCTCCTCGACCTTGTCCATGATCTTCTGGTCCAGCTCGAGTTGGACCAGGGCATCCAGCAGATCGTTCTTCTTGGATCCCACGTCCACGCTGTAGAAAATCCCCAGGAGATCGCCCTTCGAAACCCGATCACCCTGCCTCAGCTCGCGAAACTCCGTGTGGCCGAGCGTGCGGGGGAAATCCCGGACTTGTGCCAGCTCGACCACTCTGGCCGGAGCGAATCGAGCGCGGATGCGGGAGAGGCGAGTGGGATCGAAATCCGTGGATCCGGCAAGCTCAAGCGGCCGCATCGTTTTCGGCGCTTGTGCGACCGCAACCGAGTCCCGTCCGCCCTTGCGGATTCCCAAGGCGGCGCAGACTTCCTCGGGAACCTCCAGCGTGTGAGCTTGGCCCGATACCAGCGTCACGCTTGCGGGAGCGGAAGATGCCAAGGTCTCTTGATCTTCCTTGGTGGATGCGAGCAAATGCAGGGGGATGCCGGAGAAGAAGCTGTAAAACCCCGCCAGGGGCGGGACCAGCACCACGGTCAACAGAAGCGCGACCACGGCTTTGTACACCCAGCTCATTCTGCGCGGCGGAGCCCAGGCATCCGACGGCAGTGCCGAGGAGGGCGTACTCGAGATGGGCCGGCTTTCGCGTTGGGCACTCAATAACTCTTCGTGTTCTTGGTCGGAATTCATTTTGCACACTCGGTTTGGGCTGGCCTTTGTCCTGGTCATTGGGCGCGAGTTGTTTTCGCCGGCGCGCGCACTCACTGCACGAGTGCACTCTCGATCCGGACTGCGGATTCCACGGCGCTGCGGGTAAGCGAGCCAACGGCCAGCTCGCCGTCAGCGCCTGCTATCTCAGTCCCAAGGGACATTCCCCCGGGCGATGCAGCGGTATTTGCCCGATTGCTGGTTGGGCGATCAGAATCTGGACCGGCTCGTGTGCCGAAGGTGAACTGGCACGTCCCGTCGGTCATACCTGCGATGACGGCGCTGGGGAGCGAGTCGACCCCGCACATCATGTTCCCTGGGAAGCACCCGCGCTTGGGTGCTAATCGGTCTGTCGGCGCAGGGTAGGTGGGTCCGCCAAGGCTAGCAACGGAGCCGTGGTTGCGTCACGAAGGGTGAAGAGGGGGTTTCAGTCCAGGTGGCGGGCACGGTTTCGGGGGCGATCAGGTAAAGAACCAACGCCTGGTGCAACGCGACGATCGGCGCATCCGTCTCTTCGCCGGCGTTGATGTCCTCCGACGTCCGGTTGTCGTCGGTGGGATCGCGAGACGTCTCGTCGTCGGTGGGGTCGTTCGAGCCGTCTGTCACGAAAGGCGCTCGGGGACGTTTGCCCGAAGGTAGGGTCGAGCGGCTCTGCGACCAGCGGATGCACACGCGGAAGTGGGACACGGCCCTGACGGGCGTCGCGGCCCGTCCGTGGCGGCTCTCTTTAACACGGTGGTCTGTCTCAGACGCTGGGGCGACCGACGGATGTGAGCGGCAGACGCAGGGACCGACGGAAGACACATCGAAATCATACGGTCGCTGGCCCTGTCGGTCCCCGTGAGAGCCCGTACGACAAACAGGGATAACGGGTACCGGGGCCGACTCGCTATCGCTCACGAATTCGCCTAGAGACGGTAAATCGCCACGGGACCAGCCAAACAATGTGGCCAGAGACAGAATCAGTACAGGAATTGTCGAGCGAAGGGCAAACATAATGGGCTCTGGGGACGAGACCGCTCCTGATCTGCCCGATGATTCTATCTTTGTCGATCGCGGATTACAAGCGTGTTCGACCGGAGTTTTCGATTTTTCAGAACATATAACCACCTATCGGATTTTCATCCTCGCCCCAAAATCGTAACTTTTCTCCAACGAATGTGGGGTATGATAGTTATTGGAATCCAGGCAGTCTGAGCGGAGAAGGGGGAATCTGGGAGAAATGTTATGCAGGGCGCCGTTGTGATGATGATAGCCCTCAGTGGTCTGGGCTGTAACAATAAGAGCTGTGACGTGAGCGATGCCCCGCCGGCCTTTACGTCGATAGGCGGCGCCTACACGAACCCGTACCCCAGCTACCCCACCCCATCGTCCCGTTCAGGTTACGACTCGAGGAGTCACAACGGCCACGACTCGCCGGCCTACACCAACCACGTGGGCTTGTTGCGTGGCACCATCTACAGCTTTGTGTTTGGCCACGACCCCGATGTACCCACAGTGCGCGAGATCGAGGAGTCGGTCTACGGAAGCAGAGGCTCAGGCTACTAGGCCTCGACTTTCTCACCTGGCACCCATCCCAGAGTGAAACATCGCCGCTCGTGGAAAGTCATGCTGACTTTGCGGGATGCTCAAGATCCTCCACGTAGGTCGAGCTTGCTCGATTTTCCGATGATAGGGTGGAGTTCGGATCAGGAAGAGACGATCTAAGTCTCTGGAAGGGTCTACGTTTCGAGCGCCCGTCCCGTGCAAACTCGAGAAACGGTCGCGTCGCCGGAAAGCATATGGGATCATGGCTTTCCGAGCGTGTCCTGATACGCGAGAGCCCGGCGAGCCGAGCCGAGCCGGGCTGGAATTCCATCTTGGCCAGGCGCCGACCGAAGTATTGGTCCGAACGACAGGAGGTCGATCGGCATGGACCATGGTGCTGTGATCTACCGCGGGCGGCGGTTCGGGCCGGCTGTGGCCGGAACGGCATTCCTGCTGCTGTTCGCGACCTCCGTGCACGCGCAAGGGCCGCAGTTTGACGTGGGCTCACCTCCGGGCGCAGCGGGGGGGCCGACCCAGGTTGGGCCGCCGCTCGGGGCGGCTGCCGTCCCGGATTACTCAACGCCCTCGATCGCACCCTTCAGCGGCACGGCAGGCGTCGGCGGCTCTCACGTCCCCGCAAGCGCTCTCGCGTCCCCAAGAGCCCCGGTCTTCCTGACCCGAGGAGCCCAGCAGATTATCACGAGCATTCAGCCGTTGCAGGGACCCCAACCTGGCGATCTGGAGCTCCCCGCGGACTTCGTTGATTACGGGACTCCGGGCAACATGAATCTCGACACTGCAATCAAGCAGCTTATCGACAAGAACCTTGACCTCGAGTCCGCCCGCCTGGAGGTCCCCATGGCCGAGGCCGACATCTTGACGGCCAACCTTCGCGACAACCCGATTTTCTACGCGGACACCCAGCTCATTCCCTACGGCCACTTTTCATTCTTGCGGCCCGGCGGCCCGCCCCAGAGCGATGTCAACATCAACTACCCGCTGGACGTGACCTTCAAGAGGCAGGCGCGCACGCGCTCGGCGCGTGAGGCCAAGAGCGTGACCGAGGCGCAGCTCCAGGACTTCGTCCGCAACCAGATCGATAACCTTTACACGGTCTACGAGGGTGTGGTCTCCGCGGGCCTCACCCTGAATTTCAGCGAGAAATACCTCACGGGGATCAACAAGGTGCTCACGATCACCGAGAACAACTACAACGCCGGGCAAATCCAGGAGTCCGATCTGATGGCGATCAAAGCCAGCGTCTACAAGGCCGAACTCCAGGTCAAGGAGTCGAAGAAGGCGAAGATCGCGGCGAATCGAGCCCTCGCGCTGATGTTGAACATGCCGCTGGACGACGTGGAAAAGCTCGACGTTTTCGACCCCGTCGGCAAGTTCCAGACGCTCCCCACGCCGAGGGACGAACTGGTCAAGAAGGCCGTCAAGTCGCGGCCGGACCTGGTCGCGATCAAACTCGGCCTGCGTCGCGCCAATGCCGATCTCCGGCTGGCGCGCGCCAATGCTTACCCCGACGTCTTCGTGCTCTACCAGCCATACACCTTCCAGAACAACACCTACCTCGGAGTCCCCAGCGCCTATTCTTGGACCCTGGGCGTGACGGCCACGATCCCGCTCTATAACCGCAATCAAGGGAACGTGACGCGGGCGAAGATCAATATCACGCAGACCGAGGTCCAGGTCGCGAGCGCGGAGCGGGTGGTGGTCAACGACGTCCTGAACGCGGCGCTCGAGCTCGAACAGAGTCTGGTCGCTGTCGTCCAGTTCAAGAATGAGATCATCCCGGTGTCCAAAAAAGTTCGCGACGCGGCCTTCCGTCGCTTCATGGGCGGCCACACGAGCGCGCTCGAGTATCTCGCTGCCCAGCAGGACTTCAACGACGTCGTGCGCTCGTACCGCGACGCACTGGTGCGGCACCGCGCGGCGATCCTCGACCTGAACACCGCCGTCGGCGAGCGCGTCCTGCCATGATTGGTCGTTGGTCCTTGGTCATTCGTCCTTCGTGGCTCTGCCCGGGCGACGGGCGGGTTCTCGGAGGCGGAGGCCCCAGGGCCTGGGGCGGGACTCGGTACGGAAAGTTACCCTCTAAGGACGAATGACTGATGACCAGGGACCGGGAACCAAGGCGATACCAACCGGGCCTCGAGCGGCTGGAGGTCCGCGAATTGCCGTCGGCAATGTCAATCCAGAGTCCGGCCTCGAGCGCGCATCACGCGACGACCCTGTATCTCAATCTCATCGTGGCGAGCGAGGCTCACCACCTTCCCGGCGGCACCGCGGCAAACCATGCCCGAACCAATCCACGCCCGGCCACCGCCACGCCCCCCTGGGTGAACGAGAACTACGTCCGATCGTTGGTCGGCCAGCTCTATGCACCGCTGACCACGACCGCACCGATCACGGTCGGCAACCAGACCTTTGCGCCGGGGACGTATTCGGTCCCGCAACCGACGCCCGGCGAGGTCCATCGCCAGACGTTCTGGGCCGAATTCGCCGGCCGCTACTCGGTGGGCGCCCCCCGGTTTTCCAACCTGGCGGCCACGATTCACATCTACAGCAACGGCCGGTCGGTGACCTCCAATCAGTTCCTGAACGGGCGAGCTCAGATCGTGCTTTTCCCGCCGGCCGACCCGACCGCGAAGCCAACGACCAGCGACCCGGTCGCCGGCCAGGTCACGGGCCTGTTCAGCGCGTTCCCGGCCAATGTGCTCCAGTCGAGCGACTCCCTCTTCGCCGAGGTCACAAACCTGCCGGGGGTCGCCAGCAACGACCCCGGTGCGCTCGACCATGGCCTGCCGTCGCGCGTGCAGTTCCTGATCGACCCGAACGGAGTTTCGGGCGGGATCTACGCGACCCCCGCGTTTTCGACGACCCCCGCGACGATCACCGACGCCACGACGGGCCAGGCCCTCCCAACAGCCGGCGGCTCGGGCGGGGCCGTCGCCTTCAATCAAGGAGCAGGCATGATCGAAATCAAATATAGACCCACAAACCAGCTCCGCGCGGGGGCCTCGCAATCGGGCACGGTCATCGTACGGGTGCAGGGGCTGATCAATACCACGGGGACACTCAACTCGCTCTACAAGGGGATCAATTAGGAGGATGTATGCGACAGACCGATCTCGTGGGCCGAACATGAGCTGGGTGATTCACACACCCTACTCCGGCCGACCCGGATCGGCTCTTGGGAGGAGTTGTCCGATGCGTCCGCACGACCCCCGCGACGGCTGGTCAAGGAGCCAGAGCCCACGGCGCCCGGTCCTCGAACGGCTGGAGGCCCGCGAGTTGCTGTCGGCCCTGACGGCGACGACGACGGCCCCGCCGCACTCCGGAGCCCGCCCCGTCGCCGCCGCGGCCCAGGCACTCGTGTGGAAAGAGCTGGCCGTGGCACGGCAAAACTCCCGGGCTTCCGCCAATCAGGCCCACCCGGATTCCTCCAACGGCCTCCTAGGAACGCGGGCGCCCGGTCCATTCCTCAACCCCGCAGTCATCCGCCAGGCCGCCAAGGAACTCTACCCAGCCAACTCGCCCCCAGGTACGCCGACCCCACGCGAGATCCATCGGGAGACCTTCACGGCGCGGTGGATCGGCCAGTACACGATCGGATCGCCCCGGTTCTCGGATCGGGCCAGCACGATCCACCTCTACGGCGTCTCCGGGAGCTCCAATCAGTTCCTCAAGGGAAAGTTCCAGATCGCGCTCTTCCCGCCGGCCGATCCCGGTGCCACACCCAGCCCAGGCAACCCCTACGCCAACCAGATTACCGGGGTGGCCGGCTTGTTCACTCAGAATTATCTCCAGACGGGCTCCGTCCTCGTGCTCGACTTGAACGCCGCGCCCGCACCCGGGTCGAGCCCCGACGCGCTGCCGACCCATCTGACATGGACCTATGACTCCAACACCAGCGCTGCGAACTACTCGGCCCCGACGGGGATTGTACCCGGCTCGGGTTTCACACAGGGCACCGGAACCCTGGATATCAAATACATCCCGGCCGCCCATCCGCAGCCGGGCACCATGGGCTCAGGCACGGCTATCGTAACGTTCCAGGGGCTCATCAATACCAGTCAGCTCGTCAGCGCGATCTCCAAGTTCATCTCATAGGGCCGGTCCGGGAGGGCGTCTCGGGTCATCCAGGCCCTCAACTCGTTGCCGACGGTCGAGCATTTCGATACGGGGTTTCCTCGGGTGAGGAGAAGGACAGGGGGAGGTTCTTACCAATGCGTCCGCACACTCCTCATGTTCGTGACGGCCATTCCCGGCGGCGGAGGCGGCCGGCTTTCGAGAGCCTGGAGGGCCGCGACCTGCCGTCATCGCACCCGATCGGGCCGGCGTTGCCGGGCCATCATTATCCCGCGCCGGGCGTGCAGCAGTTCGTGTCGATCCTCTATCCGACCGGTACGCCGCAGCCGACCGCGGCCGAGGTCGCGCGGGAGTCGTTCGTGGTCAAGGGCTCCGGCCGCTACACCATCGGCCCGGGCCATTTCAGCACCCAATCGATCAGTATCCACGGATACGGGAAGCCCGCGACCAGCAACATCTCCCGCAAGCTGCACTTCCAGTTCTTGATCTTCGAGCCCACGGACACGACTCAGCCAGTGACCGGGACCATCAACTTCACCGCCGGCAACTACCTGCAGAATGGAGCCAACCTGATCCTCGCCCTGGCAGGGCCGACGGGCACCGAGGTCCATGGCATGCCGACGCACCTTTACTGGGCCCACGCCGCCGCCAGCGGCACGGCGTTCGCCGGCACAGGTTTAGCACTGCCGGCCTTCGGCAACTTCCCGGGGAATTACTTCACGCCCCAGGGCGTACCCGTCAGCCCGCTGGATGTGCAGGGCAACGCGAACAACAATGGCCAGGGCCCGACGAGCGTCGATAACTGGAACGTGGGACTCGGTGACGTGACCCTCAAGTACGTCCCCGACAATCATGCCCAGGCGGGGAGCCTCGGCTCGGGCACGGTCATCTTCGTCTTCCGCGGCCTGCTCAACTATTCCGGAGCCCAGAGCCAGAACGACAAGGAGTACAACTGAACGGCACGAGCATCGGCCGCCAACCTGGCGGAAACATACCGACTTCGAGACTTCCACTGACCTCGATTCCGGGGAATGTTGATTTTGATCAGCAAGGTACGTAAGATTGACTCACTCAATACGAGAGGGAGTCGGTCCATGGAGACATCCACCGTCGAACCGGTGAGCCGGGACGAATGGATGGAAGCGAGCGAGCGACTGGCGTCAGCCACACCGCGCGCAGTTCTGGAGTGGGCAGTCCGGCGGTTTTATCCGCGGTTGACGATGGCGACGGCGTTCGGGGCAGAGGGGTGTGTGCTGCTCCATTTGCTGGCGGAGATCGAGCCCAAGGTGCGGGTGTTCAATCTGGACACGGGATACCAGTTTCCCGAGACGCTCGCCCTGCGCGACCAGATCGCCGAGCGCTACGGGATCGAGGTCGAGCTGATTCGCCCGGATGCCACGGTCGCGGAATACGAGGCGAGGAACGAAGGGCCTTTGTACATCTCGAATCCCGACCAGTGCTGTTATGATCGAAAGATCGTGCCGCTGCGACGTGCGCTGGTGGGTTACGACGCCTGGGTCACGGCAATTCGCGCCGAGCAATCGACGCACCGCGCCGGCACTCGAGTCGTTGGCGCCGACCCCAAGTTCGGCCTCGTGAAGATCAACCCGCTCTTGACCTGGTCCCGGCGCGATGTCTGGGCGTTCATCGTCACGCAAAAGGTGCCGTACAACCCCCTGCACGATCGAGGGTATGCCTCGATCGGTTGCTGGCCGTGCACGCGTCCGGTGGCGCTGGGCGAAGACGAACGATCGGGCCGCTGGGCCGGGCATGCCAAGACCGAGTGCGGTCTGCACTCACTCGACAGCAGTCAACTTTGATCAAGGATGAAGGATGAGCCGGCAGCCGGTCTTAATCATCCTTCCGCCTTGCTCCTCCTGCCCATGAAGATCTCCGCAAAAGCCGAATATGCCTGCCTGGCGGTCCTGGCCCTGGCCCGGCAGGGCGCCGATTCCTCACCACTGCATATCCGCGAGATTTCCGGCGCGTACGGGATTCCCGAACGGTACCTGGTGCAGATTCTGCTTCAGTTGAAAGGTGCGGGGCTTGTCGCCAGCACGCGAGGCGCATCGGGGGGTTATCGTCTGGCCCGCGACGCGTCAAGCATCTCGCTCAGCCATGTGCTCACGGCCGTCGACGGTCCGGAAACCACGCGCCCTCATACCTCCGGGATGAAGCGGCCGACGGCTTCGCTGCTCGCCTCGGTCTGGGAAGACGTCCGTGCCGCCGAACGCGCGGTGCTCGACCGCACCACCATCGCTCAACTCGCCGAGCAGTGCTCAGCCCATGAGTGGACCATTTGACGCGACGCCAGAAACGGGGGCAGAATAGTGGTCAGTGGTCACTGGTCAGTAGGCAGTGAAGACAGTGCGGAGCGTCCATGAGCCACGAGCCACTACCCAACACCTATACTAGCCACGAGCCACTAGCGACTAAGGAGCCCTGCGATTTCTACCTTGCCCCAAACTTCGACGGCCCGTTCCGCGTCCGCGACCGGAGGGTTGAACCCACCGTATGGCGGCACGCTGGTCGATTTGATCGTGAGCGACGAACGAGCCGCCGAGATGAAGGCCACCGCCAAGGATTTTGCCAGCCTGACGCTCGACGAGCGTGGTCTCTGCGATCTCGAGCTGCTTTCCGTCGGCGGATTCTCGCCGCTCTCGACATTCCTCACGAAAGCCGACTATGAGCGGGTCGTTGGTGAGATGCGCCTGGTCGATGGGGCCCTCTGGCCCTTACCCGTGTCTCTGCCGGTCACGCCGGGCGACGGCGTCGCGGAAGGCAAGCCCCTGGCGCTGCGCGACGTTTACGGAAACTTGCTGGCGTTCCTCCATGTCGAGGAGCTGTATCCCTACGACAAGGACAACGAAGCCCGCCACGCGTACGGCTCGCTCGATGCCAAGCACCCTTCGGTCGCTCAGCTTAGCCGGATGCCCGGGCATTGCGCCTCCGGGCGGCTCGAGGTGATCCGGGTCCCACCCCATTACGATTTCGTCGAGCTCCGCCGGACGCCTGCCGAGCTGCGCAAGCACTTTCAGTCGCTGGGCTGGAGCCGGATCGTCGCTTTCCAGACCCGCAATCCGCTGCACCGGGCACACGAGGAACTGACCAAGCGGGCCGCCGAGCAGATCGGAGGTAATCTCTTGATCCACCCGGTCGTCGGTGTGACCAAGCCGGGCGACGTTGACCACTACACCAGGGTTCGCTGTTATCGGGCCCTCGTTGACAATTACTACGAGACCGGCACGGTGGTGCTCAGCCTTCTCCCACTGGCGATGCGCATGGCCGGCCCTCGGGAAGTCTTGCTGCACGCCATCATCCGGCGCAACTACGGCTGCACCCACTTCATCGTCGGCCGCGACCACGCCGGCCCCGGCATGGACTCGACCGGCAAGCCGTTCTATTCTCCCTATGCCGCGCAGGACTCGATGGCCGAGCACCAGGATGAGATCGGGATGCAGATGGTCGACTTCAAGCAGATGGTCTTCTTGCCGGAGGAGAACCGCTACTCGCCCGTCGACGAGGTCAAGGCCGGCGTCAAGACGGCCGATATCTCCGGCACCGAGGTCCGCGACAAGTATCTCGCCAAGGGGCTCCAGCTCCCGGACTGGTTCAGCCGGCCCGCCGTCGCCGAGATCTTGAACGAGGCCAACCCGCCCCGATTCCGCCAAGGCATCACCCTCTGGTTCACCGGGCTCTCCGGCTCGGGCAAGAGCACGGTCGCCCACGCGACGATCGAGCGGCTGGCCGAGTTCGGTCGCAACTGTTCCCTCTTGGACGGTGACGAGATCCGCACTCACCTTTCCAAGGGACTGGGCTTCAGCAAGGAGGACCGCGACACCAACATCAGGCGCGTTGGCTACGTCGCCGGCCTCATCACCCAGCACGGCGGTACCACGCTCTGCTCGGTGATCAGCCCTTATCGGGCTGTCCGTGATGAGGCTCGCAAGGCGTCGAAGGGGAACTTCGTGGAAATCTATTGCAGCACCCCGATCGATGTGTGCGAACAGCGCGACGTCAAGGGGATGTACTCCAAGGCGCGAGCAGCCGTCGCCGATGGCAAACCCATGGGCTTCACCGGGGTTGACGACCCTTACGAGCCGCCTCTGAATCCCGAGGTCTTGCTCGACACCAGCACGCTCTCGGTGCAGCAGTGCGTCGACCGCATCATCGACAAGCTGCTCGAGATCGGCTACATCCTGCCCCATGGGCATATCGTGGAGTGACCGGCCGGTCTCGCCAGGCGTGACCCGGCGAGACTCCACCGGTCCGGCTGCCTGGTCGTCGCCGGGCTGCCGGACCGTTTGTTTCATCCCTCACGACTTGGGGCTCGAACCGGGTTCGAGATCAACGTCGAAGACCCGAACCAACCGCCAGTTCGGCTTGTTTTCGCTGATGAACCGCTCATGGGTCGGCGCGTCCTGATAGGCATCATGAGCCGGCTTCGAATCGAAGACGATCTGCAAGGCGACGTCGAAGTCGCGATCATTCACCGGCCGGGTCAGCTCTTGATTCGGAGTCCCGCAGGCGAAGAAGAGCATGCCCGGGTGGCCCGTCAGGTACTTGCGGCAGTCGCCCTTCAGCTTCTGGATCGCGGCTTCCGAGCGATCGTTCAACGAAAAGAAAACGTTGTGGGACAACATAGGATTTCTCACAAGTAATCAGTCTGAGCACGTATTAATTCGCTTCAAGGACCTGGCGAATCGTATCGGCATTGACGGGGCGGACGACGCCTTTCTCGGTGATGATACCGGCGATCAATTCGGCGGGGGTGACGTCGAAGGCGGGGTTATAGACCTCGACTCCGTCGGGGGCGGTCTGGCGTCCGAAGCCGTGCGTCACCTCACGCGGGTCGCGCTGTTCGATCGGGATGGCGAAGCCGTCCTTGATCGACAGGTCGAAGGTGGAGGACGGCGCGGCGACGTAGAACGGGATGCCATGGGCCCTGGCCAGGACGGCGACGCCGTAGGTGCCGATCTTGTTGGCCGTATCGCCGTTGGAGGCGATGCGGTCGGCGCCGACGACGACCATTTGAACCTTGCCTTCCCGCATGACCTGAGCGGCCATGTTATCGCAGATGAGCGTGACGGGAATGCCGCGCCGCTGGAGCTCCCAGGCCGTCAGCCGTGCTCCCTGGAGCAGCGGCCGCGTCTCGTCGGCGAACACTCGGACCGGCGTGCCTTGCTCGTGCGCGGCGAAGACCACCGCCAGGGCCGTCCCGTAATCGGAGGTGGCCAGGCCGCCGGCATTGCAATGGGTCAAGATTCCTTGACCGGGTTTGACCAGAAGAGCGCCGTGCCGCCCGATCGCACGGCACATCGCGCGGTCTTCCTTGTCGATTTTTCGGGCCTCGGCCAACAGCCGTTCCAGGATCGCGGGGCCGTCGTCATGGATTGCCTTTGCAAGCAAGGTGTCCATCCTGTCCAGCGCCCAAAACAAATTGACGGCGGTCGGGCGGCTTGTTCGCAGCCGCGCGGTGGCTTCGCTCACCGCGCAGCGGACGGCCACGACGTCGGTCGAGCCCTGTGTGCGCGCACCGATCACCGCCCCGTAGGCCGCCGCGATGCCAATGGCCGGCGCGCCTCGGACCCGCAACTGCTTGATCGCCTCCCAGACCGCCGGCACGTCGTGACAGTCGATCTCGACATATTCCGTGGGCAGCCGGGTCTGGTCAATCAGCCTCAGGAAGCCCGTCGCCGCATCCCCCACCCAGAGGACCGTCTGGTACGCATCGGCTTCGTTCCCTTCTTCACTCAGCATCCTCGTCGTCATCCTCATCCTCGTCGTCTTCGTCCCCCTCGGCCTCCTCGGGATCGATCCAGGCGTAGAACTCGGAGAAGACCTCCCAGATGTTACGCATTGCGTTCTTCACGTCGCCCGACTTGACCGGGCCATGTTGACCGGAATAACCCGCCACTTGGGTGGCGATCCGCAGCAGATCAAGGTTTTGGCGCCTCATCACCAGGAAGATCTGGCTTTGAGTATCGAGCTCGAGCGCTTCTTCGAGAGCTTCCTCGACCTCGTGCTCATGCTCGTGCTCGTGGTCCTGTTCGTTGCCCTTGTCGCCATCAAAGTCATCCTGGCTCATTGAGTGGAACTCTCCCGGAAACAGAGGTTGATGAATTGCGGTTGAGTGATCAGAACCAAGGTGCGCCTGTGGCGACCCTGGGCTTTGTTGTGTGACCCGTTCGGGGTAAAGATTTCGGCCGCTTGTTCATCCTTCTGCCTTCATCCTTCCGCCTTTAGTCATGCATGGCCACGGTCGCCGGACCCGCGTCGAGTGGATGATATGGTAAACCGAACGTCGCGGCGACGGCCTTGTTGGTGACTCGCCCCTGGTCGATGTTAACCCCTTCAGCGACGCCGCGGTCGCTGCCGGCCAGATTCCGCCAGCCGTGTCTTGCCATTTGAAGGACATAAGGGAGCGTGACGTTGCACAACGCATAAGTGCTGGTACGCCCGACGGCGCCCGGCATGTTGGTGACGCAGTAATGGACGACACCATCGATCAGATAGGTCGGCTGGCGATGAGTCGTCGGCCGGCTGGTCGCGACGCAACCTCCCTGATCGATGGCGACATCCACGATGACGGCGCCGTTTTTCATGCGGGCGAGGTCTTCCCGTCGCAACAGCCGCGGCGCCCTGGCTCCGGCGATCAGGACCGCGCCGATCACCAGGTCGGCACGCTCGATCGATTCGACAATCGTGTGGCGGTCGGAATAGAGTGTTGTGACGTTCGGGGGCATGATGTCGTCGAGGTAGCGCAACCGATCGAGGTTGACGTCGAGGATCCGGACGGTCGCGCCAAGACCCGCGGCGACCTTGGCAGCGTTGGAGCCGACGACTCCTCCGCCCAGGATGGCGATCTCGGCCGGAGCGACGCCCGGCACGCCGGACAGCAAGATCCCGCGCCCTTCCTGGGGCCGTTCCAGGAACTTGGCCCCTTCCTGAATGCTCATCCGTCCCGCGACCTCGCTCATCGGCGTCAGGAGTGGAAGGCTGCCGCGCGGGTCGTACAGCGTCTCGTAGGCGATGGCCGTGATGCCGCTCTCGATGATGGCGCGGGTGAGCGGCTCGTCGGCGGCGAAGTGGAAGTAGGTAAAAACAACCTGACCGGGCCTCAGAAAACGCCACTCCTCCGGCTGCGGCTCCTTGACCTTGACCACCAGCTCGGCCGTGGACCAGATCTCGGCGGCCTCGGCAACGACCGTCGCGCCTGCCGCCTTATACTGTGCGTCGGCGATCCCGCTTCCCTGCCCGGCGCCGGTTTCGAACAGAACCGTATGGCCACTCTGGCTCAACTCCTCCGCGCCCACGGGAAGCATCGCCACTCGATACTCGTCCAGCTTGATCTCCCTGGGCACCCCGACAATCATGCAAGTGACTCCCCAGAACCGCCGGCGGAGCCGGCAAAGCCAGGTCTATCCAACCTGCTCTTGCTTCTGGATTTCTGCCTTGGTTATTCGACCAGAGTGAGCCCGACGAATCAAGGGAGCCTGCCCGTTCCGTCTTAACTCCAGGATTTGGTCGGCAACATCATTCACGGTTTCCGCTATAATCGAGCCCAGAATGAGGTCAACTCCTAGGAACGGTAGCAGCAAGTCATGCATGATTTTCGCCCGGCAACGAAGAGGAACTTCTCCTCCACCGGCTTCAGGATCACATTCGCGCCAACCCCGCTCCCGAGGGGAAGCACTCTGCCGTAATGGTCGTTGGGTTGGAAGCAGCGATCGATTTTCACCTGGTCCCTCCGATGGAAACCTTGCGAGGCGGTCCGCTGCTGCGCAATGCCAACATCCAGCGCGATGCGTACCCCCGCCTCTGCCCGGTCCCGATCGTTCTCTGGCTCAATTCCTGGGCCTACACGGCCGTTGCCCAGGCCGCTCCGGACTTGTGGCATTGGCGTTCCGGGACGTTTTCCTTCACAGGTCCGCGTGGCGCGCGGCTAAACTTGCAGACAGAAGTTATCTCCACTCCGATGTTTGAGATCGACAACCAACCCGAGGGTCGTAAGCGTGAACGTATTGGCATGCTCCGCGATCTAGTCGCCGAGCTCGAAAACGCGGACGACCGAGATACAGCCGGAAACCAGGCGCGACGCGCGGCCCTCCTGCTTCAAAGCGGCTTGGTCCACAATCGCCTCGCGGAGCTGCCTCAGGCGATCGACCATTACAATCGAGCTCTGGAGCTTTACCGCGCTGCAGGTGACCCCCAGGGCGAGGCTTATTCTCTCCTCAACCTGGGCAGTGTTTACAGAGAAATCGGTCAAATCAAGGAGGCCCTCGCTCGTGACGAGCTAGCCGAGGCAATTTCGCAGAGAATCGGTGACAAGCGTTTGCAGGGAAAGTTGTTATGTGAAATAGGGAACGTCTACTCTCGCTCGAATCAATTTGATCAAACACTCGCTTTCTGCGAACGGGCGAGGAAGATCGCCCAGGAGATTGGCGACCGGCACGGAGAGGCTGACGCTCTCGAGAATATGGGAAACGCCTATCGCTCTCTAGGGCAAGTGGAACAGGGCATCAGTCGCAAGGAGGAAGCCCTGGCGATCGCACGCGAGCTGGGCAACCGGGGGCTGGAATGCCATGTCCTGGGCGGATTGGGTGGCATCTACACGAACGTGGGTCAAGTCGAACGTGGGCTAACCGCCCTCGAAGAAGCCCTGGTGATTGCCAAGGAGCTGGGTGACCGGCGCACGGAGGGATATGCATTTGCAAACCTGGGCACGACCTACTCCATGCTGGGGTCGCCCGTCAAGGCCATCGATTTCCTCACCCGATCTTTCCAGATGGCCGAGGCAATGAGTGATCCTGAGCTGGCTAAGTTCACGAAGGCGCACCTGAGGAGGCTTGAGAACACTCAGGCGAGTTCACTCGATGAGCAGCCGGACACTTCCTCCGTTCAACAAGATCATAATCATGGGTCGCCCGGTTCCGGTTCCGACAAGTCGAAGGCAACAGGCTCCGCCAGGTCTAAGATTCCCAGTTCAACTGCTGCAACGTCTTGATGTGCTTTGGGATCGCCTTCATCTGACCTGGCCTTTCGCGCCGTTAACCCTCCAGTTCCGAGAGCAGCTCGTTGACCTCGCGATTGAGGAAGCGCGCGGCGACGTCGAAATGCCCCCCCTGGTGCGTGGGGATGGGCTGGTCGGCCCGTGGGCCCGACGTGTTCGGATTCAGGGTGGCGCCATCCTCTGGCCACTCATTCTGTGACGACGCGGCGCCGGGCTCCGCTTGCTTCCGAGAACGCATATAGAGCTTGATCGGAACGTCGTGGAACGGCAGCTTTTCCCGGAATACGTTGAGCAAGTAGCGTTGGTAGGTGGGATCGAAGAGCTGGGTGCTGTTGACGAAGAGGACGATGGTTGGTGGGGCGACGCCGACCTGGGTGGCGTAATAAATCCGCGGCGTTCGGTTCTCGCGCGACGGCGGAGCATGCGCATCGACCGCGTCGCGAAGGATGCGGTTGAGCGTGCCGGTGCCCACTCGCTTCTGTGCCTGTTTGAAGAGGGACTGCGCCAGGTTGACGACCGCCTTCACGTTTTTTCCGGTCTTGGCCGTGATGAACGCCATGGGCATGTAGCTCATGTTGCGGAACGCATGTTGAACCAGATTGGCGAACCGGCCCATGTTTCCCATCGAGGGGTCGGCCGGATCACTTATCATGAGGTCCCACTTATTGATCGCGAAGATGCACGGCTTGTGTTCCTCCGCGACGTAACCAGCCAATTGTTTGTCGAGCCGTGTGATGCCTTGGGTGGGGTCGAGGAAAAGCAAGACGACGTCGGCGCGGCGGATCGAACGCTGGGCGCGGTGGACCGAATAAAAATCGAGGTTGTCGCGGATCTTCGAGCTGCGCTTGATCCCCGCGTTGTCGATCGCCAGAAAGGGAATGCCGTCGAGCTCGAAATGGACATCGACCGAGTCGCGGGTCGTGCCCGGCCGCTCGGAGACGATCATCCGCTCGGCCCGCGCCAGGGTGTTGATCAAGGTGGATTTGCCGGTGTTGGCCCGACCCACCACCGCAATCTTCATGTCGGCGTCGGCAGGCTTCTCACCCGAGTCGGCAGGCAGCATCTCGTCGATCAACTGCAACAATTGATTCTTGTTCCGGTTCTGATGGACGGACACGGCGATCGGCTTGCCCCGGCCCAGCTTGTAGAACTCGCCGCCCCGATGATCGAAGTCGGGGACGTCCGCCTTGTTCATCACCAGGATCACCGGCGTCTTCAAGTATCGGAGCCGGTGAGCGACCTCCTCGTCCAGGGGCATCAGCTCGTCCCGGATGTCGACCACGAACAGGATCAGATCGGCCTCGTTCATCGCCGTGTCGATCTGGCGCTCCACGTCCTCGCTGAGATCATCGCGGTCGACCATCCCGACCCCGCCGGTATCGAAGAGCTCGATGAACCGCGGGTTGACGTCTTCACCGAGTTGCACCAGGGAGCCGACCCTGTCGCGGGTCACACCGGCCATCGCGTCGACAATGGCGATCCTTCGACCCGCGAGCCAGTTGAAAAGAGACGACTTGCCGACGTTCGGCCGGCCCACGATCACGACCTTGGGGAGTGCCATGTCAATCACCCAGTTCTTGGTGTGGAGGCGCGGCGGCGCCGGCAAGGCGGGAATTACCAGGAATGACGGCAATGATGACGACCAGGCGGCGCGACGCCGGCTTGCCTTCGTAACGGCTCCACGACCTTGAAAAACGTAAATGGACTGCGATCACGGCTTATTATACGACCGCCGCCGGGCGTCCGGCAAATCGACCTCCCAAACGAAAACGCTGAAGAAGTTGATCGACCGGATTACAATGACAGAGTCTCTTGCGGATCGTCGGCAGATGGAAACTGTGAGGGCAAGAGGAGATGGAACGGATCGACAAAGGGGGCGGGTTCAGCGTTTTGGACGGGGCCGCGCTGGTCGTAGGAGCAGCCATCGCCTCAATCCACATCCTCGGCGTGCGGCGCGAGGAACTCTCGGGCCCTGGATGGATCATGATCGGGATCACGTTTTCCTGGATCGCGGTGACGGCGGCGGGCCCCTTCATTTTCCTGGCGCGCCGGTTCGCCAGATGCTTGCCCAATTATCCCAAAATCGGCGACCGCCTCTGGGCCTTGCTCGGTATACCGTGGCTGGCAACCGCCCTCATCCAGTCGGCCACGCGCGGCAGCGATCAGCGACACAATCCCCTGTTTATCAACACCTTGACCGTCGGCATCGCCGTCGTTTGTCTGATTGCCCTGTTCGTCGTCTGGGGCACATGGGTCATGGTCCCCCCTGAGCAGGCCCAGCGGATCGAGGCCGCTCCCTGGACAAACCGCGTCGGACTGATCCTATCGATCGCCTGGCCCATTCAATGTGGTCTGGGCCTGGTTGTCTTGAGCTAGGCTCAATCGTGCTTGCATTCAGACAAAGTGCCCGACTTCAGTTCCAGCTCCAGGACATTCTGGCGCTGGTGGTCGGCTATGGGATGGCGGCGCTCCTTTTCCGGGCGTTCTGGCCATCGAGCCGGCCGTCGCCCGCCCAAGGCGTGCCTGGGATCGGGCTTTATCTCTGGCTGGGGTTGGCGATGAGCGGGCCGATCATCCTGTTGCGGCGCGGGCCTCGGCGGACAGACTCGCCCGACCCGTCCTCCCAATCCGTCCAGACCGGATCGCGCACCTGGGCCGAACTGGCGTGGCTCTTGATCGGGATTTACTGGATCGTGCTCGGATCGGTCGTCATTCCGGCGCGCCTGCACGAATTCAAGTTCGGCGACACACTCTTGTTTGGTCTTGTTCCCATCGTCGTGGCGCTCGGGTTTCGCCTGTTCGGGCCCAGACCTTTGCCGGGACGGGACACGACATCCGGTTGGACCCACAGCGCGGCCATCGCTCTCTTGACGACCTGGCCGATTGCCTGGCTCTGCCTGATCGTCCTCGGGAGGTCATTGCACTAAGGGTCGCGAGTCGTATGAATGCCCAAATCGCGCAGGATGGACGGAGAGAAAAGCCCCGACCGGATGCCGGAGGGGTTGAACGGTCGTGGCGTGAACGCCGAGGGCAAAAAGCTGCCACAAGCGACCATTGGGGCGAAAGTTGTAAACCGCGGTAACGCGAGCACAATCGATGGCGTCAGGGGACGGAACAGATACCATCCTTCAATCTTCATCCCTCGTCTTTTCATCGACTCCTTTGGCCTCGTTGGGCGGGACCCAGTCGGGCTTCAAACCAGCCTGCTGGCGGAGCCAGCCCATCCATTCTTCGTCGAGCTGCCGCTCGCCCTGTCTTTCCGCGGACAGCTTGTAGCGGAACTCGTCGCCATTGGGGGCGTAGAGAGCGGCGAAGGTGGCCGGCTCGCGACGATCGAGAGTCATCACGTAAAAGACGGTCCGGGGCTCGTTGGGCGCCGTGGCGATCGAACCGGCCTGAAGGCCGAAGTAGGCGTTTCGGAACGACTCACCGGCGTAGGGGACTTCCAGGATCGGGGTGTCCTCGGGGGGCCCGGGCTCGAGTTCCATTTGGTTGGGCAGGAGGGTGGATTGCCGCCGGGTGATCGGGGGAATCGTGACGACGCGGTATCCCTCGAATGTCGCGTCCTTGGCCGCGCCTCCCTTTTTCTTGAGCTGTTCGGCCAGAACTCGGGCAGCGTTTTCGGCCAGAACTCGGGCCTTGACCATCTTGCAGGCGAGGCTGACCTCGGAGCGGACGAGATCGAGCTCCACGACGTGGGCGGGGACGTCCTCGATCTTGCGGACCAGAAACCGCGTTCCCAGCAGGTCGGTCAGCTCCTCCGGCTCATAGAGCCTCTTTTTGGGATCGAAGAATTCGTCGGCGAACTTCCGCCCGGAGCCGCGCTGCGTCAAACCGACGTCGGCGCCCGAAATCTGACCGTACCGTTCGGCCTCCTCGCGACTGAGCGGCTTCGTAACCTCGTGGATCAATCCCTCGCGCTGGGCGACCTCCTTCAAGGAACGATGCGGTGGCAGGACCTTCTTGGCTTTCGGGTCACGCTTCCTGACCTCCTCGAGTTTGTCAACGGCCGTCAAGTACTCATCGGAGAACGGGATCATTACCTCGTCTTTGATCTTGGTGAACTTGTCGACGATCTCGGCCTGCGCTCGATCTTCGGCGACCACGACGGCCAGCACGGACCGGATGTCCTGGAACGGCTTGAGGATCGGAGGGGTCAGTTCCGGCTGCCCGGCGAAGAGGTCCGTGGGCAATTCCGAGGGTTCCGGGTATTCCGACTTACGGTTTTCATAAGCGGTGCGCAACTCGCCCTCCGTCAACCTGTCCTTGATGGACCGGGCGAGAGCATTGCCATCGATCGAGAGGATTTCGACCCGAATCCGGCGCGGGGCCTTGAAACCGGGCGTCTCGTGTGCGGGGTCGGGGAGAACGTCCTTGTATTTCTCATAACTCGCCTCGATCTCGGTTTGCGATGGCTCGGATACCTTTGCCAGGAATTTGTCGACGGGGACCTCGACGACCTTGGCCGAGATACGCTCATTCTGCTCGCGGTAGGATCGGAAGACGTCGTACGGAGTGACGAGCGGCGACCCGAGCAACCCCCGCACTTTCCTCAAGCGGACCTGGTTGCCGATGTCGGCCAGGAGCTGCTCACCGCTGACCCGGTTATTGAGACGGCTCATCAGGGCTTCGAATAGACTGCTGGTCATCTGGTCGCGGGTGATCGCCTTGAGATACAGCCGTCCCATCTCGGGCCCCGCCGGCATCCCGAGCTGGTCGGCTTCGTGCTGGAGGATCAAGGCATCCACCATGTCGCGGTCCTTCGTTCCACCAAACGGATCCCGAACCCGGAACCCAAGCAGCCCGGCGACTTCGGAGACGAACGTGTTGGCCAGAGTCCGCTGCTCGACCATCTCTTGGAGCGCGCTGCGGTAGATTGTTTTCCCATGCTTGAACCAGGGAGATGGCGCGAGTGTCACAACCGGCTGATCGCGTCCGCCGTAACTGGAGTTGAGCAGCTTGGGCAAGCTGTCGGAGACCACGAACCCGAACATGGCCAGGATCGCGAAGACCGCAAGAAGCTTGCGCTGATGGCGTCTGAAGGCCTCGAACAGCATGGTGTTCCTCGAGTTTCAATCGTTTCGATCCGCTCTCGGCGGAGGCCCGGAAAAACGACTCCGCCGCGCGTTGTTTCGAGCACCCCCCCTTGACACGCCCCAATAACCTAGCTTATGTCGCTAAGGGAAAGGGCGCGGAGTCTGAACCGCGTCGGCCGAGGCTCCATCGTACCAGGATTCGACGTCGGAACAATCTCAATCACCCGTTCGACCCCCGCCCGCACGAGTTGAGTCGGATCGACCGAAGCGGTCAACTGGGAAAAGGATAGGTAGGATACCACCGTGGCTCGCAAGTCCAATCAATCGACGCGGTCTGATGACGGTGCCGGACCGAAAGCGCCTGCCCGAACGCGTGCGGCGACCGCGAAGCCCGCGCCCTCCAAAAGCGCGACCCGGCGGAAATCCGCCGACGAAGTTGGATCGGCACAAGACGGCGACCGTCTGGCGCTGGTGATCGTCGAGAGCCCGAAGAAAGCCAGGTCGATCGACAAGTTCCTGGGATCCGGCTACGTGGTCAAGGCCAGCATGGGCCACGTGCGGGACCTGCCCAAGCGCACGCTCGGGCTTGACGTCGCGAATGGCTACAAGCCGTCGTACGAAATCCTACCGGCCAAGAAGGAGACCATCAGCGATCTCAAGCGAGCCGCCGCGCGGGCCGGGCTGGTCTATCTCGCGACCGACCCCGATCGTGAAGGGGAAGCCATCGCCTGGCACTTGCAGCAGGCGCTCGATCTGGCCGACGACCGCATCCGCCGGGTCACCTTCCACGAGATCACGGAACGGGCGGTGAAGGACGCGTTCGGCCGGTCCGGTCCGATCAACATGGACATGGTGAATGCCCAGCAGGCTCGCCGATTCCTGGACCGAGTCGTCGGTTATCAGCTCAGCCCTCTCTTGTGGAAGAAGGTCGGGGCCCGGAACTTGAGCGCGGGGCGCGTCCAGTCGGTCGCCGTGCGGCTGATCGCCGACCGCGAGCGCGACATCCGGGGCTTCGTCACTGCGGAGTACTGGAAGATCGCCGCGACCGTGAGCCCGGCCGGTGCGACCGACGCCGCCCAGCAATTCAAGGCATTACTGGCCGAGTACGACGGTGCCAAGTTCGAGGCCAAGACCGAGGCCCAGGCCCACTCGGTGCGCGACGCCCTCGCGGGGGTCCCTTATGTGGTATCCAAGGTCGACGAGACCGAGAAGCTCGACAAGGCCGATGCCCCCTTCAAGACCAGCACGCTCCAGCAGCAGGCGGCGATCCGCCTGCGGTTCCCCGGCAAAAAGACCATGAAAGTCGCCCAGGAGCTCTACGAGGGCATCGACGTCGACGGCACCGGGCCCGTCGGCTTGATCACCTACATGCGGACCGACAGCCTACGTGTCTCCGACCTAGCACTCGCCGCCGTACGCCAGCGAATCAAGGACGAATTCGGCGAGCGCTACTTGCCCGCCAAGCCGATCCGGTACGCCGCCGGCAAGATGGCCCAGGAGGCCCACGAGGCCATCCGGCCGACCGATCTGAACCTGACCCCCGACCGGCTCAGGAAAATCCTCTCCCATGACCAGCTCCGGCTTTATCAGCTCATCTATGCACGTTTCCTCGCCAGCCAGATGGCCCCTGCCGTCTTCATGGTCACCGATGTGTCGATCACGGCCGGCGCCGGCCTGTTCAAGGCGCAGGGCAAGGTCCAGAAGTTCGACGGTCACCTGCGCGTCTGGCATTCCCACGGCAAGCAGGAAGACGAGCTACTGCCGATCCTGACCGCCGGAGGGGTTCTCGACCTCAAGGCCCTGGAGGCCACCCAGCACTTCACTCAGCCTCCGCCCCGCTACAGCGAGGCGACGTTGATCAAGGCCCTCGAAAAGGAGGGCATCGGCCGGCCCAGCACCTACGCCCCCACCATCCAGACGATCCAGGACCGCGGCTACGTCGAGCAGAAAGAACGGCGGTTCCACGCGACCGATCTGGGAATGGCGGTGAACGACCTCCTGGTCGAGCAATTCCCCAAGATCCTCGATCTGAAGTTCACCGCCTTGATGGAAGGCAAGCTCGACGACATCGCCACCGCCAAGGCGGACATGATCAAGGTGCTCGACGAGTTTTACTACCCGTTTCAAGAAGAGCTCAAGGCCGCCGAAACGCACATGGAACGGGTCCAGATCCCGACGGCCGAGACCTGTCACCTCTGTGCCGCGCCGATGGTGCTCAAGTTCGGCAAGACCGGCAAGTTCCTGGGCTGCTCGAAATACCCCGAGTGCAAGGCGACCCGGCCGCTCGGCGGCCAGCCCCGCGTCGAGGCCGTCGCCAGCGAGCACGCCTGCCCCAAGTGCGGCAAGCCCCTCATGATCCGCGAAAACAAACGCAAGGAAAAATTCTACTCCTGCTCCGGCTACCCCGATTGCAAGGAATCGTTCAACATCGACCCGCAGGGCATCCCGGTCCGGTCGGCGGTCGAGACCGAACACATCTGCGAGAAATGCGGGAAGCCGATGGCCCTGCGCCAGGGATCGCGCGGGGCGTTCCTCGGCTGCACCGGATACCCCAAGTGCCGCAACTTGATTCCCGTCGACGACCAGAACCGTCCCGTCCCACCCGTCAAGGTCGATGTGGCCTGCTCGAAATGCGGCGGGCCCATGGCTGTGCGTCGTGGCCGTCGCGGCTCGTTTCTCGGTTGCCTGAAATACCCCAAATGCCGCGGCACCGCCCCCGTCCCCGACGACCTCAAGGAACAGCTTGTCGAGAAGGCCAGTGCCGCGGGGCCGGCTCACGCCGCCGACCTGAAATCCGTCTCGGTCGAGGAAGCCTGCGAACAGTGCGGCGGCCCCATGGTCGTCCGCCGTAGCCGCCGCGGTTTTTTCCTGGGCTGTGCCCAGTATCCCCAGTGCCGGGGAACGCGCCAGCCCAGTGAGGCCACACTGGCCAAGATCAACGAGGTCATGAAGGTCTGAATCGAAGGCGTGATGAGAGGTGGCGGGTGGCGGGTGAAGAGGCTCCGCGCCAGAGGATTGCGTCAGGCCTGATGAGAGGGGCTGGTGGGCTTGGGGGCCCGGGCCCGCCGGCCGAGGGCCAGGGCGTGGGCGGTGGCGTAGGTGCGGCAGTGCGAGATCGAAATCAGGATGTCACCAATCGCGCGCTCGAGAGCGATTTCTCGGGCCGCGCCGCAAACCATGACCTGGGGGCGGCCGTCAGGTCCGTTACGGACCTCGATATTGGTCCAGACAATGCCGTGGCTGCGTCCGGTCCCGATCGCTTTCAAGATCGCTTCCTTGGCGGCCCAGCGGCCGGCAAAGTGCTCGATGGCGTGCTTTCGAGACTGGCAGTAACGAATCTCACGTTCGGTGTAGACGCGACGAAGGAACAGCTCACCGTGGTGCTCGATCATCTTGCCGATCCGCGGGCACTCGATGATATCGGTGCCGATCCCCAAGATTTCCATGCCCCTCCCCTTTCCCGCGACAGGCTCGACCTCGGTTTCAGTCTACTTCCCTGGGCCAGCACGGATCAACCGCCATGACCGGGAGAGAGAATGAGACGGAGGTCGAATACGGTCAAACCGCCACTACGGGACGGGAGAATGAGAGAGAAGTCGAATACGCTTCAACCGCCATGACGGGGAGAGAGAATGAGACAGAAATCGAATCCGGAATAACCGCCATGACGCCATGAGCGCCAAGGAAGAAGGAGAGCGAAAACCAGAAGCGGTTTCACTACTGAGAGGGCAGAGACGAAGGCCGAGAGATACGTCAGACAGGCAGCGAAGACAGTTCGGATCGTATTAACTGACCACTGACAACTGACCACGGACCACTGACAACTGCTATACTGTCGCGGAGTGCGATTCCGGGCAATGACGTCCGGGACCGCGGGTCGCGCGGTGGCCGAGGATGAACTCATCGATGGAACTGCTCGCTGATCTGACGGCTGCCCAGCGCGAGGCGGTGACTCACACGAGCGGTCCGCTGCTGGTTCTGGCCGGCGCGGGTTCCGGCAAGACGCGTGTGATCACCCGTCGGGTCGCCCAACTGCTGTCCCAGGGAATCCCCTCCGACCAGGTCCTGGCCTTGACCTTCACCAACACGGCCGCGGGGGAGATGCGCGAGCGCATCGAGGCCCTGATGCCGCGATCGCGAGTCTGGGTCGGGACGTTCCATGGGTTCTGCGCCCGGATGCTGCGGAAATACTCACCCCTGGTCGGGATCGACACCGGCTTTTCGATCTACGACCAGAACGACCGGCTCCGCGCCGTCAAGGACGTGATGGAGCTGCTCGGATGGGACGAGCCCGGCTGGACGGGAGAACGGGTTGAATCGGCGATCAGCCGCGCCAAGAACGACCTGGTCAGCCCCGAAGTCTGGAAGCGACGCGCGGCTGACCGGCGGGACAGGCTGTTGGCGCAGGTCTACGAGGCGTATGAAGAGCGGCTGCACCTGGCATCGGCAGTCGATTTCGATGATCTGCTGGTTCACTTGGTCGCGATCCTCAAGGAACACAAAGACGTTCGCGCCGAGCTCGACCGACGGTTCCGCTACGTGCTGGTCGATGAATATCAAGATACAAACCTGGCGCAATACGCGATCGTTCGCGCCCTGTCGGTCGAGCATCCCAACATCTGCGTCACCGGCGACCCCGATCAGTCGATCTACGGCTGGCGCGGGGCCAACCTGTCGAACATCCTGGAGTTCGAGAAAGACTTTCCGGGCTGCCGCGTCGTCACGCTCGAGCGCAACTACCGCAGCACGAAGAACATCATCAGCGTCGCCGACACATTGATCCGGTTCAACCGCAACCGAAAGCCCAAGGCGCTTCGGACCGAGAACCCGATCGGCGACCAGGTCGAGCTCACGATCTACCCGCGTGAGACGGATGAGGCGGAAGGGGTCGCCGGCACGATCGCCGGCCTGGTCCGAGAGGGCGAATTCGGTTTCGCCGAGATCGCGGTCTTTTGCCGGGTGACCGCCCTGACACGCACCTTCGAGCAGGCTTTCCGCGCTGCCCGGATTCCGTACCAGGTGGTCGGGGGCGTCGCGTTCTACCTGCGGCAGGAAATCAAGGACGTCCTGGCTTATCTGAATTTGATGCTCAATCCCAAGGACGACATGGCCTTTGCGCGTGTGGTCAACGTCCCGCCCCGCGGGGTGGGCAAGACCTCGGTCGACCATCTGGTCGCGGCGGCGCGCGAGCGTGGGGTTCCCCTGCTGGCGATGGCGCGCCAGGCCTCGTCGATCGCCGCCCTCAAGGAGAAGGCCGCCCGGGGGCTCGAGTGCTTTGCCCGATTGATCGACGAGCTGGCTCCGCTGCGCGACGGCGCGGCCGAGGAGGTCCTCCGGCAGCTCCTCGACCGGAGCGGGTATCGCGAGAACCTCATGGCCGAATCGCGTGAGAACAGCGACGACCGCGCCGCCAACCTCGACGAGCTGATCACGGCCGCGCGTCAATTCGACGAGGCGCACCCGGGGGCCTCGATCCAGGACTTCCTGGAGGAAGTCAGCCTGTCGTCGCCGATCGATCGCTGGGAGCAGCAAACCGGCGCCGTCACGCTGATGACGGTGCACGCGGCCAAGGGACTGGAGTTCTCCGTCGTTTTCATCGTCGCCCTGGAAGACGGGATCCTACCCCACGCCCGCGCCAGCGGAGACAGGAACGAGCTGGAGGAGGAGCGGCGGCTCTTCTTCGTCGGCATCACCCGCGCGCGCCGCCGGCTTTACCTCTCCCGGTGCCTGGTGCGGTCGTTCCGAGGCCAGCAGCAAGCAACCATTCCCTCGAAATTCTTGAGCGAGCTTCCCGAGGACCCGATCCTGGTTCGCGACCTCTCGGGCGTGGGCCGCTCTGACTTTCGCACCACCCAATCCACCGGCTTCCGGCCGGCTTCCCGGAGCGAACCTCGACCGGCCGCCGCGCCTCAAGACTTTCGACTGATGACCGCCGCCGACCTGGCACGCGCCCGCGGAGAGCTCGCCGGCAGAGGAGCGCCGTCACATTCGGATCTCGACGCGTTCCGGCCGGGGATGTCGGTGCTCCACCCGGAGTTTGGTCTGGGGCGAATCGTCGCGATCGAAGGCGAAGGATCCGGCCGGAAGGGGCGGATCGCGTTCGCGGTGGGGCCCGCTCGGACGTTCATCCTGGCCATGTCGCCGCTCCGGCCGGTGGCCAGGCCCGCCGCCCCAGGCCACGGCCCGCGCGGAGCCGGCGACGCCGGCCGTTCTTGACCCCACAAGCGCTGCGCGATCCCCCCTGGGAGAAATCCAGTCATGCTTCGACTCGGTGTCAACATCGATCATGTCGCCACGCTCCGCCAGGCCAGGGGCGGGCGAGAGCCGGACCCGGTCTGGGCGGCGGTCCAGGCTGAGCTCGGAGGGGCTGACGGCATCACGATTCACCTCCGCGAAGACCGCAGGCACATCCAGGACCGCGACGTCCACCTGCTCCGAGAGACGGTTCAGGTCCGTCTCAACCTGGAGCTGGCCCTCGAGCCGGAAATCATCGCCCTGGCCCTGCAGCTTCTCCCTTGTCAGGTAACCTTCGTGCCGGAACGCCGCCAAGAGCTGACGACGGAGGGAGGTCTGGATGTGGCCGCGGAGCGCGCCCGGGTCGGCGACGCCCTGGCACGCTGTCGCGACGCGGGTCTCGAGGTCGCGCTCTTCATCGACCCCAACCTCAAGCAGGTCGAGGCCGCCATCGAGCTGGGCGCGACCGCTGTCGAGCTGCACACCGGCCGGTATGCCGACGCCCCCCGACCTCCCGATCGCGCTCGAGAGCTGGCCGCGCTCCGGACCGCGGCCGCCCTGGCCGTCACCTCCGGGTTGGAATTGCACGCCGGGCACGGCCTGAACTACCAGAACGTCGCCCCGATCGCGCGCCTCGACCAGATGGAAGAGCTCAACATCGGACACAGCATCGTCAGCCGCGCGGTCTTCGTGGGCCTCAAAGAAGCGGTCTACGAGATGAAGGTCTGCATCAACTTGGCCCTCGTCTGATGCCGTAACCGTTCAGTCCTCTTGGGGGCGCCGAATTCTCGGTCGCCGAACGCGTGCGGCGAGGTGGGCGGAGGGCTGGTGCGTGCGGCGTGGCGCGTGGTGCGTGGTGCGTGGAGCGTGAAGCGTGAAGCGTGGAGGGTGGTGCGGGGTGCGGGACAGCTTGAGGAGGCATGAAAGGTCCGAGACGCGGGCGCAGACTTCACACACAACGCGTTTAGGGCCGAAAATGGCGTCATGGCGTCACCCGGCTGGCCTCAGACCTGCGGATCGTGCCATTTTTTGGGTTTATCCGGCTCAAGACCCATCTGCTGGTTTGCGATGTATGCCGATCAGGACAGGGCCATCCGGTCTCGTTGATTTGATGCTTGAGTGTGAAATCAAGTCTCGAGCTGGAGACGGCCTTCGGAAGGGCGGAGGGCGGAGGACTGGAGGGCCTTCGCCGGTCAAGAGTCCACAAAACTCCGCTCATACTCGCTCAAAATCGCCGATCTCGAGGGTCAATCTCTTGGCGTAAATCGTTTGGAAACCACTGTCTCCGTCGAATGGGTTGTGCGAATCCGGTTTCAACTGTGCGGACCTCGGTTTTGTGTGATCAAATGTCAAGCTGGAGACCGCCGGCGGAAGGACGGAGGACACTCGGAAGGGCAGAGGGCGGAGGGCGGAGGACGGAAGTCATAACGGAGAACACTCGGAAGGGCGGAGGACGGAGGACGGAAGTCATAACGCGGAACACTCGGAAGGACGGAGGAGAGAGGACGGAAGTCATGACGGAGAACCTCATGGAAAGTGGCGCGTGGGGCTTGGAGCGAAAAGACGTGGATTTCGCATCAATCGTCGTGTAGGCGGCACAAACCGCGTATCCCCTGCCGCTGGCTTCGATGAGTTCGGCGACGTATCGTCGCTACCCGGTTGTCGAGAGAGGAGCCGAGCCAGTGGTTGCGCACGCTGCACGTAAGAGCCTTACTCCTATATGATCTACAGAACGGGGAGGCGAGTTGCATAAATCTTTTCAGATCCGTGCGGAATGTTGGCGGAGACGGCGAGTCGACGAGAGCCAAAGGACACGCATCGCGAGCCAAAGGAGCCAAAGGACACGCATCGCAAGGCCGGCTCGGCTGCGCGGCGAGAATGAATCGTCCCGAGGGGATGATCAAGAAAGAAAAGCTGCAATTCAGACGTAAGCCGCCAGGGCGGCAGGACGGCGTAGAACGCCGACTCAGACACAGCGCGCCATTCCGGCATGCTTCCCCTCGTTTTCTCGCCCGGCATCACTTGAGGCA